>CAZGOS010000070.1:0-13554 GCA_964527795.1 uncultured Rhodothermales bacterium | reverse complement strand
CCTTGATGCGGAAGTCGCAACTGCCGTCATCAATGTCATCCGCGCTGAATTCGAGGAAGAAGAAGAGGCTGCTACCGGAATAACCGGATCTGAGATTGAGGAAACGGAGGCGGCAAAAGGGGACACCGTTGATGCCGTAGCGGTGACTGAGGAAGAAAGCGCGAATCAGGAGGATTCTGAAACACAGGGAGCCGGTGAAAAACTGACGGAGTCCGAGGTTTCTGGGGATCAAGGTGATGCCCGGGCCCCGGACGAAGCTTCCGCGGAAGCTGAGTTGTCGAGGGACGAAGACGCCTCGGACGACCTTCCGGGTCCCGACGCTGCCATTACAGAAGTTGCTGCAGATGAAGTAGCAGTAGGGGCGCCTGAAGAGACAGTTGAATCGGTGCTTGATGAAGAAACGGACATGTCTGCGCAACAGACCGAGAAGGAATCTAAATCTGAAGCCGACGAGTTCCGGGCTGTTCCTGAGGAAGCTGCGGATAAAGTTGAGGCTGATGCCAGTGCACCTGAATCGAGCGAAGAAGGAGAGGAGAAAGTTGAGGCTTAGTTCCTGAGCCTGAAAGTCTACGGAACGAGTCAACAATAACGCCTATATGACCACTTCTGAAAAGTTTAAGAAGGTTCGCCTGTTCAAGGTCTCTCGTGAATTGAATATCGCGGTCGATTCCCTCGTCGAGCATTTGACGGATGCCGGGTTTGCTGAGGCTCTCACGGGAAAGGGTATCAATGCCTCAATAACGGATGAAGATGCATATCTCGTACTTCTGGAAGAGTTTGCCGAGGACAAAGCGCTTGCTGCGCGCATCAGGCAGAAGAGAGCCGCTCGAATCGTCACAGAGACTGGCGAGATCATTGAGGTAGAACCCGCTGAAGAAGTAGCCGAATCGGAAGAATCGCAGGACGCAGTCAGCGTCGAACCGGTGGCTGAAATCGTGGATTCTGAGATTGCCGAAGAAGAACCGGTCGTAGATATTGTCGCGGCAGAACCGGTAGAAGTTGGGAAAAAGGACCTCGTGGCCGAGGTGGAAGCAGCGGACGAAGAAAAAACTGAAGAGAAGACGACTGAAAAGCCCTTAGTACCGACAGAGGCCTCAGAAGAGCAGATCGTTGAGCCCGTCGTCGAGGAAATCGAGGGAGAAGCCGCCGAAGATACTGTCGAGGAGCCCGAAGAGCAGCTGACAACGGAGGAGATTCAGGAAATTGTCGACATCGTTTCTGAACCTCTTCCCGATTCCGATGGTGAGAAAGAGGAAGATGGTACCGAAGCAATTGACGAAGATATTGACGAGGAAAGCTTGATCGCTGCAGATCGCTACAAGCTTGCCGGCACAAAAATCCTCGGAAAGATCGATTTGGAGACGGTCAAGGAGGATGATCGTCCGGCTCAGGGCAAAGGGAGGCGCAAACGGAAGCGCATTAGCGGTGCGAAGAAACCCACCAAGGACGCCAAACCGAGTGCTGAAAGCCGCCCGGCAAAGAAGAAATCCAAGAGGCGTAAAGGCCCGGCGGTAGATGAAGCGGATGTCGAGCATACCCTCCAGGAGACGCTTCGTGAACTTGAAATGGGCGCCAGCCGTGTTCGGCAGCGTCGTCGCCGACAGAAAAGAGATGAGCGCGCTGCGGGTCGCCAGCGTGAACAGGACGAGCGCGACGAACAGGCCACCACGCTTCAGCTGACCGAATTTCTTTCCACAGGCGAGTTGGCCAACCTGATGGACGTTCCCGTTACCGAGTTAATCGGAGTTCTCTTCGAAGCCGGTATGATGGTCTCCATCAATCAGAGACTCGATGCGGATACTATCTCGTTTGTTACGGACGAGTATGGCTACGATGTGGAGTTTATAAGTGACTTCACGACATCGGATATAGTGATTGAGGAAGACGATCCCAAGGACCTGGAGCCTCGTTCAGCCGTCGTGACGGTTATGGGACACGTAGATCATGGTAAAACATCCCTTCTCGATTACATCCGAAGTGAAAACGTAGTCGCAGGAGAAGCGGGAGGGATTACGCAGCACATAGGTGCCCACCATGTGCAACTTAAAAATGGCGCCCTACTGACATTTCTCGATACCCCGGGCCACGAAGCATTCACGGCCATGCGCGCTCGCGGTGCCCAGGTGACCGATTTGGTCATTCTTGTCGTCGCTGCTGACGATGCGGTGATGCCCCAGACGGTCGAGGCTATCAATCATGCCCGCGCCGCAGAAGTGCCGATCGTGGTGGCGATCAATAAAATTGATAAACCGGATGCCAACGAACAGCGCGTAATGCAGCAGCTCGCCGACGAAAATGTGTTGGTTGAGCAATATGGTGGCAAGGTTCAATGTGAGTTGGTTTCGGCCAAATCCGGACAGGGAGTGGACGAACTGCTAGACAAGGTTCTACTCGAAGCGGAATTGCTCGATCTGACAGCCAATCCAAATCGGCATTCGGTAGGGACTGTTATCGAAAGCCGGCTCGAGAAAGGTAGAGGAAATGTAGCGACGGTTCTGGTGCAGACGGGTACGCTGAAGGTGGGTGATACGTTTATTGCCGGTATCTACGCGGGTCGTGTACGCGCGATGTTTGATGAACGAGACAATAGGATCGATCATGTCGGCCCTGCCATGCCGGCCCAGGTCATCGGGATCGACGGCTCGCCGGAAGTTGGTGATTCGTTCATTGTTCTCGAAGACGAAAAGGAGGCGAAGGAAATTTCCCAGAAGCGCCAGCAGATTTTCCGGGAGCAGGCATTGCGTCAGAGAAAACACATCACGCTGGATGAAATCGGTCGTCGACTGGCGCTTGGGGACTTCCGGGAGCTTCACTTGATTGTAAAGGGTGATGTGGGTGGATCGGTTGAAGCCCTATCCGATGCCCTGTTGAAGCTTTCGACAGAAGAAGTAGTCGTCAATATCATTCATAAGGGTGTCGGAGCCATTAATGAAAGTGACGTGATGCTCGCTACCGCCTCCAATGCCATTATCATTGGTTTCCAGGTTCGACCTGTACTGGGTGCCCGCAAGTTGGCCGAAAGGGAAGAAATCGATATCCGACTCTACTCGGTAATCTACCATGCAATCTCCGAGGTACGGGATGCTCTTGAAGGGCTGTTATCGCCTGAGAAGCACGAGAATATTCTCGGGGTGCTCGAAGTTAGAGAGACGTTCAAGGTGCCAAAAGTTGGATTGATCGCTGGTTGTTTCGTTGTTGATGGAAAACTTCGTCGCTCCGATAAGGTGCGACTGATTCGAGATGGTGTCGTGATTTATGACGGTTCTCTTGCCTCCCTTAAGCGTTTTAAAGACGATGTGAGAGAGGTTCAAAATGGCTATGAGTGCGGGATCGGAATCGAAAATTTCAACGACGTCAAAGTCGGTGATCAGATCGAGTCCTATGAAATTGTAGAGACCAAGCGTACTCTCGAAGTATAATTCGCGTCACGTATTTTACACGCGTCATCTCATTTGATTGACAGGCAATGAGTATCCGAACCGACAGAGTCGCCAGTATGCTCCAGCGCGAGATGGCGGAAATTCTCTCGAAAGAATACGCGGATCAGCTTAAGCCCATGGTTACCGTTACCGGTGTTCGGGTAACAAATGATTTGTCGATTGCCTACATCTATGTGAGCATTCTGGGTGATAATCCCGATCAGAAACAGGCCGTGATTGCACATCTCAAGGATCTTTCCGGCCTCATTCGTACGAGTCTGGCCAAGAGAACGCGCCACCAACTCAAGGCCGTTCCAGACATTCGTTTTTTCCTCGATGAGACGCTTGCCGAAGCGGCTCGTTTAGAAGAACTGTTCGGGCGAATTCGGGACGAACGTGAAGGGCAGGATGCCCTATCCTGAACGCCATGTCGACTGCCGAAAGGAAGTTTTCAATGACCCGGAAAGAGACCCTGTTTCTCAGCGGGTCGCTGCCTGGTTCGTGGGATGATGTCATTTTACCCATGGACAAACCCGGGGGCATTTCGTCATTCGATGTGATCCGGCGCCTGAGGCGATTAATCGGCGTCCGTAAAATGGGACACGCAGGAACACTTGACCCCATGGCTACTGGATTGCTTATCTGTCTTATCGGTAGGGCTACCAAAAGAATGAGTGCGTTCCTGGAAATGCCAAAAGTCTACGAGGGTCGCATCCGTTTGGGTCAGAGTACGCCCTCGTTCGACGCCGAAACGTCAGTTTTAATCCAAAAAGATATTTCAGACATCTCGGATGATATGATTCAGACTGCGGCACGAACATTCGAAGGAACCATTCGGCAGAAAACCCCCATTTATTCAGCCGTGCGAGTGGGAGGAGAGAGGCTCTACAAGAAGGCACGACGGGGTGAAATAGTCGATACGCCACTTCGAGATGTTACGGTCGATTCTTTCCAGGTCGGCGAGTTACAGGGAACAGACGTCTCTTTCCGCCTCGTGTGCTCCAAGGGCACCTATGTTCGCTCCATAGCTCATGATCTTGGACAGAATCTGGGCGTGGGCGCGCATCTTATAGCTCTTCGACGAACCATGATTGGAGAGCTGCATGTTGATGCAGCGTGGGATCTGAACGCACTTGCCGAAGCTGTGGGGGCTTCAGACGAAAGAGGTTCGCCGGCGTCGTGAGCCTCTTTGAGAACATAACAACGCTCGAACGTGACGATTCCTCCATCATTACCGTGGGAACGTTTGATGGCGTACATATGGGGCATCGGGCGATAATCGAATATTTACTTTCGCGGGCAAAAAGACTAAGCGGACGAAGTACACTTGTTACATTTCATCCGCACCCAAGAGAGATCGTCGGCTCAGGACCGGTTGCACTGCTTACATCAGTGGAAGAACGGGCAAGGATCTGCCGAGAACTCGGCGTCGATTGCGTCGTCGTCATTCCATTCACATATGAGTTTTCTCGCCTTACGCCGGACGAATTCGTAACGGGGTATCTGCTCAATAAGATTGGAATGCAGGAGATTGTGATCGGCCACGATCATGGATTCGGGCGAAATCGAAAAGGCGACGAACATGTGCTCCAGCGCCTGGCGGAGAAGAAGGGATTCGCTGTCGATGTGATTCCAGCCTGGATCATGGATCAGCACGTAGTATCGTCGTCTGAGATCAGGCGCCTGATATGCGAAGAAGGAAATGTAGCCAGAGCCGCTGAGCATCTGGGGACCCGTTTTGGACTATCCGGACAAGTAGTGCGAGGCCTCGGTCGTGGAAAGACATTAGGATTTCCAACTGCAAATCTGGCGCCCAGCGATCCGCGAAAGCTGATACCGCTAAATGGAGTTTATGCCGTTCGCATTTCGATTGACGACGAGAACGACGTGTATGCGGGCATGATGAATATCGGTCACAGGCCGACATTCGAAGACACGGGGCGGTATCTGGAAGTACACATCATAGATTTCGACGAGAACCTTTATTTCTCGTCCATAAGGATCGAATTCATATCAAGAATTCGTTCAGAAAGAAAATTCGAGAATGAAGACATGCTCGTGCGGCAACTTTATCTTGACAAAGAGCGTTGCATCGCTTCTTTTGAAGAAACCGCCTAGTTTGGGGCCTTCAATTAGCATCCGGCAGGAAATGCCGGAATCAAAAAGTGAATTCGTTTCCCACCAGGGGAATACGCGTTCTTCTTTAGCATGGTATAATCTAAAGAGGATCTCTGAATGATTTCGAAAGAGAAAAAGCTGGAACTCGTCGACCGGTACGGAAAGAATGACACGGACTCCGGGACTGCGGAAGTCCAGATTGCCATATTCAGTGCCCGAATCGCAGATCTAACCGAACACCTCAAGGTGCATTCCAAGGACCATTCAACGCGTCGTGGATTGTTGAAATTGGTCGGTAAACGTCGCCGCCTCCTGAATTACCTGATGGAGCGTGATATTGAGAGGTATCGTGCGGTCATTGCAGAACTCGGCATCAGAAAGTAATGCCATTTCAACGGGCGGCCTCTTCGACAAAAGGAGGCCGTTTCGAACATTTAAGCACCTCGACCTTCAAGGCTGAGCATAGGTGGTCATATGTGACCCTAGCGTTGTTTGTGTAGGAAGAGAAAAAAAGGAAAAACATGTCAGAAGCAGTTATTCGGGAAGTAGAATTTAGCCCCGGAAAAAGCCTAATACTTGAAACAGGAAGGCTTGCAAAGCAGGCATCAGGCGCCGTTGTTGTTCGCATGGGGGATACCATGGTGCTATGCACGGCTGTCTTGAGCAACGAAGCGAGAGAAGGACAGAGTTTCTTTCCGCTCACAGTTGATTACCGTGAAAAGTTTTCTGCCGGAGGTAAAATTCCCGGTGGGTTTTTCAAGAGGGAAGGTCGTCCGACCGACAAGGAAGTGTTGTCATCGCGACTCATCGATCGGGCGCTTCGTCCGATGTTTGTCGACAGTTTTTTTAATGAGGTTCAGATCATCGCAAGCGTACTCTCTGCCGATGCAGAGAATGATGCAGATGTTCTCGCAGGTGTGGGAGCCTCGGCAGCGCTTGTTCTTGCAGGGGCTCCTTTCGATGGACCGATTTCAGAAGTGCGAGTCGGTCGTGTCGATGGAAGTTTCGTCGTAAACCCGACCATTAGCGACCTTGAAGGATCAGATATCAATCTCATCGTAGCCGGGAAATCCGACGCCATCGTAATGGTTGAAGGCGAGATGGATGAAATATCGGAAGAGGAGATGATCGAAGCTCTTGAGGTAGCACACGATGCTATTCGGGCTCTATGCGATGCTCAGACGGCTCTGATCGCGGATGTTGGAGGTGCGAAGACGTTCGAGTATTCGACGGTCGGTATTCCGGATGGGCTCGTTGCGAAGGTCAGAGAGCTCACGGCCGACAAAATCAATGCCCATATCCGAGCCCCGTACGACAAAGAATCGTTTTACGGAGGAATAGCCGATATCAGGGAAGAAACGCTCGACGCGCTGCTGGGCCGGGACGATCCAACAACGGGCGCTGTCCGCGCGGTAGAAACGGAAGATGGGATTACCGCAGCTGATATCAAGAAAGCTGTAGCAGAAGTTGAGAAATCCGTTATGCGCGACATGATCCTTTCAGAGGGCAAGCGCATAGACGGCCGAAGTCTAACGGACGTTCGGGCGATCTGGACAGACGTAAATTATCTGCCCCGCGTACACGGCTCAGCCATCTTTACCCGGGGTGAGACCCAGGTTCTTTCGTCCGTCACACTGGGTACCGGCAAGGACGTTCAACCCGTAGATCAGATCTTCGACGCAGACGACAAACGATTTTACCTGCACTACAGCTTCCCTCCCTTCAGTGTAGGTGAGGCTCGATTCTTACGTGGCCCGGGTAGACGGGAGATCGGTCATGGAATGTTGGCTGAGCGCGCGCTGCTGAAGATGTTGCCGGACGCACACGATTTCCCGTATACGATTCGCATCAACTCGGACGTGCTCGAGTCAAACGGTTCCTCTTCAATGGCCAGCGTCTGTTCAGGGTCGATGGCCTTGATGGACGCCGGTGTGCCGATTCAAAAACCGGTTGCCGGGATTGCGATGGGTTTGATTGGAGAAGAGAATCGAACGGCGATTCTGAGCGATATCCTGGGAACGGAAGATCATCTCGGCGATATGGATTTCAAGGTCACCGGTACCAGGGACGGTATTACGGCCTGTCAGATGGATATCAAGATCTCCGGACTGACGAGAGAGGTGCTGGCCGAGGCGCTTGAGCAAGCGCACGGCGGGCGTATGCATATTCTCGATGTCATGGACGAAACCATCGCCGAAGCCCGCGCTGATCTATCGCCGTATGCGCCGAGACTGACTCAGATTACTATTGATGCCGGATTCATCGGTGCCATTATCGGACCCGGTGGAAAAATTATCCAGGGCATTCAGCGGGATACGAATACGGTTATCGAGATCAATGAAGAAGAAGGCGTTGGGATCGTAACCATTGCGGCAACCAATGGAGACGACGCGCAGGCGGCCCTTGAGATCATCAAGGGTATCGTTACCGTGCCCGAAGAAGGAGAGGAATACGAAGGTACGGTCCGAAAAGTCGAAGGCTTTGGAGCCATCATCGAGATCATGCCGGGTAAGGAAGGCTTGTTGCATGTATCCGAGCTCGACTATGGATATGTCGAACGCGTCGAAGATTACCTGCAGATTGGTGACAAAGTGAAGGTCAAGCTGATCGAAGTCCGCGATGACGGTAAGCTTCGGTTCAGTAGAAAGCCGTTCCTTGAGAAACCAGAGGGTTATGTGGAAAGACCCCCTCGTAATGATCGGCGAGGTGGTGGGCGTGACGGCCGACGCAGAGGCGGCGGAGGAGACAACCGTGGGCGCGATAGACGCGGCGGCGGTGGCGACAGGAGGCGCTAGCGGGTGTCGCAGCAGGACGCCTGTATAGACTTTGAGGGCGGAGGTCACACGGCTTTCGCCTTCATTCTGTTCGGGCCTGTTAACGCTTACTGAAAGCGCCCTGTAGAAGCCGCTACCTGCCGGCAGTACGGTTGCAGGAAGCGTAAACAGTCCCTTGGCAGGATTGGAAGAATAATGACGAAATCAATAGAACAGGCTGCGGTTCTGTTCAGAAGAACGACGCTTCCCAGCGGTATCCGCATTATCTCGGAATCCACGTCGTCCGTGCGTTCCATCTCGATGGGTCTCTGGATCGAGGCCGGAAGCAGGGATGAGACCGATGCGGATGCGGGCATGTGCCATTTTCTTGAACACATGGTCTTCAAAGGCACGGAAAAGCGCCGCATGCATCAAATCGCCCAACGAATGGAGAACGTCGGCGGGTACCTCAATGCGTTCACGACGAAGGAATACACCTGTTTCTATGCACGTGCGCTCGACGAGCACCTCGAGAGGGCACTGGACACCATCAGCGACCTGATTCTGGCACCTGTTTTCCCACCTCGGGAGTTGGAAAAGGAGAAGAATGTCGTCATCGAGGAGATGAAGATGTACGAGGACTCACCTGAGGATTACGTCTTTGATCTCCTGGAGCGCAAACTTTACGAAGAACATGCAATGGGTCGGCCAATCATTGGCTTGGAATCGGCGGTGCGTTCATTTGATCGGCAGCGACTTAAGCAGTTTATGGACGATCACTTTACGCCCGAGCGTACTGTAATTACCGTAGCTGGAAATGTAGATCATGACCGCCTTGTTCGTCTCGTAGAGAATACATTTCGCCGGGAGCCAATAAATAGTAAGATATTTAGCAGACTTCCGGTGAATGGATACCGGCCGGGCACGGTCGTCGCTGAGAAGCCCATCCAGCAGGCGCATCTTGTACTTGGCACCCGAATATTTGGAGCCCACAGCACAGACAGGATTCCGCTTACTGTATTAAATACGCTCCTTGGGGGCGGCATGTCCAGCATTCTCAATCAGAATATTCGCGAGAAGTACGGGTACTGCTATAACATATATTCATTCGCGAATCTTCACTCGGACAGTGGAGAGTTCGGTGTTTATATGGGCACCGACGCATCTAGACTGAATCGTTCCAAAAAAATGGTTCTTCGTGAACTGGATAAGGTGACGCAAACGCGCGTGAGTTCTCGCAAGATTCAGGCGCTCAGAAACCAGGTAAAAGGCTCGATTATGTTGGGACTTGAGAGCATGGACAGCCGGATGATGCGTCTTGGGAGGCAGGAAGTATATTACAGGCGATATTTTTCACTCGACGAGATACTCGAGCAGGTAGAGGCTGTTACGGCGGAAAACATCCAGGATCTGGCCCATAAATTGTTCATACCCGATCAGTTTTCTGTCGTCGAATTGTTACCGGAACGTAACAACAACAATAAAGTCAGCAAGTGAAGCGGATAGTCGTTACCGGAGGTGCGGGATTCATCGGTTCGCATTTATGTGATGCCCTGATCGAGATTGGCCACGAAGTCCACATCATCGACGATCTGTCTGCCGGGTTCAGAGAAAACGTGAATCCCAGGGCGACGTTTCACCAGATAGATATTCGCTCGGATGACGCGGCGTCCCTTCTCGCATCAATCGAATGCGAAGTTCTGGTGCATCATGCGGCTCAGATGGACGTGCGAAAATCCGTTGCCGACCCGGCGTTCGATGCCGATGTAAACATCGGAGGACTGCTGAATCTAATGGAATCCGGTCGCAAATCCGGGCTCAGAAAAGTCATTTTTGCGTCGACGGGCGGCGCCATTTACGGGGATCCGGAATATACCCCTCAGGATGAGCGGCATCCCCTGAGACCGCTTTCACCCTACGGCATTGCTAAACTTTGTTCGGAAAAATATCTGGCGTTTTACCACCATGCGTATGGTATTGAGTACATAGCCCTTCGATACGGGAATGTGTATGGTCCGCGTCAGAATCCTCACGGCGAAGCCGGTGTGGTAGCCATTTTTTCCGAACGCATGCTCGCAGACGAAGCCGTATTCATTAACGGCACAGGGAAGCAGACGAGAGACTACGTTTTTGTAAAAGATGTCGTTCGGGCGAATCTACTTGCACTCATGCATTCAAATTCCGATATCTTTAACATCGGAACCGGTATTGAAACGAATGTGATTGAACTTTTTACAACTATCCGAAACGAGATCGATCCGTCGATTGTTGAGAATTACCGTGAAGGGCAACCGGGCGAGCAGCTACGTAGTGTTCTTGCATTTCGTAAGGCGTCCGAGCATCTCGGCTGGAGTCCCGAAGTGGATGTAGCCACTGGTCTGAAAGAAACAGTTCAGTGGTTCAAAGACAGAAATGGCGGCCGTCTTTTTAATTAGGGTCTGTTAACAGGCCCTGAGACGCGAGAGGCGAGTAGGGGATGTATCGAATTCATTTACAGCAGTTTGAAGGTCCGCTGGATCTGTTGCTGTTTTTTATTCGGCGCGACGAACTCGACATCTATGATATTCCCATCGGAGAGATTGCCGACGAGTTTCTGCAGTATGTGAGACTGCTGAAGGAAGTGGATCTCGACACGTCCGGCGATTTTCTTTATATGGCTTCTGTCCTCGTGAACATCAAGGCCAGGATGTTGCTGCCTGGCAGGAGCACGGACGAAGAAGGCGAGCCGATAGACCCAAGACGTGAACTCGTGGATCGTTTGCTCGAGTATGTTCGATTTAAGGAGGCTACCGAGAGCCTGGAAACCCACTGGGACGAGAGAGCTGGACAATACACGAGGGGAATGGCGTCCGCGACAGAGGCACGAGACGGCGAGCCACAGGAAGAACTCGTTGACGCCACCGTTTTTGATCTGGTCTCCGCTTTACGACGCGTTCTGACGACGGCGACGGAGCAGCACACCCATGAGGTCGAAGCGGAATCCTATTCGCTGGAGGAGCAGCTCGATTTCCTACGGGCTGTCCTGACCATCAAGAGCAAATCTTCTTTTGTTGAACTCGTATCGGGCCGGTCCAAAGTTTTTATCATTACGACTTTTCTCGCCGTTCTCGAAATGACCAGAACCGGTGAAATTGATATTTTTCTTCTCGGCGAACCCGATGATTTCTTCTTAGAACTCACCCGTGTAGCTACGCCGCAACCTGAGACAAATTAAGCTTTCGAAGCCAGAAGTATCGATGGAAAACGACAACGAGACGACGAACGAAAATGATGCCGTGTCTTCAGAAGCGAGGTTCGGACCGTTTCTATTGGATACTGTCACAGAAGCTCTTGTATTCACTGCAAACGAGCCGGTAACGGCGGCACAGATTGCAAAGGTCTTTTCGGATGTCAGTGGTGAAGATATGCCCACGTCTGACGCGATTCATGATGCCGTTGATCGCATCAACGGAGTCTATGATTCGACGGATCGAGCCTTTCGTATTCGGCCGTGGGCGGGTGGCTATCGCATGGCTACCATATCGGAGATGGCCCACTATATCCAGGCCTTGCAGAGTCAGGACCACACGAAACGCATTACCCGGTCGCTGATGGAGACGGTCGCTATTCTGGCCTATCGTCAACCCGTTACGAAAATCAATATCGAGAACGTTCGCGGGGTTAATTGCGACTACGCGCTTAGACGACTACTCGAATACGGACTCATCGACGTTGTTGGAAGAGCCGAGTCAATCGGGCGGCCTTTACTTTACGGCACCACCGACCGCTTTCTCGATCTCTTTGGCCTGAACGCGATATCTGATCTGCCAAATCTTAGAGAAATTGAGGATATCCTGGACGACCCGGCATTTCAAAAAGACCGTGCAAAATTGATGATGACATCGGGTCTCGGTCGGATTTCAGGCGGTGGCTCGGGCGTCGAGTCTGGAGAACTTCCTTCAATTAGTGAAGACCATGCCGAAGCCTGAAAAACGTTCATATCGACAAAACAGGAGAGACGCCAAGAATCAAAGGCCCGGGCCCGAATCGGGAAAAGATCGTTCCGGCTCAGTTGAAGGTGGTACGCGACTCAATCGAACTATCGCAAGGGCCGGTGTCTGTTCGCGGCGGGAGGCCGACGTGCTCATCGAGAAAGGAGTAGTAAAAGTAAACGGCGAAGTCGTGACGACGCTCGGAGCAAAAGTGCAAGAGAGTGACGAGGTGCTTGTCCGCGGAAAGAGAATTACACAAGTCACCTTCGAATACATACTGCTGAACAAACCATCAGATACGATCACGACGGTCTCCGACGAGCGTGGAAGACGAACGGTTATGGACCTTCTCGGTCGCGATTCCTTCTCGAAATCAGGCCTCTTTCCCGTTGGACGACTTGACCGCCATACAACGGGAGTGCTGCTCATCACGAATGACGGGGATCTCGCGTATCGGCTGACCCATCCTAAGTTTGAAATAGAGAAGATTTATCGCGTAAGAACGGCTAATCCTCTAACATCCGGGCAATTAGAGGAACTGCGTGCCGGGGTTGAGCTAGAAGATGGATTCGCAAACGTCGATAGGATTGAGATTCTGCCCGGCAAAGACGGTAACGAAGCGGGGGTTTCGCTTCATGAAGGTCGAAACCGCCAAATAAGACGTATGTTTGAGAAAATCGGAAGCGACGTAATCCGTTTGGAGAGAGTCAAATATGCAGGCCTGACCCCGGCAGGCGTACGAAGCGGGAAATGGAGGAGATTGACGTCCAGGGAAGTATCCAGGCTCTACAAAAGCGTTAAACTTTAGTATCTGCATGCAGTCACGCAGTTCAGGCATACCGGACGCCGATCTGGATTTAGTTGCGCACCGCCACAAATTCAGAGGTGAGGGGCTTACGTATGACGACGTGCTTCTGGTTCCGATGAAATCGGCCGTCATGCCACGCGACGTGTCGACGCGTACGCTCGTCACGCGTAACATTGAACTGAACATTCCGATTGTCTCAGCTGCGATGGATACCGTCACCGAATCGGAAATGGCCATTGCACTGGCTCGTGAAGGCGGTGTTGGGGTGCTTCATAAGAACATGTCAATCGAACGTCAGGCTGCTGAGGTTCGTCTTGTGAAGCGCTCTGAAAGTGGAATGATTCTCGATCCCATCACGCTTTTATCCAGCGATACGGCGGCAGGTGCCAGGGCCCAGATGGCGCGGTTCTCCATAGGAGGTATTCCGATTGTTGACGATGCGAACAGGCTTATTGGAATCGTTACGAACCGAGACTTACGATTCC
>CAZGOS010000069.1:0-13556 GCA_964527795.1 uncultured Rhodothermales bacterium | reverse complement strand
GACGAACCGTCAGTCGCATCCGGACGATCCATTATTGTCGACATTTATTCTTGCCTGTTCGCTCTCATTTGGGTAAATACGTCCGGAACTGTCCTTCACCCGGTGGACAACCGCACCCGGAATTCTCAAACTTCACTACGTAAATAGACACCAATGAAAGTAACTGTTGCACACTCCGAGGATATCGACACATCGGATGCGATCAATGAAATCCTGGAATCGTGCTCCGTAGATTTTGGGGACCTTGTACCTCAGGCCGGTATGTTCGTCTCGTCCGCATTCCATGATTTTGACATGCTGACGTCCCGCATTCTCGAACGTTATCCGGATCTGGAGCTCATGGGCTGCTCCTCCAATGCGGAAATTTCGTCAGTGATGGGACTTGCCGAAGACTCGGTCGTGCTGATGCTCTTGCGCTCCGATCGCGTAACAATGAAAGTTGGAATTGGCAAGAATGTATCCACCGATCCGAAGGGAGCAGCATCGGAGGCCATCGAGAAAGCTGCAAAAGGGATGGACGACAGGCCGTCGATGTGCGTCACGCTTCCGGAAGTCTGGAACGTATCCGTTCGGGAATTACTGGACGGATTGGAAGAAGCGCTGGGCCCGGATGTGCCGATTTACGGCGGACAAGCCTCCAACGAAACGCACAGTGGCATGACGATTCAGTGTTGCAAGGCAGAAGTTTTGAGCGATGCCGTACCCGTTATGCTGTTTTACGGTCCGCTGAAAATCTCGAGCGGGGTAAACAGCGGCTGGAAGCCGATTGGTACTGAGTACACGATCACGCGCGCAGAAGGCAACATTGTCTACACCATAGATGGCCGTCCTGCTGAGGAGTTGTTCATCGAATATTTCGGCGACATTGGGACGTTTTTCCCTATCGCCGTTTTCCCGGAGGACGACGACCAGTTTTACATGGCTACACCGGCCAAAGCCCTGGATGATGGAGGTGTTTTCTTTTACAACTATGTTGGCGAAGGAGCCAGGTTTCGTTTTGCCGACGCTTCTCCCGATGAGATCATCGCAGCCGCAGCCGTCTCGTCTGAAGAAGCCGTGTCGCTGTTTCCGGGCGACAGACCCGCAGCAGGCATGCTTTTCTCCTGCGCCGGCCGAATCGCTTCACTGGGATCACGCACGAAGGAGGAGGTGCAGCTCTTGAGAGATCAACTCGGAGAAGACATTCCCCTGATTGGTTTTTATTCGAGCGGCGAACTCTGTCCGCTGAAGGGACATAGAACGACACAGACGCATGGCGGCACATTCGCTACGGTCCTGTTCGGGGAATCTTAGACGAGTGGGTTTACGGTAGCATAATGGCGTGAAGGAACTGGAAAAAAAGATCAAATTGCTCGAGCGCAGGCTGGCACGATCCGAGCAGAAGAAGCTCTTCTCCGAGGAGCAGCGCCAGATGGGCCAGAAGCTTTATCGGAAACTGCAGTCCGATCTGCGCAATATGCAGGAGCAACTCATTCATGCTGAAAAACATGCTGCTTTGGGGCAGCTCACAGCCGGCATCGCGCACGAAATCAAGAATCCCCTCAATTTCATCAACAACTTCGCAGAGGTTAATGAAGAGCTTGCAAGCGAAGCCGTCGATGAACTGGTCGTGAAAAAAGATCAGATTCCGGCCGATCTGTACGAAACGCTGCACCAGCTTCTATTGGACCTTTCACAGAATTCGGTCGCCATTAACCACTACGGTAGCAGAGCCGACGGAATCGTAAAGGGTATGATGGAGCACGCGAGTCGGATCGGTACTGAGCGAGAGCGAGTCGAAATCAATGATCTCGCGAAACGGTATGCTGAACTCGCGTATGAACGCAACCAGGATAAGGGAGTCGATCTCGAGTCGATCCTGAGTTTCGATCTGGAGAGCGACTTGCCGCTGATTGAAGTAGTACCCGCGGAAATCGGGAAGGTCGTGGTCAGTTTACTCGATAACGCGTGTGACGCGCTTCATGAAGTAGACGATGCAAAAGTCACTATCTCGACTCGGTGCGACAAAACACAGGTGCACATTTCCGTATCGGACAACGGACCCGGTATTCCTTTGGAAATCGCCGACAAGATCTTCGAGCCGTTTTTTACGACAAAACCCAGCGGTTCGGGTACCGGACTCGGATTATCACTTGCTCATGATATTGTCGCTCAAGGTCACAACGGGAAATTGAGACACGAGAAAAACGAGATCGGTGGTACGACATTCATTGTGACGTTACCGATCAGAGGGTCGCGTCCGTGACATCCGCCAGGGCCCGGACGGGTATATCTATCTGGCGATCGACCGTGATGGTGGTGAATATTCGATCGTGAAATTGGAACCGGACTACGAGAACTGATAACGGCTCCCCCAGACGATGAAACAGCTCAATAAATGCATTTGGTTGGCTATTCTGATGAGCGCCCTCCTGATGGGTGGCTGCGATAAGCAATCCGAAAAGAATTCCGACAGACTCCCAAATCTCATTGTCGTTTTCGCCGACGATCTCGGTTACGGAGATCTTGGAACGTATGGCCACCCGACCATTCAAACTCCCAATCTTGACAGACTGGCTGAAGAGGGTGCCAAGTTTACCCAATTTTACTCCGCTGCTTCCGTGTGCACGCCCAGTCGGGCTGCTCTGCTCACCGGGCGACTGCCCGTTCGATCAGGAATGGCGAGTAATAATCGCCGCGTACTGTTTCCCGATTCCGAACTCGGTCTTCCCCAGGACGAAATCACGATTGCCGAAGCGCTGAAGAGTAGCGGCTATGCAACGGCGGCTATCGGCAAGTGGCACCTGGGACACCGCCCCTCATTTCTGCCTGCGCAGCAGGGCTTCGACTATTACTACGGAATCCCCTATTCGAACGACATGGATCAGGTCGGTAAAGGCCCCTGGTCGGACAAATTCCTGAATCCGAAAGTCGAATACTGGAACGTTCCGCTCATGCAGAACGAGCGGATCATAGAACGGCCGGCGGATCAGCGCACCATCACCAGGCGATATACCGAGGAGGCCATCCGGTTTATTCAGGAACACAGGAATGAGCCGTTTTTTATTTACCTCGCCCACAGCATGCCGCATGTTCCCCTATTCAGATCCGAGGCATTCGAAGACGTAAGTCGTCGAGGTCTATATGGCGATGTGATTGAGGAAATCGACTGGAGTGTAGGTCAGATAATGCGTGTTCTGCGTGAAGAAGGGCTGGCAGGCAATACACTGGTCGTGTTTACGAGCGACAATGGTCCTTGGCTGGCTTACGATACACACGGGGGATCGGCCGGACTTCTTCGAGGGGGCAAGGGCATGACCTGGGAAGGCGGGATGCGCGAACCGGCATTGGCCTGGTGGCCAGGCGTCATTCGTCCTGGCACTGTCGTTGATGCTGTCACGAGCACCATGGACCTTTTCCCGACTGCGCTCGCCATGGCCGGACTTGATCTCCCGGATGATCGCATAATCGACGGTCGCAACCTGCTCCCGATCCTTTCCGACGGATCACAGACTAAGATCCGCGATACCTATTTCTACTACAGGGGAACAACACTTTATGCCGTGCGAAAAGGGCCGTGGAAGGCGCATTTTGTGACAGAGTGGGCATACACATCCGATAATAGACGAACGGTACACGACCCTCCGCTTCTTTTTCACCTGGATCGCGATCCGTCAGAGAAATACAACGTAGCCGAGGCGCACCCGGATGTCGTTGCAGATATCATCGAGATTGCCGAACAACACAGTGCCTCTATGCAGCCCAGGCCAACGCAACTGGATGCGCGAATTAGCGGAAAATAGCCGATCAGACCCGCAGAAATAGCCTCTTTCGGTACATGTAATACAGGCACACCCACTCGATCAGGATGAAGCCGATCCACCAGAACACCAACCTTGCAGGTTCCACCAGGTGTTGGAGCAGGCCACCGAAAAAGAAGTCGGTCGTATAACCGAAATCGATCAGAGAACCTGCCATATAGACGGTTATTGAGTTCATTCCGATGACCACAAAGAATAACGCCCACTTCTGTTTTCCCCATACGTCGATAACGCCGAAGAAGAGCGCCAAAAGCAGCAGGCTCCAGCCGCCGGCATACACCGTGAAGGAGCTCGTCCAGAGGTTTTTGTTGATCGGGAAGGCCAGATTCCAGAGTTGGCCGACAGCCAGGCAAATCACTCCAGCGGCAGCCAGAATCAGCACATGACGGCGCTTGTCAGTAACTCCGAGACTGTTTCGCAGAAGATGACCGGCGAACGCGCCAAGAAGCGCCGTTGATATCGCGGGTATCGTAGAAAGAAGACCCTCCGGATCGTGCACTTCGAGGTATAAGTTTCCCGGGATGAGCAGTCGATCAACATACGCCACGAGGCTTCCTTCAACGCTGAGTTGGCCGGTTCCAAATCCCGGGACAGGTATCCACATCAGCGCAGCCCAATATCCGAGCAGCAGGCCGATAAACCAGATCACCTGACCGCGAATCCCCGTATTCAGAAAGATCAATCCCGCCAGCAGATAGGCAAACCCGATCCGACCCAGAACACTGGGATAGCGCATCTCGCTCCACGGTATCTGGAAGAGTCCATTGTTGTAAATGATGCCGAAGACGATCAGTACGAGACCCCTTCGTACGACGTGTATCATGAGTTTTCGCTTGTCGTCACCCCGTTCGATCCGTTTACTTAACGAGAAAGGCATCGCAACACCGGCGATGAACAGAAAAAGGGGGAAGATCATGTCATAGAAACGGAAACCATCCCAGGCGACATGTTCAAGCTGAGTCGAGGCCCAGATAGCGACAGACCACCCCGTGAGCTCGGCGAATGCGTGGAAGATGCCTTCTCCACCAACGATCCAGAACATGTCGAAACCACGGAGAGCGTCGAGTGAAAGGAGCCGGGTTGATGTGGGCGCGCTTCCTGATACTTTTTCGGAATTCATTGCGTCAACAAGGATAAACGATGGCCACCGCCACGGGTAGATAAAATGCCTGTTGCATCTCAAAGTATGTGTCACAGAATTACACTGCGTACTTTTTTGAGAGACAAATCAAGACTATACTGTTTGGAATGACGGTTTGAACCACAGAATAACGTGATTCAAACAGTACAGTATCGTGCACCTATTCCCAGAAGACGACCCGCCTACAGAACGTACGAGGCCGAAGACACTGAAGAGGTAAAGGAACATTGTTCCATCTGCTGACCCTACGACCAAGTGGTAAACAGAAATGGCTTCCCATGATATCGAAGTACTTCCAGTTGAAAAGGCAAAGGATCTGAACCGATTCATCAGACTGCCGTGGGAAATCTATGAGAACGATCCCAACTGGGTGCCTCCTCTCGTCAAAGATGTAAAGTTCAAACTGGACCGAACCCGCCATCCATTTTTTGATCATGCAACAATGGAGTTGTTTGTGGCCGTTCAGGGAAAACATGTCGTAGGAAGAATTGCTGCGATTCTGGACGAACGCCATAACAATTTCCACCGGGAGCGCACCGGTTTCTTCGGCATGTTTGAGTGCATCGAGAACTACGACGTCGCACAAGCGCTTTTCTCCGCAGCCGAATCCTGGTGCAGGAGTGAAGGAATGAACCGCATTCGTGGCCCGATGAATTTGAGCATGAACGACGAATGTGGTTTTCTCATCGAGGGCTTTGACTCAAGCCCCGTCATCATGATGACGTACAATCCAAAATACTACCTGGATTTGAGCGAGCGTTATGGATTCGTCAAGGCAAAAGATCTGTATGCATTTCTAAAGGACGAAGTAGGAGTGGTCGGACGAATCGCGAAGGTCGTGGAAAGAGTCAGACAACACCATAATGTGGTTATCCGACACATTGATATGAAGCGATTCGACGAGGAAGTAGGAATCATAAAAGACATTTACAATGCCGCCTGGGAATTGAACTGGGGGTTTGTACCGATGACCTCCAGCGATATTGATTTGTTGGCCAGGGAACTGAAGCCCATATTGGAGCCGGAACTGGTATTATTTGCCGAAGTAGACGGTCAACCGGTCGGTGTGAGCATCACGATTCCTGATTACAATCAGGTCTTGAAAAGACTCGACGGTCGTCTGGGACCCATCAGTCTCCTCAAGTTTCTGTTCTACAGAAATAAGATCACCGGCGTGCGTAGCATTGTTTTCGGAATCAAAAAGGAATATCGGAATACCGGAATCAACACCTTGCTCTACTACGAAACAGAGATGGCGGGCGGTCGCCTGGGTTACGAATGGTGCGAGATGTCCTGGAATCTGGAAGACAACGATTTGATCAATCGGTTCGATACGGCCATCGGCGGCAAATTGTACAAGAAGTATCGGATCGTCGAGAAGAGCATCTCTTAATCGCGAAGAATTGGATTCGAAAACACGGTCGCCCAAACTGTACAGCGAACTGGCTTCCTGGTGGCCACTTCTTTCCGCACCCGAAGAATATGCGGAGGCGGCCAGATTCTTTCGGCAGGCGCTCATCGACGCGTGCGAGATCGTACCCGGAACGATACTGGAGCTGGGCAGCGGTGGAGGAAATAATGCGTCTCACCTGAAACGTCATTTCGAACTGACGCTCATCGACCAATCACCAAACATGCTCGAGGTCAGCCGGCGTCTGAATCCGGAATGCGAGCATATCGAAGGCGACATGCGATCGGTCAGACTCAACCGCGAATTCGACTGCGTATTCGTACACGACGCGGTATCGTACATGACTACGGAAGAGGACCTGCGGGCGGCGATGAAATCCGCTTTCATGCACTGCCGATCCGGTGGAGCGGCGCTTTTCGCCCCCGACCACACGCGCGAGAATTATCGACCGGAGACACGTCACGGAGGCCACGACGGCGAGCATAAGAGCCTTCGATATCTCGAGTGGTCATGGGACCCGGACCCGACCGATACGAGCTACGTCGTGGATTTCGCCTATCTCCTCCGAGCGGAGGACGGCACCGTGCGCGCCGAGCAGGATCGTCACCTATGCGGTCTGTTTCCGAGAGAAACGTGGCTTCGTCTCCTCGTGGTCGTAGGTTTCGAGCCGACCGTATTGCCGTTCGAGCACTCAGATCTCGAATATGGTGCTGACATTTTCATCGGCAGGAAACTAAGAGTTTAATCGTCATGGAAGTCGGATGCTTCGTGAATAGTGCGTCGCACGCCAACAGATTCATCAGCATCTCTCCTTTCCCGTTCTTTACTTACAGCATCTCGTCTTTTCCCACGTTATCGAAGAATTCGACATGAAAGCATCCGTATGCTCGTTTCTGGTGATGGCTCTGTTTGTGGCAGCGCCCGCTCTTGCCCAGGACAGTGACTCTATCGTTGCAAAAACCGATTACAGCGCCCTCAAGCTCAGAAATATCGGCCCGGCCTTTACATCGGGCCGTATCGCCGACATGGCCATCGATCCAACGAACGACAGCGTCTGGTACGTGGCCGTGGGATCGGGCGGCGTCTGGAAAACCGAGAATGCCGGTACGACCTGGAGTTCGATATTCGACGGACAGGGATCGTATTCGATCGGCGCCATCATACTTGATCCCGACAATCCCCATACGGTCTGGGTAGGAACCGGAGAAAACGTCGGCGGACGCCACGTCGGCTACGGCGACGGCATCTACAAAAGCACGGACGGCGGCACCAGTTGGGAGAACAAAGGACTCAAAGAGAGCCGGCATATCTCCAAAATCATCGTGCACCCGGATAATTCGGATATTATCTGGGTTGCCGCGCAGGGACCGCTCTGGAATTCAGGCGGGGAACGCGGGTTGTACAAATCCACAGACGGCGGTGAGACGTGGTACAAAACGCTCGGTGATGACGAGTGGGTCGGCGTCACCGACATCGTCTTCGATCCGAGAGATCCGGACGTCATGTACGCGGCGACGTGGCAACGACACCGAAACGTCGCTTCTTATCTGGGTGGAGGCCCGGGCTCGGGCATCCACAAGAGCACGGACGGCGGAGAAACATGGACCGAATCCAAAAACGGAATTCCAGGATCGAACCTCGGGAAAATCGGATTGGCCATTTCCTATCACAATTCTGACCGCGTGTTTGCAGCCATTGAGCTGGACAGAAAAACCGGCGGCGTGTTCATGTCGGATGACCGCGGTGCTTCCTGGACCAAGATGTCCGACGCCGTCGCCGGCGCAACCGGACCGCATTACTATCAGGAGATCTATGCGTCACCGCACAAGGAATGCAGGCTGTACCTGATGGATGCCACGGTCCAGATTTCGGAAGATTGCGGCAAAACTTTTACTCGCATGAACGAAAAGGATAAACACGGAGACAGCCATGCAATCTCCTTCCGGTCTGATGATCCCGACTACATCCTCATGGGAACGGATGGGGGCATTTTCGAGAGCTTCGATAACACACAGACCTGGCGGTTCATCGAAAATCTACCGGTCACGCAGTATTACAAGGTTGCCGTCGACGACGCCCTCCCCTTCTACAACGTTTACGGCGGCACGCAGGACAACGGATCACATGGCGGTCCGTCACGCACGGACAACCGGCACGGCATTCGCAGCGCCGACTGGTTCAAGACTCTGGGAGCGGATGGACATCAGTCTGCAACCGAACCCGGCAATGCAAACATCATGTATGCTGAAAGCCAGCAGGGAAATTTGCATCGCATTGATCGCATTACGGGCGAGCAGGTTTTCATCCAGCCGCAGTCGCGCGAAGGCGAGCCATTTGAGCGTTACAACTGGGATGCGCCCATTGTCGTCAGCCCGCACGCCCCGTCCACGCTTTATTTCGCCTCCTATCGAGTATGGAAATCAACGAATCGTGGAAACAGCTGGACGCCCATATCCGCGGACTTGACGCGCAATCAAGACAGATTTGAGCTCCCGATCATGGGACGCGTGCAGGGCTGGGACAACGCCTGGGATGTCGGCGCCATGTCGGTTTATAATACGATTACGTCTCTGGCAGAATCACCGGTGCAGGCCGGACTGCTGTACGCGGGTACGGACGACGGCATCATTCAAGTAAGCGAAGACGACGGCGGAAGCTGGCGAAGAGTCGAGGTCGGCCGTATCCGGGGCATCCCTGAAACCGCGTTTGTCAACAATCTGTACGCCGATCTTCACGATGCCGATGTCGTGTATGCCGCTCTGGACAACCACAAGTTCGGCGATTTGAATCCGTATCTCATCAAAAGCACAAATCGCGGAGCATCATGGACGTCCATCGTCGGCAATCTTCCCGAACGCACGCTGGTCTGGCGAATTGTTCAGGATCACATCAATCCCAATCTGCTTTTCGTCGCAACCGAGTTCGGGATCTACTTCACAGTGGACGGAGGCGCGGAATGGGTGAAACTGAAGGGTGGCTCGCCGACGATTTCGTTCCGGGATATCACGATTCAGCGCAGGGAAAACGATCTTGTAGCGGCGTCATTCGGCCGCGGCTTCTTCATTCTGGACGATTATTCGCCGCTTAGAGAAGTAAGCCCCGAAATGCTGGCTCAGGACGCCGTGCTTTTTCCTGTTCGAAAAGCGTATCTCTACCTGCCGAGAGACGTGGCAGGAGGCGCCCAGGGTGGCAGCTATTACACGGCGCCGAATCCAGACTATGGTGCTACGTTCACGTATTATCTGAAAAAAGGCTCAACGACGCTCAAAGCCGAGCGAGAGAAGCGGGAAAAAGAAGCCGGCGAAGGTGACATTGCGTTTCCGGGCTGGAAGGCGTTGGATGCAGAACGCAACGACGTCGCGGATAAGGTGGAAATCGTCGTGCGGGATGCCTCAGGGAACGTGGTCAACCGAGTCGATGGCGACACGTCGAAAGGATTTCACCGTGTGAGCTGGAATTTCCGGCACGCCGCCAAGGGACTCATCGAGCCCGGTGAAGAATCCAGGAACAACGGTTTCCTCGCAACGCCCGGTTCGTACACGGTCACGCTTACGAAAACAGCGGATGGCGGTGTCACCGATCTGGCAGGCCCGATCAGTTTCGACGTGGTACCCCTGTACGAGCCGGCCCTGGCAGGTGCATCGGTAGATGAAATCGTTGCATTCCGCAAGGAAATGGAAGCCCTGCAGGTCCAGATGGCCGAATTTTCGAATCAGATGGACGAGCAGATGGAAAAAGTCGAAGCCATGCAGACGGCGCTCGCGCGCGCGGATCGTCCATCGAGCGACCTTTCCAGGCGTCTACATGATGCCGGACGCGCGCTGCAGGCGATCGATCAGAAGATGCGGGGATATCGGTCCAAGCGCGAAGTCGGTGAGCGAAATGCGCCGTCACCGCAGTCCCGCATTTTTGTCGGCATGCGAGGACTGAACAACACGTACGGTCCAACGGAGCTGCACAAAGAGACAGTCGAAACGGGCAAAGCAGAGTTGGCTATGGTGAAGTCGGAACTCGATGAATTCATCAGCTCGGTAATGCCTGGATTGGAAGCGGACATTAAGGCGATTGGAGCCCCTCCGATCAAGGATCAATGATTCTGGCGTGATTAGAGGGGAGTTCGTGCTGAACTCCCCTCCACCGTGCCATTAGCTGGTACGGGATAGAAATCGGGATAATCCCATATTTGAATATTAGAATGACTGGCCTCGCCTTCGGATACGTTCTTATGGTGCTCATCGTAGCGGCCTTTTTTGTCAACTTCGTCAATTTCCAAAACAAGTCGAAACGGCAACTTCAGCAGTATGAAAACGATGTAGAAACCCTCATGGAGCAGCTTAAGAAAGCCGGGCTCGACAGGGAGAACGAACAGGCGCTCAT
Organism: uncultured Rhodothermales bacterium; assembly: GCA_964527795.1. Taxonomy (GTDB): domain Bacteria; phylum Bacteroidota; class Rhodothermia; order Rhodothermales; family UBA10348; genus SMXL01. Next base: position 2,827 of record CAZGOS010000069.1, on the reverse strand, counting down.
TCACAAGCAGACATATATTATCTCGGAAGCGGAAGAACGGATTCGTCGACTGGAGGAAAAACTGTCTGACCTGGACTTCCAGGCTGAACGACTTGAACACGTGGCCGAGAGATACAGGCGACTCAACCACTCTTTCGGGGACACGGCTGAGGAGAATCCCGGTGATTAACCAGTACCGTCATTCATCTAACGCCGGCCTATCGACCGGAAGTCCCTCCATCTGCATGATGGTCAGCGCGTTCGTCGTCGGGCACGGCCCGGGCCGCAACCTGTAGTCAAAGACCATTCGCCCGTCTTCAACGGTCTCCCTGAAATGATGGTTTTGAATACCGGGCGACTCGGCTTCCAGTTGGATGAGCTCCAGATCATGCGTGGATACGACGCCAACGCCGTTTCCTTTCGTCAGGGACAATAGAAGCGCACGGCTTCCAATGAGCCGCTCCCGATTGTTCGTCCCCCGAAATATCTCATCGACCAGAAAAAAAAGAGGAAAATCATGCTCGCCCTCCAACTCTTCCAGTAACCTCCTGAGGCGCTTCACCTCAGCGTAGAAATACGAAATGCCGTCGGTTACGGAATCACTGACGTTCATGCACGTGAAAAGCCGAAACGGTTTCGTGTAAAATGCCTCAGCGTCTACAGGTCCTCCAGCAAAAGTGAGCGCGAGATTCGTACCCAACGTGCGGAGAAATGTGCTCTTTCCGGACATGTTGGATCCCGTCACGAGCGTGATGTGGCCGACAGCGTCAATTCGTATATCATTCCGCACTTTGCCGTCTTCGGCAAGCAGAGGGTGCCCGAGGCCTTCTGCATCGAAGAGCCGGCCGTCGTCGGCGGCGTCATCGATTGAAGGAAAATCGTATTCCGGATGAAGCGCCGCGAATGTGGCCAGTGAATTGGCCGCCTCGAGCGTTCGCACCGCGTCCAGCCAAATGGGAAGTCGCCCTCGCAGCCGTTCTTTATAACGGTGCAACAGGAACGTAAAAAGCAGATCCCACGGCATAATCGCATTCAGGACAATACGAAGAATGTCGTTTTTTTGGGCGCTGGCTGCGACGGACAGCCACATGATATTTCGCAGGTAGGACGAAGCAGGCTTTCCGGACTCCTGGAAAGGAGCGCAGACGTCTGCGAGTCTACCCTCACTCTCAAACCGGTGATTCTCCAGGAAAATCAAAACCGGTCTGAAGCGGTTGAGCTCAGAGTACAGATGTTCGGCTTCGTCGAAAAGGTGAGAATAGAGCCTGAAATTGAGCAGGTATACTCCGGCGTACAGCAGGAATGAGAGGAGCCAGAGCGTGCCCAGCACGCCCATCAGATTCAGGACAAACAACGAGGCGGTCAATCCAGCCAGTCCCGAAAGTACGAGTAGCACGACGCGCATTCTTGTCGGGTCGATGTGCCTGTCGAGCCATCTGAGCAGCACGTCGCCTTCCCAGCGATCATCGGAACTTCCCGTGACGAGTTCGCTGAGTAGCGAAAGTCGATCCCTGAACCTTGTCAAAGGCGTCAGTTCGCGCACGAGTTGCTGTCGTTTCCGCGAAATAGCAGGATCGACGGATGGGTTTAAAAGCCAGTCTCGAAGCCGCGCGCTTCCCTCGAGTGTAAAGGAGGTGTCGAGAAGCCGATGGAGCGAAAACGAACCTGTCAGATCGAGATCCCTGGCAAATGCATGCGCCGACGAGGCTTCGCGAAATGGGGTCTCCCGCAGCCGATCCCAATCTCGCCCGATCCGTGCGATGTGAGTCGCCTTAATGCCCGCGTAAATCCGATGCTTACGGATGCTGCGAATGATTCGGTCATGAAAAAATGCAACTACTCCGAATCCTGCAGCAAAAACTGCAAAAAACAGCCATGAGACCGGCGATCCGACGGTCTGATGCACGAGGTAGATAATTCCGGTACCGCCGAGCACGATGACCAGACGGGTCCGTGAATACCATCTACTCGCCAACTCAAGCCGTTCACGCCCGCGATTCAGGCGCTCGACAAACCGCAGTAGGCTTGCCCGTATGTCCGCTGAAGTCTGCACGGCCGCTTGAACGGATCATACGGTCGCAGGATGCAGGTCGAAGAAGACTGCCGCATACATCCCGCCCAGCATCCCATTCATCTAGAAAGCGATTTCGGAACTGAGTGGTCCCGCGTTCGGATTAGTCAGATTCTCGAATTCAACACACGATTATGCTCCGTAAAGAATCATAACTTCGCATTGAACTACTACGTGACCTGTACAGCAACATTATCCGGTTCAAAATCAAAGCCCAAGCACTTATTACGGATTATGAAACAAACATTGCGATTTACACAACCTGCTCTTTCGCTCTTTTTTCTGGTATTATTCGTCGGGGTTTCCGATAAGACTCAAGCACAGGAGATTGCCGCCGACACGTCGGCTCTCGCTCCGATTATCGTTCAGGATCTCGACGCCTCCGGCGATGCAGTGCACTACAGCCTGCGCGACAATCGAATCGTTCCTGGCGATGATGTAACCGATGATAACTGGGACATCAGTTTTCAGGGCACTACGATTCTCGTAAACAAGGAAGCACAACTGATCGAACGATCATTCGAAACCATCGCTTCCGCCCCGGAAAACGGCTACAGAAAAGACGATGCCGCTACCGGCCCCGCAATAAGCGCGGGAAACGGAACGGGTTGGTTCGACTACGATCCTGCTTCGCACATTGTATCCACCATCCCTGAACGCACGATCGTAATACGAACGCCGGATAACACCTACGCAAAAGTAGAGATTTTGAGCTACTACGAAGGCCAGATGTTGGAGGTCGGGGCGCCGAGATTTTATACATTCCAGTATGTGCAC
>CAZGOS010000068.1:0-13716 GCA_964527795.1 uncultured Rhodothermales bacterium | reverse complement strand
TGGCGGTGGTCGTTCAAAAACACTGCGCATGGCTGGTGGGACCTTGATGGGGACGGTACTTATGATGACTTTTTTTCCTGGCCGAGAACCGCCTTCGCCAGCGGCATTGGTGGTGAAGTATTTTCCACTGCGGAAGACCTGGCCAAGTGGGCTCGGGCCCTTTTTCATGATAAAAGTGTACTCAGTCAGGCGTCACTCGATCAGATGCTGACATTTCACTCTCCCTGTACCGGAGAAGAATATATGAGTGCGGGATATGGTTTAGGAGTAGCGAAGTTTAACCCCCAACTTTTCAACGGATTGGAAGCATATGGACACGGAGGTAACGCGCCGGGATATGCTGCTGGGAGCGTCTATCTGCCGGATTATGATGTAAGTATCGGTTTAATGGACAATACTGAAGAAGGCGAAGCAATGGCTTTGAGTATTGCTGGCCTGATCAGTGTCATCACGAGTCATCTTTGAAGATAGGCGCCGGCCGAACAGACAAACACCGGGAGCGGAGAGAGGAGCATAAATCCAGCTTGATCCAATACAGTCGCCCTGATACACGATTGGGATTTCGACCGGAATAAAGCATTGTTTGCGGCTGCAAATCACCCTGCGGTCAGGTGTGAAAAAGGATGAAAATCAGAAGTCAGAAATATATGTCGTCAATCACTCGACGCCGTAATCCCAACAGGGCTGCAGTTGGAGAGGTGTTTCCGGTAGTTGCGGCTGATGCGAAGGTGGCGCCGGCGCTTGAGAGGATTAATAACAGGTGACCGGTGACCGCAAAGTCGCTCCTGGTTGAGCAGTTTATACCGATATGTTAGTCCTCGAAGGAGTTCCAGTACTAGCTGGAAATGTAGCTAAACCTCGAAATCCTCAAGCTTCTTACCCTTTTTCTCGGCAGCTTCCAGCCATTTCGGCTTTCGCCCACGGCCGGCCCACGTATTCGATGGGTTCTCCGGATCACGATACTTCACTTTTGCTGGAGTCCGAGTGCGGACCTTTGCGGCGCTCACCAATTCTTCGAGATTGAAGCCGGCATCTTTCGCCACCGAACGCAATTGAGCGATGGTCTCCTTGCGACGAAGTTCGTTTCGATTGAGTATTTCTCGATCAACGCTGGACTTAAGTGTCTGAAGTTCTTTGTGGGAGAGTTTTGTCAGGTCCATTATTAAATACAGTTAAGAATGTGAAAATTATTGTAGTGCTAATAATAAATATAATAATAAAATAAAAAACTGTTTTAAAAATATTGTCTACTCCTCGAACATACTCATGTCATCAATTTGAAAGGCTGATCATACGGGCCCGCGATATGGCGGAGACGCTTCGCCGGAAGTCATGACTACGACAGAAAACTGAATGAACCGTCAACCAGGCGCTGCAACCGTTGACGTGGTACGATATTTTCTATACAGTAAGGCACTATCCACTACCAGGCGCGCGGCTGTTCACCCCGACCATGACTCTCGAATCGCAATTACGGAAATTTAACAGGAAGAGCCACATTGTTTACAAAACCTGCCACCGGCAAACCTTGCGTTTTAAGTCGACTGATTAATTGTAAGGGTCAGTAAAATGGGTATTCGGTTTCAGGTATAATCTTGTATTTGAATAATCAAATATTAAATTAAACCTTCGGAGAGCTCCATTTCCAAGAATTGCGTCAGCATTATCTTGTTTTGACCGAACTTCTGCCGGGGCAAAAGAGGCCTTGACATGATTCAATTCGAATGGGCCGATAAACAGCTTCGATATTGTGCCGGTTTGCCCATAAATATCTCCACTCAGTCCTCTTCCGATATACACATTATCCGTTTGTTCGGGAAGTTGAAATTTCATGTCGGGTTTTTCTAATAATACTATGGCATCACCCGCCGCATAATCAATATACATGGATAGAGACGCAGGGTTTTCTCCTCCAATTACGACAGAAGCATCTATCCAGGGAATGTTATTGTCCTTGAAATACAAGGGAATTTCAGTCCAGCTGGTGTCGATCTTGATTGTGTTATTATCATGTAACGTCATCGTGTTATTATCATAATCGAATTCCGTTACATAATGACCGAAAATGGAATAACCGATTAAACCGTTTGAAGGAAAGCCTTTGTACGTGTCGCTCTGGAATACAAGTATTCGCTGATTCATCATGTTAATATCACCCAGACTGAAGTCTGCCGAATCAATCATTGAAGCCATTGCAGGCTCTCCACTGCCGGCGCCACCAATTCTGACCTCCCTTGCATTAGTAAAATCCAAAGAATCTTTATAAGCAGGATTATAGATCATAATACCGTCGAAGGAGAATCCCGTATCGATCAAAATATTCGGAATCTCAACGTTTCCAATAGTGACTGTTACCAGAGATCTGTTTCGTTCTACTTTAAGAGGAATAACAATATTGTTCTGACCGTATGAACAAGAAGTTATTGAAATAATCAAAAGACAAAGGATAATAGAATATTTCATTTCAGCGTCGCAATTAATGTTATTGTATCCAGGTATTACTTCTGGGTGAAATAGCTTTACTACTGTATACAGTCAATTGTATTAATGTATTGTCCCAATGTTACGTTTATAAAAACTTGGTCTCGCGTCAGACTCGGGCGCATATCGGCCAGCCTACGATTATTCTTTCCTGTTCAGCTGGAATTCTCGGGCGAGGTGCCGTCGACGGAATCGTAGTTCCCAGGATTAGTTGCCACTCGTTTAAATGCTCTTAGGAATGAACAAGCAATTTCCAGTGAGTATATTTCATATATTCACATTATTGTGATTAATATTCACGATTCGTGAAAGTATTTCATGATTGTTTTCATTTTCGGTGATTATATTTCACGAAATACTGTATATGTGAATATAAATCATAACGAGTGAAGATTTTTCACAATAGAGTTCTACCTGAGCCGGCAGATCCAGCGGGGTACGCCGAGCTGATCGATCGATATCAGCTGAAAACACCTCTACCCGATCAACTTGCGGCGATCGCGGAAAGACATTCTCCAAAGTCGACGGCAGAATGGCAGATGCTAACGCCGAGGCACAGGCCGGAAGATTCGTTGTCAGGGCACTTGCGTTTCGCTTTGAAATGGGAGGGCGTTCGACTCTCGATATTGAACGCTCTGTTTAAGACGATCGAGAGTGAACAGATTGCGCAGATCATCAAAGAGAGACCCACGGGGATATACAGCAGGCGTATTTGGTTCCTTTATGAGTGGCTTACGGGGGATGTATTGGATATCCCTGATGCCGGAAAAGTCAAGGCAACACCCGTCTTGGACCCCGACCGACAATTAGGAATAGACAACGGTGAGCTCTCCGCTCGGCATCGCGTAATCAATAATCTTCCGGGAACAGCATCATTCTGTCCATTGGTCTGGAAATCATCGGCTCTACAATCATTCATTGAACAAAACCTCAAACTAAAGGCGCAAGAGTTTCTCGGGAAAGTTCATCCCGACGTCCTAACCCGCGCAGCGGCGTTTCTGTTGTTGGGCGACAGCAGGGCATCGTTTCAAATCGAGGGCGAGAGCCCGTCAAAAGATCGAGCGCAGAGATGGGGAAATGCGATTGAGATGGCCGGTTCTGTCGAGACCAGGATATCAGAGTTGGAGCGATTGCAGCGAATCGTAATTGCCGACACCCGGTTTGTTACGCTTGGACTCCGGCGTGAAGGCGGATTTGTCGGGCATCACGATCGCTCGACGGGTGAACCGATTCCAGAACACATAAGCGCAAAACATCAGGATCTGCTTCCGCTTCTGGAAGGGGTAATCGAACATGCCGACCGATCTCTAAAAGGTGGAATTGATCCGGTCGTAATCGCAGCGACAGTCGCTTTTGGATTTGTGTTCATTCATCCATTTGAAGACGGAAATGGACGCGTTCATCGCTGGCTGATTCATCACATATTGGCGAGAGCCAAGTACAATCCTGAAGGGATGGTATTCCCCGTCAGTGCTGTTATGCTCAGAAGAATACAGGAATACAAACGCGTATTGGAAGCATACTCGAAGCCGCTATTGCCCTTCATAGAATGGGTTCCAACGGAAAACAATAATGTCGCGGTGCTGAACGAGACCATAAGGCTTTACAGCTATTTCGATGCAACAAGGTCGGCTGAATTTCTTTACGATTGTGTGCGAGAGACAATCACGAGAGACCTGCCAAACGAAGTAGCCTATCTGGATGGCTACAGGCGATTTAGTGATGGAATTCGCCAGAGATTTGAGATGCCGGAATCGACGGTAGATCTAATGCATCGTTTTCTCGCACAGAACGGAGGCAAGCTATCAAAGCGTGCACGTACGAAGGAATTTGCATCACTCTCAGTCGATGAAATCAAAGACGTGGAAAACTTGTTTTCGGATTGTTTTTCAGGGGTACCGATGGAATTCTTGCATTCAGAATTGGGCGACTGAGTAACCGGGCCACGCCTGACCTGATCAACGTGAAAAGGAAGACGCATGAAAACGATTTTACTCCTGGCTCTGGCCCTGATTGTATTCGGTTGCCGGCCGGCTGGACGAATGGATTTGCCGACCACGACTACGGGATATGTATTCAACAGGGCCCCGCTGGTAGAGAATCCGTATGCCACGCTGCCTATCGGAGCCATCGAACCGGAAGGATGGATGAAAGAACAGTTGCAACGCATGGCAGACGGCATGACCGGACACCTCGATGAATGGTACCCGACAGTCGGAGTCTCAAACGGCTGGGTTGGCGGTGACGGAGACGTGTGGGAACGGGGGCCGTACTGGCTCGATGGTCTTGTGCCACTGGCCTACCTCCTGGACGATGCCCGCTTGATAGAAAAGGCCCGTCCCTACATCGAATGGACGCTGGCCAGCCAGGACTCTACCGGCTATTTCGGTCCAGTTCCCGAGGAAGAGGGAACGGAAAATCGTGCTCAGCAGCAGCGGACCAATGCTGCCGACTGGTGGCCTCGCATGGTGATGATGAAAGTGTTGCAGCAGTACCACGAAGCCACCGGAGACGAACGGGTTATCGACCTGATGACCCGGTATCTACGATATCAACTGGCCATGCTGGACGAGTATCCGCTGGATCACTGGACCGGGTGGGCAGGAGCACGAGGTGGCGATAACCATATGAGCGTCATCTGGCTATACAATCGCACAGGGGACGAATTCTTGCTGGAATTGGCCGACAAATTACACGCTCAGACCTATGACTGGGTGGGCAATTTCGAAGCGGGAGCTACGGCAACCGACTACTGGCGTACCCACGTGGTCAATGTCGCCATGGCCATCAAGCAGCCCATCCAGCAGTACGTCACATCCGGAGACAGGAGATATCTCGATGCGCTTCACACAGGTCTTCGCGCCCTGATGCGCGAGCACGGTCAGGCGGTTGGTATGTTTTCCGGCGACGAACTCTTGCACGGTACGGACCCCGTGCACGGTATCGAACTCTGCGCCATCGTCGAGTTCATGTTTTCGCTCGAGAACGTCATTCTGAACACGGGGGATCTTTCATTTGCGGATCGGCTCGAACGCGTTGCCTATAACGCCCTTCCGACCCAGGTCACAGATGATCAGCGCGATCGCCAGTATTTCCAGCAGGTCAATCAGATCCGCCTGACGGATGGCGATCACGGTCTATTTTTCAATGCCTATGAAGATGCCGTCTGTTATGGCTTGTTGACCGGATATCCCTGCTGCACGACCAACCTGCACCAGGGTTGGCCGAAGCTGGTTCAACACTCCTGGCTGGCCACTGCGGACGGTGGTCTGGCTGCCATGGTCTATATGCCCTCTTCCGTGACGGCCATGGTGGCCGGCGGTTCGGATGTCACCATCCGGGAAGTGACGGCCTATCCGATGGAGGATGTGATTCGATTTACAGTTGAAACAGCCGAGACGGTGGAATTTCCGCTGCACCTGCGCATTCCGGCGTGGAGCCCCGATTTCAGGCTGACGGTGAATGGCGAGATCATCACGGGTGAGGCGGGGTCGATGGTAATTATTAACAGAAAATGGGGACACGGGGACGTGGTTGAGATGACCCTACCTGCGGAGCTTGAGTTCTCCCGTTGGCATGAGAATTCCGTGGCCGTGCATCGCGGACCGCTTCTTTTCTCGATGCCCGTTCGCGGAGAAATGAGCGAAAGCAAGGCTCGTACCTACGGCACAAACACCGAAAACATGCGCACAGTCGAGCCAACAGAACCTTGGAATTTCGGGCTGGTGCTCAATCGTCAGAATATGACGGAAGGCTTCGAGCTGGTGCGCGAAAGTGACGTACCTGATTACTTCTGGACGGAAGAAGACGTGCCCGTAAAACTGAGGGCCCGCGGCGTGCGCATACCGAACTGGACCGAGTACAATACGGCTGCCGGGCCGATGCCACCGTCGCCGCTACGCATGCCGGATGCCACGATGCATGACATCATAATGATTCCGTACGGCGCGACAACGCTCAGGGTGACGACCTTCCCCGAGGTGATGAGGTAGTCAGGCCGCACGTCATTCTTCTGGTAGTCCTTATGATTTTCGGGCTGGCCTGTTCATGGAATATCCCGAAGTGACGTTCAAATCATGTCAGCCCTGAAAATTCTAGGGGCGGCGGTCGATCGGCAGCTTGAGATGCCTCGGCTTGAAATGCCCTATACGGGCCAGACACTGTTATTTCAGCAGGATTCGCGAGGGAGGCCAGTTTGAATGGACATCAAGTCGTCCAGACTCCTCTTACGCTGTTCTCGATGCAACACCGTTGTCTATTAGTCTCATTCCTGAATACAGCATGATGGCAAGCGGTTCGGTGAGTGTAATCGAAGTGCCAAATCTTGAAATCAGCCGCGATCGAGTTTGTGAAAGCCACGGAGTTGTACGAGAACAGATTGGTCCCTCCTGGCGCGTTCAGCAATTCCGTTTTACCGATCCTGATAGACGCGAGTGGGTCGCGTCGTCAGATCGGAATTGATCCGATGCAGCAAAGAGTAACTGAGAAGCGGTGCTGTTTAACCAGCGAATGGTTCTGCGTGCGCTTCGCGTCCGTCGATCCGCCGGCCGTTATCCATCACTCCCGGCAATCCGTCCCGACTTGATTCGTCTCCCATCAGTACATTTCTGCGAGAGGAGATATTACTACTGTTACCCGCGACATATCTCGATCCAGATAACACCGATGAACAAGCCATACATCTCGTCCGTCGTACTGACCCTGATCCTGGCGCTCACTAGCTGCACCCCCCAGGGAATCACCCTCCAAATCCTCGACTCCGAAACCGAAGCGCCCATTGAAGGCGCGCTCGTGTTCGCACAGGAGCATCTGCACACGTTCCGGGCGGATATTCGGGGAGAGGTAACACTGCCGGGCGCTTATCCAACGAGCGCCTTGACGGTCTGGTCGAAGAACCATCGCACAGAGACGGTCGATGCAGTCGTGGCGAACGGCATCGTTCATCTCCGATACGATTCGACGCTGGCCAATCCCGGGGAGCGACGGAGGACCTTCACGAAGGCCGATACGCTACGTGGATCGTACGGCCCGTATCGCGAGAACAACGACCTGGTATCGTACGATCTGAGCGTCCGGCTGGACATCGACGACAAAAGCCTCGTCGGATCGAATACGATCACATTCACGATGCTGGAAGACGGAGACCGGATTCAGCTCGATCTGTTCGACAACATGAACATCGATCGCATCGAGTTTGAGGGCAACGAGCTGGTCTACGAGAGGGAGTTAAACGCCGTGTTTGTCGACTTTCCGAGCACACTCAGCGCAGGATCGACCTTCAGCATCGATTTCCATTACTCCGGTCATCCTCAGGAGCAGGGGCGGTTCGGTGGCCTTACGTTCAGCGAAGATTCCCTCGGGAATCCGTGGATCTTCACTGCCAACCAGGGTATCGGTGCAAGCCTATGGTGGCCGAACAAGGACCAGCAGCGTGACGAGGTCGACAGCATGACGATCCATGTCGAAGTACCCAACGGTCTCATGGACGTATCCAATGGCCGGTTTCTCGGGTCGGAAGTTCTCGGAGACGGCTACACGGCATACGACTGGAAGGTCCACTACCCGATCAACAACTACTCTGTCTCACTAAACATAGCCGATTATACCCACTTCGCCGATTCGTTGGGCGACCTGACGATGGACTTCTATGTCCTGCCGTATCACCTCGAACAGGCTCGGAGGCAATTTGCCCAGGCCAAGCCCATGCTTGAATGTTTCGATCGGAAGCTGGGCCCGTATCCTTTCCCGAAAGACGGCTATAAACTGATCGAAGTCCCGTACTCGGGCATGGAGCATCAGAGCGCGGTGACCTACGGCAACGGTTTTGCGAACGGCTACGGGGGCCGCGACTGGACAGGCGTTGACATCAGCACGCGGTTCGACTTCATCATCATCCACGAGAGCGCGCACGAGTGGTACGGAAACAGCGTGACCGCTAAAGACGTCTCGGACGCCTGGATCCAGGAAGGATGGGGGACCTATGTCGAGGTTGTCTATGTCGAGTGCATGTGGGGTTACGATGACGCCATGCTGTACACGGTGGGTCTCCAGGAGAAGGTGCGTAACCGGAGTCCAATCATCAGCCAGACGGCGGTCAACAACTGGCCTCCGGGGGATCAGTATTTCAAGGGCGCACTCTTTTTGAATACGCTACGCCACGTGGTGGACAATGACGAGACCTGGTGGGCGCTTATCCGCGACTATACCGAACACTTCAAGCACTCGGACATCTGGACGACGGATGTGCTTGATTATTTCAACGACTACCTGGACATGAACCTCCGGCCTTTATTCCTGCAGTACCTCTACCGCTGGGAGATTCCAGTGCTTGAGTACCGATTCGCGGACGGGGAGGTATACTACCGGTGGCGAGCCGACATCGAGGAGTTTAATATGCCGGTCAAGATCCGGAGGGGTGGCGAGCTGCACGCGATCCATCCGACGAACGAGTGGCAGTCCGAGGCCTATTCGGGCGCTCCGAAAGACTGGGAACCGGCCACGGACCTCTTCTACATAGGAACGGAAGAAGTGGCGGAGTAGATCCGCCGATTGGGCCTCACTCAGAGTCCGAACTCACCGCAAAGCAGTAAAAGAATCCGTTGCCGCCCGTGCCTACCAGGTTGTCCTGGCTGCATCCACGCGAGCCGTGTGCCGAATTCCAGGAGGTCGGATTCTGGCCACCACCCTGGCGGTCGTGGTGTCCGACCTGGGCGCTTCCGTCGCCGTGACTCGTCCAGTTCCGGCACGTCGTGTCGTTTTCTCCCGGAAAGACCGTTCCGTCGAGCTGAGAGCCCGTCAGGATGTCGTGCATGTTCGGGCTGTCTCCGCGGCCGTTGACAGGTTCTCCCTTCTCGTTGAGAGAGGCCTCCTTGTTTAGATTGGCGTCTTCACCGTGAAGCTCCTCCACGTTATGAGCTACAAGGACGCCTATCGAGTTGTACCACGGACCCTCACCGATGCGATCACGAGCGTTTACGGCCGCCCCGTCTTCGGTGGCCTGCGCGCTGAGATACGCGTGCCAGGTTCGATTATCTGATCCGACCGCCTCGGCCAACGTCTGGCAAATCTGATCGACCCCCTCAAGTCCACCCAGATCGGCTCCATTGCCGGATCCGACGCTTGTGATGAAAAAGCTCATGTTTTTGTCGGCCGTTAAATCCTGAGCCAGTACCTCCTGTGAGCCGAGGATGGTAATCGAGACGAGTGCGAGGGGTAGGAAGACCTTTTTCATGTCAGTTCACGGATTGATTGATGGTGGAGGCGAAGCTCTGGGAAGCAGGCTACAAACTTAACTGCATCCGGAGGAGGAACCAATTTCGTGGTCGACGGAGACGATCGCCGACAAGTGCGCATTATTTGTTATATCGAGAATCTCTCCCGAATGGTTGATAGTTGTTTCCGTAGAGCTACGGAGCTACGCGGACAGAGATTTGATTTTGCGACGGTTCGCGTTCGTTGTGAGACGACCTGCGTCTCATGGCCGATAAACGATTAGTACCGCTTCAAGACGACCTCTGGGAATTTTCGGGACGGTCTATTTAACAATTGGACCGTCCTGTTTTTCAAATGCTTATTGAAAAATCCCAGGATGTATTCCCTTTGTAATTGTATCGCCCGCAGACCTTCGGGATTGAGTTCCGCCGATTCCCAGATCGACGAAAACAGAGGCATATCTGTAAAGGTGGCGTGTTCAAAGCCCTGAATCAGCAGAGAATAACAGTCGGCCCGAGACTTCTGACAAAACACCTCATTGGCGTTGACCGTGCTTTCTGAGTTCCGTCCATTTTCCCAGACAAACATAAACGGAACATGAAGTTCAGAATCCAGCAGCCCTCCAAATTGGAATCCATCCAGGTTGATTCCAGCTTTTACTTTCGATTCTGTGATAGCCATCTCGCCGGCAGTTGCACCACCCAGAGAGTGCCCGACAATCCCAACGTTTTCTAAATCGAACATCAATTTTAGCACGGCGTCCGTGTCATTTATCAGTTCGAGCTTTTTCAATACAAAGCGGTTATCCGCAGCCCATATTTCGACACTTTGTTGATGCAGCGGACTCTCTTCGAGCAACTGGCGATAGCTTTTTTCCCAGTCCGAAGAATTTCCTGCACCCATAATCTGGTCTTTTAAGCGGTCGCAGGCAGAACTCCACGGGTTTACCCGTGGATGAAGTTGCAGAATTAAGAATAATATTTTAGTGAATCGCGACCGGACCGCCGCCGCCTGCATTATCGGAGCGGTAGTGGGGTACCCTTATTCGCCCTGTTATTATGTCAGAGGGCGGTCTAGTTTCTGCATTTCCCTGTGTATCTAGAGTCGAGAATCGATTATGCGCATTACCCATATTCTCGCACTCGGAACCATCATACTGTCACTGACGGGTTGTACGGAGGAGATTGTTTCTCCTTCTGAGTCGGAGTTTCCCGAAAAACTCGCTCCGTACGAAACGTTCTTCGATCTCGCGACGCTCGAACAGCGACGTGACGACGTGATCGGTCGCCTCCCCGCCAACTCCATGGTGGTCGTAACGACGAACGATACGCATACTCGCAATGGAGATGTGGGATATGAATTTCGCCCATCGTCTACCTTTTTCTACCTGACGGGATTCGATGAACCGTACGCGAGCGCCGTCATTCGCAGAAGCGCCTCGAATCAGAATCGCGCTGAAATGATTCTCTTCGTCGAGACGCGTGATGCAATCCGGACGAAATGGCTGGGTCCATCATACGGTACGAGTGGCGCGGTGACGATCTTCGGAGCCCATCTGGCTTACGACACCAGGCAGTTCGAGTCCATGCTGGAAGCGTATCTGAGCGCCGGTTCCTATCAGGGCATATATGGTAATCTTTCCGACAATGAAACGGTCGAAGCCGCCTTCAATGACGTCGTCGGTGGATCGATCCCGGTCTACAATATCGACGACATTGTCGACGAGATGCGCGTCGTCAAATCCCCGATTGAAATCAGTTCGATCCGAAGAGCCGTGGACGTTTCCGTACAGGGCTTCCAGAACGTGATGGTAGTGATTGAACCGGGAATGTATGAGTACGAGGTCGATGCGCTGCTCGACTACGTGTTACGTCTCAACGGCAGTTCTCGATCGGCTTATCCAACGATCGTTGCCTCCGGTCCGAACATCAATGTGCTGCATTACGACGCCAATATGCGCCAGATGCAGGCCGGTGATCTGGTTATGATTGACTTCGGCGCCGAATACGGGTACTACGCAGCCGACGTCACGCGCACGCTCCCGGTCAGCGGCACTTTCTCTCCTGAGCAGGCTACCGTCTACAATATCGTCCTTGAGGCCCATCGGGCCGTCCTGGATGCGACCGCGCCGGGCGTCAACTTCCGCGATCTGTATGTGCTTCAGCGCGGCATCATCCTCGATCGTATGATCGAAAAGACGATCATCACGGGGAATAAGGAAGAAATCATATCGAGCAACCGGTTCAGACAGTATATCCCGGCCGGACTGGGACACCCCGTGGGTCTCGATGTTCACGATCCGTTTCCGAGGGATGAGACGGGAGCCAGGATATTTGAGGAAGATGTCGTTATGGCGTTCGAGCCGCACATCTACCTTGATGGAAGCGATACAAGCGTCAGTCCGGCCTACAGGGGCATCGCAGCCAGAATAGAAGATATGGTATTGATCACGAGCACGGGCGCGGAGATTCTGAGCGGCGCGCTCCCGTGGGAGATCGAAGAGATCGAGGCCATGATGAAGTAGCGATCAGCTTCCCGACGTCGCGAGTGGAGCCTTTCTTATCCTCTTATCCGAAACGAGTCGTTAGAATATGAACTGAGCCGGGTTCTGCACATTCGCCTGCGCGGATAATCCGCGGTCAAAACACCTGCAGAGCGCCGCCGCTCGTAAATCAGTAGTTTCAAGGGCCGGAATTTCTCGCTGGAGCACGTGTAATCCATTGCAGGACAGGTGATAAAATGGTTTCCAGACGACAATTTCTTGGTTCTTCATCTCTGGCAGTTGCCGGTGCAGCGCTCGCCGGGTGCCGGCCGAGCACAGATGGTCCGACGGAAGAGCCTCTTCCTCCGTCGCTGGCCGCGCTTACATCACAGGCTGACCGGGCTCGTGCGATCACGAACGAGGAGCGACAGGGCCGGCTTGACAAAGCCGCCCGCATCATGACGGAGCAGGGCATGGATGCCATTCTGCTTACAGGCGGGACGTCGCTTCGTTACTTCACGAATGTTCGTTGGGGTCTCAGCGAACGACTCTTCGGAATTGTAATTCCCGGAACCGGAAGGCCGTTCGCCGTGTGTCCTGCATTCGAGGAAGAGCGCGCCGTCGAACAAATGGCAGCGGGACCCTTGGGTAAGACGACGGAGGTCCGTACGTGGGAAGAGCATGAGAGTCCCTACGAACAGTTGGTGTCCGGATTACGCGATCGGGGAGTGGGCAGTGGCCGTCTGGGAATCGAGGAAACCGTTCGTTTCGTATACAGCGACGGTATATCGAAAGCCGCGCCCTCACTCGCGCTCACGAGTGCGACGCCCGTGACCGCCGGATGCCGCGCGATCAAGGATGCGCACGAAATAGAACTGATGCGTCTGGCCTCGGAGGTTACGCTGGCTGCCTATGCCGCCGCCTCGGAAGCCCTCGCAGAAGGCATGACCCAGGGCGAGTTTGCCTCGCTCGTATCACGGGCTCACAGCCGACTCGGTTTCTCCGGAGGCGCCGGCGTGCAGGTCGGCGAATTCTCCGCGCTTCCTCATGGTTCGAAAACCCCCCAGACGATTCGCGAGGGTACGATACTGCTCATTGACGGCGGATGCAGCGTTGAGGGTTATCGATCCGATCTGAGCCGGACATTCGTTCTGGGAAAGGCGACCGACAAGATGAAACGCGTGTTCGACATCGAACTGGAAGCGCAGACCAGAGCCCTTGAAGCCGCTCGTCCGGGCGTACCGTGCGAGGATGTCGATGCCGCCGCCAGAAAAGTCATTGTCGATGCCGGGTACGGACCGGATTATGCGTTCTTCACCCACCGGGTCGGCCACGGGATTGGCATGGACGGCCATGAGTGGCCCTATCTCGTAAGGGGAAACAAGCTTCCACTCGCGCCCGGAATGACGTTCAGCGATGAACCGGGCATCTATATTCGGGGAGAGTTCGGTATGAGACTGGAGGACGACATGCTGATCACTGAGGACGGTGCCGAACTTCTGACCCCGCAGAGCCGGTCGCTGGAGCTGCCCTTCGCCTAG
>CAZGOS010000067.1:0-13740 GCA_964527795.1 uncultured Rhodothermales bacterium | reverse complement strand
AATTGCCCAGCAGCGCATTCAGGCTATGCACGGCTATTTGAGAGAACGTACCGTTGACGTTGTCCACGACGCCTTCACCGCCGAGAACGACCGACGGTTTCGTAATGCCCAGTTCACGCGATATCTCGAGAATCGTCTCACTCGGCACACCGCTCAGTTCAGACACGCGTTCCGGATAATAATCGGCGAGAACGAGTGTCTTGAAACCTTTCCGAACCGCTCCGTTCGAATCTGTCCAGTCGTCGAAACCATACGTATGGTCCCGGACAAAACCCGCATCGTACAACTCTTCCCGAATAAGAACGTGTGCAATTCCAAGGGCGAGCGCCCCATACGTACCGGGACGAATGGGAACCCAGCGGTCCGCGTTCGCAGCCGTCAGATTCATGCGAGAATCGACGTGAACGAATCGGGTTCTTCCTCCGGTCGGGACATCCCGAAGCCGACTGTACAGCTTCGTAAAGTATACCGGCGAATGCCCCTCCTCGAGGAAATTCGATCCGAAATTGAGCACCAGTCGGGTACCAAGCAGATCGTAGCTCGGGATTCGGGGGCGGCCCTGCATCAGCAGGAAGGGCGCTGCGTTATTTTGCGTTGAAAAAAATCTGTCATAATTGGGAGAACCATAGGCTCGCATGAATCGCCCGATATGCTGAGTCATGAAGTCGCTATCCTGGCCACCAAGAAAAGCGACCTCGTGCGGTCGGCCTGAGCCGCGTAGATTTTTCAGTTCATCGGTGACAATTGTCAGGGCATCGTCCCACGCAAGCGGTTCCCATCGACCGCTTCCCGGAATGCCGACGCGACGTATCGGTGTCTTGATGCGATCGGGATTGTAGAGCAGCTCAAGCGAACTCCTTCCCAACGGACACATGCCTCCCTGGTTCACGGGATAGATCGCATTGCCCTTAATGAAGACCGGCACGTCGTCGATCAGCCGAACACGAATTCCGCAGCCACCCGAGCACTGTCTGCAGATCGTGTTTTTCCACGTTTCAATGCCGTATCCCCGCCTGGCGTTTTCGATGATCTCTTCTGGTACCTCGAAAACCTGATCGAGTCCAAATCCGCCCAGAATCATCGCCCCGGATACGCCACCGAACAGCTTTATGAACTCTCGCCTTTCTATTCTCATTGTATCATGAGCCCATTTCTCAAACGGTAGTCTAGCGATGACACGCCAGGCAGTCGTTAGACACCTGGCGCTGTTTGTGGCAGTCCATGCAGGCCTCCATGGTCAGTTCGAAGAACGGGCGTGTTACCGGCTCAGTCATCGCACCTACATCACCGTGACAGTCCATGCACGCCAGATCGCCGGCCACAACATGCCTCCGGTGGGAGAAGTACACATGATCCGGAACCTCGTTGACCCGCTGCCAGGGGACTTCCGTGCCGCTTTCAATGTACTCGATCAGCTTGGCCTCTTCGACCGAATCTTCAGAGAGCGGGTCCGTGTCGTGACAGTCCAGACAGACGGAGAGGTCCGGCAGCGTGGCCGATGGAAGTATTTCCGAGTAGGCGTGGCAGTCGATACACTCAAGACCTTCGCCCTCAACGTGAATATTGTGATTGTAGGCAATCGGCTGTTCAATCGCGGCCGCGCGCGGGATGGAGGCCCGAACGATGAAGACGAGCACGACCAGTGCGAGCGCAACAATGACCGTTACTCCGATATGACGTTTCATCCGATATGCTGTCCGGTTCGGAACCTGCGGCGTTCGTCAGAAAGGGATGGCCGAGAGGGCGTCCGCTCCTAAACTACGGAGCGGACGCCCCATTCGCCATGAAATGCAAATGACACTATTTGAGCAGTATCATTTTTCGAGTCTGCACGTTATTTCGCGCCGTCAATTTATAGAAATAGATGCCTGACGCCAGATTGGTACCGGTAAAATTGACCTCGTAAGAACCCGGAACCAGGTCGTCGTCGATAAGAACTTTCACCATACGGCCCAGCGGGTCGTAGATGGTGAGCGCGACGCGCTGGGGTTCGGTCAGACTGAAGCGGATGTTCGTCGAAGGATTGAACGGATTCGGGTAGTTCTGCTCCAGCGAAAAAGCCGAAGGAATCTCCGCAGCGAAGAGACGTTCGATGCCCGTGATCAGAGCGAGGTCGAGCGTGTAGACCGATCCGTCCCATCCGTCATTAATATGTCCACTGCCGGTATTGTCGAAAATCTCGTGTGAGAAATCAACCGTAGAGCCCGGCACGACCTCAAAGTCGTGATCACCACCTGCGTACGGCTTCTTGAATTCAACCGTCCAGATTCCGTTGTCATAACTGCTGGCGGATTGCACGGAGGCGCGATCGCCGGACGGCACGCGGAGCACATACCCGGGAACGGTATTGCCGTTGGCCCACCCGGCGCCCGGATCAAACGAGACCGCAAGAGCAGACGCATGCGTCGTCATCGGCGTCATGATATCAAGTGCGGCCTGGTCGCTCGCCAGGAACACGGCGGGGGTTGCCGGACCGCCGGCCTGCATGAATGTCGGATTCCCGCTTACCAGTGCGTTGTCCGAATAAGCGCTCGTTCCCGAATCGCTTTTGCGTCCGTCAACTTCGTTAGTCCAGTACTTGTCGTCTGTAAATCCGAGCGCAGTACCGCCGCGGGCCGCTTTCCAGTGCCACACGTCCACGATACCGGTACTCGTGCCCATCGTACTGCTATGGCACATTGTCGTGCAATCGGCTCCATCCGCGCCGTTCAGACCCTTATCCCAGATGATGCCGAAACGGTCTTCGTTGCCGGACTTGGTCCACGTGGCGCCATCGAATGTCCACAGGTTCTTGTTTACGCTTTCCGTGCCCGAGGCATCCGGCCACTGGGCGGCAACATACAGGTTATCTCCGTCCGCCATCGAATACATAGTGACACCCGCAAGCGTCTGCAGCGGAGCGGAAGTCCACTCGCCGTCTGAGAGCTGTCCATCCAGCGTGGCGGCACCCGGCGCAACGGCCAGCGTCTTTGACTGCACAAGCGTCGAAAAATCAAGCGTATAGACCGCGGTATCGAAACCGTCGTCGGGGTGCGCGTGGCCTTCATTGTCGAATATCTCATGCGTGAACGAAACGGAGGATCCAGGTACGACCGTGAAATCCGAGACATTGCCCGCGTACGGCTTCTTGAATTCAACCGTCCAGGTCCCGTTGTCGTACGTCGCACGGGATTCTACGGAGGCGCGGCCCCCTGACGGTACACGAAGCACGTAGCCGGGAACTGTATCGCCGTTGGCCCATCCCGCTCCAGGATCAAACGCAACGGCAAGACCGACCGTATGGCTGGCGATCGGAGTCATCAGGTCGAGCGCTGCCTGATCTTTCGCAAGAAACACCGCGCCGGCGCCGGGACCACCCTGAGGCATGGACGTCGGATTCCCGCTTACCAGATCGTTGTTCGAGTAGGCGCTCGTTCCGGCATCACTGTGCCGACCATCTACCTCTGTAAACCACCATTTGTCATCGACAACGCCGTTGGTCGTGCCGCCGCGAGCCGCTTTCCAGTGCCAGACATCGACGGCTCCGGTAGTCGTGCCCATCGTCTGAGATGCGAAATGACACATTGTGCCACACTTGGCGCCGTCCGCGCCGTTCAGTCCCATATCCCAGACGAAACTGAAGCGGTCTTCGTTACCGGATTTCGTCCATGTGGCTCCGTCGAAGGTCCACATGTTTTTGTTAATGCTCTCTGTTCCGCTTTTGTCCGCCCATTGCGCAACGAGGTACAGAAATTCGTCGTCACCCATTGCCTGGAGAGAGACACCCAGGGCGGTCACCATCGTCTGCGAGCTATACTCGCCGGGCGAAAGGACGCCATCCATAACGGCCGCGCCCTCTGTGACCGTGAGCGACGTCTGTGCAATGGCGCCGGGCGTGACGACGAATATCGTCAGAGCGACGACCGAGATCTGAATCAGTTTTTTCATGAAACAACCCCTCCGTATTGTTTAATCGATACTTCTCGCAGTTGATGAGCGACACCCGGATCCCGGACAACCCAGCACCACACACCGAGCTTTATTTGATGCGTCAAATTTGCAAAGATCTCTGAAAAACGGTGCAGTGATTCTACTACTTCCACCACAGCTAATCCCGATCCGAAATGTAGGCATTGTCACTACATGGTTCCACCGGTAGCGACGGCTATTTTCCAACCGGCGCGATCCGGGATTGTGACGAATTTAATTCGGTCGCTTTCGGCGACGATCTCAA
Source organism: uncultured Rhodothermales bacterium (assembly GCA_964527795.1). Classification (GTDB taxonomy): domain Bacteria; phylum Bacteroidota; class Rhodothermia; order Rhodothermales; family UBA10348; genus SMXL01. The sequence goes on along the minus strand of CAZGOS010000067.1, from coordinate 9,527 downwards.
CGTTGTACCCCTTCCACTACCGAACTCCCATCGTTGACGGAGCATGAGTACGATTCTTTCAAGACGAAGGTGGATACGCTTTCAGCTTATTCTGCTGACTCTGCTGCTGACTGTGCTCATCTTTCCTTCGAGTCCACGAAAAGTCCGCAGGGCCGTCGTGCAAAGCCCGGTATATGGCAAAATCCGAGCGCTGGTAGAGGAGTCGTACCTGAAACGACAGAGCGATAACGGAATTTCGACCATGACCCTGAGGCTCGCCTCAGCGTATGCATCCGAGTTTGCACACTATAAATACATGCAAGGTGACTCGGAGAGTCTGCTTCTGCCTCTCATAGCAGAAAACGACGTCGAAGCAATCTCGACACTTGCCTGGATTTTACGCGAGTCCGATCCGGAGCGGTCGAAGAACCTGTTTCTTCAGGCGGCCGATCTCGGACATCCCGCCGCACAGTACATGTATCTGAAGCAGTCGAACTTCGACGAGTCGGATACGGCCGATTACATGCAACGTTTGTATGAACTTCAGAATGACCGCCCGGGTTGGAAAAACAGCTTCAACCACCGCCTGCGGGCCTTACAAGACCAGGCAGCCCAGGGAAACGAAGAGGCGCGGCGCGTGCTGGATGGATTGACCCGGCTCGTTTCGTCTTCCGCGGAGAGCTAGTACCTAGTTCAGTCGGAAAATGACGGGTATGCTCATGTAGACCTTGACCGGTCTACCGCGTTGTTTTCCCGGTATGAACGACTGAAGCATCACAGCCCGAATGGCTTCGTCATCCAGCACTTTATGCACGGACTTCCTTATGCGTGCATCACTCGGTCGTCCCTCCTCATCGATTGTAATCTGCACAACCACGGTTCCTTCCAATTCGGACCTTCTCGCTATCTCCGGATAACGTATCTCGGCGAATAGAGCCGCCATGCCCCCAACCATTCTTGGCGGATCTTCAACAGCAACAAATATCTCCGGCTCGGTCTCCTCAGGTTCTTGTGCCGCTGCAGGTGGAGGGGGTAATTCAGCGAGGGCTTCGTCCAGATCCAGAACAGAATCGAAGTCCAGGACGTCGTCGTCCAGGATGACGTCGTCCGGGACTTCGATCGGAACAGGAGGTCTCGGTGGCGGGGGCGGCTGTTCAATCTGGCGGGTTTGTACGATTTCCTCCATTTGCACAATCTCCTGCCCCGAAGCTGCAAACGAGGCTGATTCGCCTGGTCCGAGATCCAGATGGAACGCGCCTATGGAGGCGGCAAGTGAAACAGCCAGTCCCGTCTGAAGAAGAATCACATACAGGCTACGGCGTCGTTTGCGCTGCTCGGATCTCTCTTTGAAACGGTGCTCCAGCTGTTCGGTCGTAAGTCCATGCATCGAATTCGATCTGGTTCGAATACGACCGAACGAAGATCCGTAAGCAGGAAGGAAGTTCCCGATTAAAAAGCTCTTCCGCATGAAGAAGAATGGGTCCCGAGTCGTTTCTTACAGAACCATTTAGTGGATCAAACATACCGGAATCCCGCATTGCGGGAACGGTATGCTTTCCGTCTACGGTATTCAACCTCGGAAGTTGACAGAAATCGAAGAGCGTTGAAAGGGACGTGATCTGTCGCGCCCGGATCCTACCGGACCTAGTTTATCGATACGGCCGTGTCATGAGCAAGGTGTCGAATCCTACCTGCCCGACGCGAGACGGTAGAGGACCTCACGCTTCGTTCAGATCGATATCCTGCAGGAACAGCATGCGCACGACCGTGGGTTTCTTCGACCGTCGACGTCTTCTCTAGATAGGTCGTCACGAAAACGGCGAACGCACCGATGAAGACGATGGGTAGAAGCCAGCCCGCAAACAGGAGAATCTCAAGAATTGACACGGCGGACACCTTTGACTTGGTCCAGGGGACGAGAGCCTTAAGTATCGTCGCCAGCTGTGCAAACTTAAATAATTGAAGAACAGGGGCCACGGATCAGCGTCCGCTATGAATCTCCCGCGGTGGTTCCAATCAAAAGAAGAATCGTTCCAACAACGCGAAGCCCAAATGCTGTGATCAGCCATACGACACTGTCGAGCCAATCTGTATTCATATCCGAAGTTCTTTAGTCTATCATTCGGACGTGTCTTGAATCGATTTGAGAAATGCGACCAGTTCGTCAATGCGTTCGCGTATATCCCGCGGGCTCTCCCAATCCGGATTCATGCCGCGCCAGATATTTCCCCAGTGGGGCATGTTGTTCGCTTCTACTTCGTCCGGTACGTCCGAACCGTCAATACGCTTATATATGGCCTCTTCCGGAAACTGTCCGTATCGCTGGATCACCTGCGTCAGATCCGCAGGAGGAACCGTCATGTATTCCGCTGCCGGTCCATCGCCTTTCCCTTCTCGACCATGACAGCCGGAACAATAGGCGCGAAACGATGCCTTTCCGGCTGCGACCAGTTCTCGCTCATGTACCTCGGTCTCTGCGACTCCGCCGCATCCGGAAGCCATGGCAAATAGACCGGTCGCACCCAGACCAATAAAGCACATTGTTGTGAACCTGACCGCCATTTTACTCGAAATGTTCATTTCTCACCTTCTCTGTCGTTACTCAATGCGATTCTTCGGTGCATCATTTGGTTCCAGGAATTCGGGGGGCACCCGGCACCGGGCTCTGCAGAAATGTGCACTTCTTGTAATGTAATACAAACGGCTTCATGCCGGGACACACGATGAATAAAAAAATAACTGCGAAGAATCAGGCTGAATCGCCATCGTGGATCACTGTATTTTTTAGAGTCGCACCCTTTAATAAAGCCATCGGATACAGATTCATGACGTATCAGACTCAATTAGAATTAGCTTCCAGCGGTCATGGAGATATGCACGACATTACGCCGGTCGTGGCACGTGTCGTCAGAGAATCGGGAATATCAACAGGCACCGTACACGTTCACGTAATTGGAAGTACCGGCGCGATCGGTACGATAGAATTTGAACCGGGTCTTGAGAGAGATCTGCCGGAATTCCTGGATCGCGTGATCCCGCCAGGTCGCCACTATGGACATGAACAGGCCTGGCACGATGGTAACGCACACTCCCATCTGCAGGCTACGACGCTGGGCCCATCGCTGAGCGTACCGGTTTCCGCGTCTACGCCGGTTCTTGGTACGTGGCAGCAGATCTTCTTTTTGGAATGCGACGTGCGAGCGCGTCAACGGACAATCGTTGCAACGGTCATGGGAGACTAGAAATGACCTTGCGGACCGATCGTGCTTAACCGAACTTTTCGAAGCAGCATTGAATCGATACAGATATTGACTGGTTATTAATCGTGAACGACCGGCCCGAAATGAGGTTTTATCTGTCATTCCTGTTGGTGGGTGTAATCTCCTTCAGCGCTTGCCTTTTGAACGATCCCGGCCCGCGGGGAAAACTATGGATGTCGATCGCCCCCATTCAGTGTCTGGGAAATCCGTGGGAGCAGGACTGGTTGGCCTCCCACGACAACGATTACGGGGCATACCCTCGTGATTTGTCCAGGCCGGGCCTGGAAGAGGAAGAAAAAGAGATCATTCAGAGCTACTATCAGAGACTGGGCGTACCTATCGAGTCGTTGGCTACGACCGAGTGGGATGGAGCGGTTTGTCTGGCATGTTCGTGCCCGCAGGGGTACACCCTGTACGTCCTTATCGCAGATGTGCATGAAGAAACAATGTTGAACCTGGGTTACGTGCGCTCAGATTCACGGTAATGATTCATGATTACGCGGACGCGAATGTTTGATCGACATATTTGCATATCACGCAACGATTTCGCAGATTGATTACAATCAGCGCTGCGATCTACTACCCGGACAGATCTTGAGGCATCGCGCTCGGGGGCTACCCACCCACCGAAAAAAGAGACCCAAATCAATCAAACTTGAGGAAAACCATGAGGAAACTCTATCTATTCTCTGTTCCAATCCTATTTTTTGGCACCGTTCTCGGCGCTTTTCTTGGCCCGATAGAGGCAAGCGCGCAGTCGCGCAATCTCGCTCAGGTCTGGGAGATGATACCCAGGAACGGTCAAGGTCCCGCGTTCGAAGCCGCCCTGAAACAACACGTCGCGTGGCGAAATGCCCATGGAGAGACGTGGAACTGGGATGTTTTCGAGGTCGTCGTCGGTTCCAATTTTGGCAATTATTATGTCCGATCCGGTAATCATGCCTGGGCGGATTTTGACGGTTACGATCTCTCGGGAGCCAGGGAACATTTCCAGGCAACCGTTTCGCCTCTTCTCGAATCGATCTCCAATGTGATCACGGCTGGTGACACGGTGAACGTCCATATGCCGACCGATGCCGATTTCAGTCTATTGTCCATCGCCCGTTACGACATCATTCCCGCCAAACAGCAGGAAGTGAATGCAGCGATCGGCAAGTTTTCAGAGGTGATACGGAAACACAACAACAAGATGTACCACGCATTCAGTTCGCCGGCTGCCGGCGGAGACGGTGAATGGGATCTAACCGGTGTGTTTCCAGCCGAGAATTGGGCTTCGTTCGAAGATCCTGATCCAAATTTCTTTGAGCTGATGGTGTCTGAATACGGAGAGGAGGAAACGAAGGAGATCCTCAGCAGCTTCATGAGCGGCGTAACCAAAACGGCCAACTCTGTGGTCGTCTTCAGAAAGGACCTTTCATCGAGCGGCGTTGAATGATATCAAACCATTGATAGGATGAAGATGGCTCGCCGAAAGCACCTCGGCGGGCCATTTTTATTTGTGAAGATAAGATGAACGGGCGCCCCGTCTGTAATGCGTTTGCTTACTGCGCAACACACTCTCATCACCGGAACTGCACTCGTTATTACGTACTACTCAAACTTTTCTATCGGTATCAACAATGCGCAAGATTATTCCTCTTTTACTCGTCGTTGGCCTGACCTTCGCTGGTACGATGAACATCCCGTCCAGCGATAGCGTCACGGTCGAAGGCAAGATCGTCGACTCCAAGTGTTATGGCATGTCCGACATGAATCACGAAAACGACCACATGATGCCCGGAAACAAAACGATTAAAAAATGCGGTACAACCTGTGCCAAAATGGGTATCCCCGTGGGCGTACTCGAAGGCGGAAAACCGGGTGGCAAAGTGTATTTGATCGTTGGTCCGGCCGGTGGATATGCGGGCTTCATGGCTCAGGAAGTGAAAATCGAAGGCGATGAAGCCTACCCGGGAGCCATTATCCCAACCAAGCTGTGGGTAAAAAAGAATGGCGAATGGGTTGAGAAGAAAGTGCCTGGAACAATGATGTAGGCGCGTTCCCGGATTCATGAGAGGGGGGCCTTTCGGCCCCTTTACTCTTATCATTTCATCGTCGAATTATGCCTCCTTTATTCACGCGATTATCTGGACTACGTTCTGGACGACGTTCTGGACGACGTTCTGGACGACTCGGCCCAGCCGCAGTCTCGATTCTGATCCTCGGCCTCGCTGCCTGCGGTCAGAATCCGAGTCGGTCATCCGGTCCGAATCCACACGAATCCGATTACGAAATGGGCGATACGCTTACCGTAGTCGGTACACTCGTGGATACTCGGTGCTTCGCCATCGATGAGCGAAATGTCGCGAACGACCACATCTTACCCGAAGGCGATGTTACGGGTTGCGGAACGGCATGCGCCATGCAGGGCATACCCGTAGCAGTCCTTGAAGGTGGAGAGCCGAGCGGGAAGCCGTGGATACTGGTTTCCTACCCGTCGCAGATCTTTGCCGAATACGTCGCCACTACGGTCCGAGTCATCGGTCAGTATGGAGCTGACGGCATCATCGTACCCATCAGTGTGGATACGAAAACGGACGACGGATGGGCTCGCATCTTATAGAAAAATGACGGCAACATCAGCGATAGGGTTCTCTCGACTACCGGCACTCGGCATGTCGCTAGTAATTCTTACGTCCTGTTCATCCGAGTCGGATACTGAACGACTGAAATCTGTAACGGAGCTACGTAGTTCTGAAACAGAGAGTGTTGCGGAGACACCGGACGGCAACCTGGTTCCGGATAAAGAGACACGTTCGTACGAAGGCCGAGGAAAAGTTATCAGGTTAATTGCCGGCAGTACGTTCATCGAAATCAATCACGAAGATATTCCCGGATACATGTCGGCCATGTCCATGCTGTTTCCTGTTGCCGATGCGTCCATGATTCACGGGATAACGCCCGATGATTCAGTCCGTTTTCAAATTTCGGGAAGTGGAGAGATTCTCCAGATCAGCCGAATCGGAAGCTGAAAACGCCTCGAAACCGTTTTTCAGAAAGCTGTCAAAGCCTCATCATCAGACACGCGCCTGGAAAACTGCACGATGGATAGAACACTATCAGGATGGAGTATCAGTGCTATGCTACGTTCCGTAATCACGGCTGCCTTCATTCTTTCCGGTCTGTCTGTTTTTGTTGGTGGATGCGGAGACGACCAGGTAACGAACGCGATCGATTCCGGCCCGGACGACTCCGCGTCTCTGTGCAACATTCCCGCAAGCTCGTTTGCTGACGGTGGTGTCGGGAAAGACGGCATTCCTGCGCTGACGGATCCGGTTCTGGTCGCTCCAGCCCAGGCCGACAACTATCTGGAAGATTCCAGCCGCGTGATTGGACTCTTCATCGATGGTATGGCGATCGCCATACCTCACAATATTCTCTGGTGGCATGAAATCGTCAATTTCAATTTCACGTCCGAGCAGTTGGCCGTGACGTATTGTCCTCTGACGGGATCATCCATCGCATTCGATCGAGATGTGATTGACGGGGCTGAATTCGGCGTTTCAGGATTGCTGTTCCAGAATAATCTGACGATGTACGATCGTCGAACGAACGACTCACTGTGGCCTCAAATGTCACTGAAGGCTGGTTGCGGTCCGGCCACGGGCAAGCCGCTCAACACGGTTGCAGTAATTGAGATGAGCTGGTCCGGCTGGAAGGACCTGTATCCTGATACCAGGGTTCTTTCTTCAGATACGGGGTTCAGCCGCAACTACACGCGATTCGGCTACCCGTATGGAGACTACGAGCGGGAAAGCAACGGGAGACTCCTGTTCAGCCAGACGATTGACGGTCGCCGACCTCCCAAGGAACGCCTTCTTGGTATTCCCGGAAGCGATGGAGGAATTGCGTTCCCGTTCAACGAACTCGACGCATCGCCGGTAACGGTTGTGCAGGATGTCTCCGACGGCCGGGAGATAGCTGTTTTCTGGAGCCGGGATCACGTGGGCGCCGCGGCGTTCAGCAGAACACTGAACAGTCAACGTCTGTCGTTCGCCGTCGAAAACGAACGGATTAAAGATCTGGAGACCGCAAGCACGTGGCGGCTTGACGGCCTGGCCGTCGAGGGGCCACTCGCCGGACAAAAACTCATGGCTATTCCAGAGGCGTATGTTGCGTTCTGGTTTGCATGGGCCGCGTTTTCTCCAGATACAAGAATTTGGACGTCCAGTTGATGACGCGCTCATCGAACCGGTTGTTGTTGGCGACAATCGCTGCTTTGATGATGAATCCGAGCGCGGCATTTTCGCAGTGGATCGAGGCGCCAGGATACGGTTGGATACAGGTTGCCGTCTATCATCACAACACGACTACCCGTTATGACGAACAGGGAAACAACGAATCACTGTTCAACCAGGGCGGACGATCCATTACTACGTCGGTCTTTTTTACGGGCGTACTCGGGCTCGTTCGCGGCATCGATCTCTGGGTGCAGGCTCCCATCCACTACCTCGAATTCAACGATGCGGTGGAAGCGCGCAAAAGCACTGGAATCGGGGATCCACGATTCCATATTCGTGTCGGCCCTGAGCTTTTCCTGAAGAAGCCCTTCCCTGTTCCGATCGCCGTGCGCGGAGGGCTAAAACTGACGGGACGTTCGTTTCCGGTTGATTCCGAAATCATTCCTTTAACAGAGGGACAACGCGACTGGGAACTCATCTTCGAAATCGGGCACTCGTTTTATCCCAGACCGCTCTACGCCATGGCGTGGGTTGGATACCGCTGGCGAGAGGCCAACGAGAAGGTCCGGCGTGATCCAGGAGATGAGTTATTCTTCCTGACCAGCGTTGGCGGATCCCTGAACAGATGGAACTGGAAGATCACACTTGAAGGTCTTTTCGGTAGAGCCTCCGTGATATTTAGTATCCCGATAGAAAGTTCAAAGCGACGGATTCTTCAGTTTTTGCCAAGTATTGCACGCACGCTCGGACCCGGCGCCCTTGAAGTAGGTGGACGCCTGCCCTTTTCGGGCCGCAACCTCCCGTCAGGACCTGCGCTTTTTCTTGGTTACTTCTTTAGATTCAGCGTCTGACGCCATCCGTTTCGCGTCTGAACCGACTGTTTCCGGCTGAATCCACCTCGGCTCAGTCACACTCCGCGTAAGGCAGCATGTGTCGACTCTACGGTTTTCGTTCTACTTCCCCCATGAAAGTCGAGTGCGAGCTCATACGGGCGCAGAACTCGTTGATCAGACAGAGCGAACAGGACGAAGACGGCAACAAAAACGTTCACGGCTGGGGTCTGGCAGCCTACAGCCAGGGGAAACCCTATGTGCGAAAACAGCCGATGCCGGCCTATGAAAGCGAAGATTTTCGGTTGGAGGCGGGTGAGCTTTTCTCCGATTGTATTCTGGCGCATGTCCGACATGCGACGGTTGAGCCCATGGCAATCGAGAATACGCACCCTTTCCAGCACGACAACCTGACATTTATTCACAACGGAGAGATCGTCGAATTCAACGCGGTTCGACCTCTGCTGCTCGACGCCATGCTCGATCGCATTCGAGCTACGATTGAGGGAAATACCGACAGCGAATTCATCTTTCGCTATCTCGTGACATTGCATGAATTGCAACCGAAGGCTCCGCTTTCGGAAATCCTGGAGCACGGTGTGCGGCAGGTTCTTCGCTGGACGGAAAAAGTGGCCCCATATAGCGAAGTCTCGTTGAACATAATTCTGACGGATGGACAGGAGATGGTTGGAACCCGATACGGACGGGCGCTCTGGTATGTAGAGCGAAACGCCGTCCGCGTCTGCGAAGTTTGCGGTTGTAAGCTGCACGTCAACGAAAATCCGGGAGAAGACTACAGGGCCGTAGTAGTCGCATCGGAACGGCTTACAAAAACCGAAGAGTGGACCGAGATACCCGAAGCGAGCCTGTTCCGCATCGATGCCGATGTGCATTTTGAGATTCAGCCGCTCGGCTCCGGGGTGATCTCCAGTACGTCAGCTTCTTAGAAGAAAAGGATGAAGAAGCGAAAGGAGAAAACCGTAAGCGGCGATCTCTCCGGGAAAGCTTTGCACCAACTGCACAGATCACATGAGCGCCGAGCGTTAGCTTTTACTGCTTTTCCGCCGCGCGCGTAAAAGCAACCCCACTTGTTGCACGTTATCCGGGTACCAGCCATGAAAAAGCTCGCGCTCCTTTTCAGCCTGTTTGCATTCGTTATTTCCAGTGCGCTTCCAGCCGTTGCTCAGGACGAAGAAGACGATGATGACGGCCCGCCGAAAATCAACTCCAGCCTTGTT
>CAZGOS010000066.1:0-13744 GCA_964527795.1 uncultured Rhodothermales bacterium | reverse complement strand
CGACAAAATTGACATTCGCACCGCTTTCGGATATGGCCTCGTCGGCGCGGAGTTCACATCCCAGCGCCGCAACCGGGAACGTACCCACATCCTCTACAAAAACCACAATATGATCCGTACCCGTCCAGATGTAATACACGAGAGAAGGAACCAAATCGCCGGGCTTCGAAGGTGTACAGTCGGCTCGAAAGCTTTCATAGCCGGGAACGTGTAGACGCACGTCGAGGGCCGGATCATCCGGTACGTCTACACGATATCGTCCCGCATCGCTCTCAAATTTTAGTGTCTCACCGGACATACCCGCCATCTTCGCAAACCGGCCCAGACATCGGGCTCCGTTGCCACACATCGAACCACGCGAACCATCAGCGTTGAAATACACCATCCGGAAGTCACATTCGGATTCCCTGCTCTCTTCGAGTGCCAGCAATCCGTCCGCACCGACGGAAGATTTTCTGGGGCAGAACCTTTTTGCCAGGTCAGACAGTTCATTCGCAGTGAAATGATAGAATCTGTTGTCAAGTACGATGAAATCGTTCCCTGCCCCGGTCATTTTTGTAAATTCCAGTACCAATCTTTTGGGAATTCCCGGATTCATATCAGATCACTCATAAATACTGAAAGAACCACGAATTTAAACGAACTTGGAAGAAAAACACATCCAGATTGAGAATGCCGAACCGCTTCTCCTTTTCGGCTCCAACGATATTTACCTGCGACGCATTGAAAGTGCGTTCCCGGATACTCAAATCACTGCGAGAGGAAATCAGGTTATTCTGAGAGGCAATTCCGAAGCACTCGAACGAATTGAACGAATTGTGGACGAGCTCATCATGCTCCTGGGCCGAAACGGAAATCTCACGGAAAACGACGTCGATACGGTTCTCACTCTTTTTACGACCGGAAACGGCAGAGCATCATACGCCAGGGAACTACATAACACGATTCTTTTTACGCCCTCCGGCGGCGCTATTAAGGCAAAAACACCCAACCAGATCGTCTTCGTCGAAAGTGCCCGACAAAATGATATCGTCTTCGCGATCGGCCCCGCCGGAACAGGAAAAACCTATACGGCCGTCGCACTTGCGGTGGCAGCTCTGAAATCCAGACAGGTCAAGCGAATTGTGCTCTCTCGTCCCGCCGTTGAAGCCGGAGAAAGGCTCGGCTTCCTTCCCGGGGATTTGAGAGAGAAGGTCGATCCGTATCTGCGACCGCTTTACGACGCACTCGAGGATATGCTGCCGCGCGATAAGCTCAGGAGTTACATGGAGCGGCACATCATAGAAATCGTACCGCTGGCCTATATGCGTGGGCGCACGCTCAATAGTTCGTTTGTCATCCTCGACGAGGCCCAGAATGCCACGGCACTTCAGATGAAGATGTTCCTGACGCGGCTCGGTGCCGACAGTCGTGCCATTGTTACCGGTGACGTCACCCAGATGGACCTTCCGAGCTACGCGAAAAGCGGGCTCGTAGAAGCCACAGAAATTCTACGGGGCGTTGAGGGCATCGATTTCGTTTACTTCGACGAAACCGACGTGCTGCGTCACCGATTGGTAAAGGACATCATCAAGGCGTACACGGAGGCAGACAACAACCATAATAACGGTTCGGAAAATGAGGAATAAGGCCCTCATTCGCCATCGTCGGGCATCCCATTCCTGACGGGACTGCTTGTGTCACGGCACGTCAACAATCGCGTTGTCGATTAGCCGTGCATTTCCAAAGTACACCGCAACCGCAGCCACTACAGTCATTCCGGATGAGAGTGATTGTACGGGTTGAAAATCCGCAGCATTCACCAGTTGAGCATAATCCACCGTACCTGCGTCTGCTTTTTCAAGCTGATCGACCATAAGTCTCGTAATCGCAGTGCCATCGGTTTCACCGGATTTGATGGCCTCTCCTGCTGCGGAGACAGCTCGATAAAGGACCGTGCCCTGCACTCTTTCGTCTGCGGACAGATACCTGTTTCGAGATGAGAGCGCAAGGCCGTCCGATTCTCGAACAGTTTGCACGCCCATCACTTCTACGTCCAGATTCAGATCGGCCGTCAATCTGCGAATGACAAAAAACTGCTGGGCGTCTTTGAGTCCGAATACGGCTACGTGCGGCAGGCAAATCGTAAACAGTTTCGTAACAACTGTCGCCACACCGCGGAAATGACCAGGTCGTGACGTTCCACACAGATGTTCTGTAAGGCGCTCGACGGCAACCCATGTCGTAGAATCGCCGTCAGGATACATTTCTTCGACAGAAGGAGCGAAAACAGCCGATGTAAATCCTTCCTCTGAAAGGCGGTCACAGTCTTCTTGCAGAGTCCTTGGATATGCTGAAAAATCTTCTTTCGGACCGAATTGCGTCTGGTTTACGAAGATCGAAACGACGACGACATCGGCGTGATTGGCAGCCTCCCTCACGAGCGTCAAATGACCTTCGTGCAGCGCCCCCATCGTGGGCACGAGGGCAATTCTCTGGTCCGATCGGCGAACCGAGCGAGCGAATGCCCGCATCTCAGCGATGGTCGTAAAGACCTTCATTGGCGACGTTTTTGGTGAATCGGCTCAAAGCTACGAAATGCCGTCTGGTAGGGCGAATCCCTACTGCTCGCCGTGCCCTGTTGTTCATTCGTTACGGGACCGCCCGGAACGGCGACTGTTTCAGACTTTCGATTTCGGAAAAGCTCAATACAGCCGCAACGCTGCCTGCGGTATATTTGATCTTGCTCCAGAAGCGAACGACGTACTGATTGGGCCACACCGACTCTTTGAGGCAGAATCATGGCAGATTACAGGATTGAGAAGGATTCTCTGGGCGATGTTCAGGTACCGGCCGGGGCCTGGTATGGCGCGCAAACACAACGGGCATGTGAGAATTTCCAAATTTCAGGAACGCGTTTTCCACGGCGGTTCATTCAGGCCCTGGGCATTGTGAAATTGTCCGCTGCTCGGGCAAACGAAGAGCTTGGCCTGCTTGATACGGAAAAAGCAGAAGTTATCGCCGGTATCGCGCTGAAAGTTGCCGAAGGTGCATACGACGACCAGTTCGTTCTGGATATCTACCAGACCGGCAGCGGTACTTCTTCCAACATGAACGCCAATGAGGTTATAGCAAATCTCGCTACCGATCATCTCGGTGGAAAATTGGGAAGCAAACTCGTGCACCCGAACGACGATGTTAACATGTCCCAGTCGTCGAACGACGTCATTCCAACGGCCATGCACGTTGCAGCGCGGCTTGGTATCGAGGAAGACCTGATTCCGGCACTGGACGAATTGAAATCAGCGCTTCTGGAAAAGGCGGAGGAGTTCGACGATATCGTGAAAAGTGGCAGAACCCATCTCATGGATGCAACGCCTGTCAGGCTGGGACAGGAATTCACCGGCTACGCCGAACAGATATCCAAGGGTATCGAACGAGCTCGACAGGTCTCGGCTGAACTCGCCGAACTGGCGCTTGGCGGCACGGCCACCGGCACGGGAATCAATTGTCCCCCAGGATTTGCCGAAAAAGCCATCAGCTGTATTTCCTCTCATACGGGTCATTCATTCAGAGAAGCCTCGAACCACTTTGAGGCACAGGCCGCAAAAGACGCCTACGTCATGACATCCGGTGCTCTAAATACGATTGCGGTGTCGCTCGTGAAGATCGTAAACGATATCCGCCATCTTTCGAGTGGTCCGACCAGTGGACTTTCGGAGATCCGACTTCCGGCGATTCAACCCGGTTCGTCGATCATGCCGGGAAAGATCAATCCGGTGATGAGTGAGGCCGTGATGATGGTCGCCGCCCGCGTCATGGGAAACAACACCACAATTACGATTGGAGCGCAACATGGCAATTTTGAACTGAATGTCATGATGCCGGTTATGACCCATGCGATGCTGGAAAGCATTTCGATCCTGACCGGCGGTATGCACGCATTCAGAGACCGCTGTCTGACAGGGATCGAAGCCGACCGCGAAAGATGCCGCGAATTGCTGGAATTGAATCCTTCGATAGCAACGGCACTCAACCGTTCTATTGGTTATGACAATGCGGCAAAAGTGGCAAAAAAGGCAGCTGCCGAGCGTAAATCCGTCCGCGATGTTGCTCTCGAGCTGGGTTTGTTGTCCGGCGACGAACTCGATCATCTCCTGGACGTCAGAGAGATGACAGAAGCCGGCGTGCCCGGAAGTTGATTCCCTCTCGCACGAGGGAACCCTCCTGGACGGGAATACCGAGTTCGACACGCCCAACCGACGCTGCCAAACCCCGAACCCGCATGCGACCAGTCGTTGGCATCACGACTTCTTTCGAGAATGACGAGCAGCGTTTACACTCGGCGTATGCCGACTGCCTTCAAGGGTCAGCGGCGGTGCCCGTCATCGTGCCCATGTTCGACAGGAGGGAGACATCGGAGGAGTTCTTGATGCACGTTGACGGTCTGATTATCTCGGGCGGCCCGGCGGTTACGGAGGCAATGCTCGGGCATCTACCCGACGATATCTCCGAACCTGATCCCAGAAGACTCATTAACGATCGCTGGGTAATCGAGGCGGCCTTGGCACGCAAGCTCCCGATTCTTGGAATTTGCTACGGCATGCAGGTTTTCAACGTTTACTCAGGCGGTACCGTTTTCGCCGACGTTGATGCGCAGTTCGAACTCGAACATTCACACAGTGAAAAGCGCGGCGGAAAAGAACACGCGCTGGTGATCGATAAGGGCACGCGTCTACACCGGATACTGGATTCCGGAGACATATCGGTTAATACGAACCACATCCAGGCGGTTGCCGATGTCGGACGTTCCCTGAAGGTGTGTGGTCGAGCACCAGACGGGATTATCGAGGCCATAGAATCGGAGGACGGCCTGTTCCTGGGTGTGCAGTTTCACCCAGAGCGCATGGGCGCTTCCATGAAGCCGATATTCGACTACCTGGTCGATCTGGCAGGCAAGAAGTAATCGCCCTGCAAACACAGATTGTTGAAGGAATCTGTCGCATACATACTACTCGATGTCCCACGGCGAGTCTTCTCGAGCCGATCGGGCCTTGGCCCGGTCCATGAGAATCTCCTGAAATCCCTTCGCGGAGTTTCTGTTGGCCGACATGCGAAGCAAATAATTTCCGTCCGGCTGCAACTCCCATGCCGACCGCTCATCATCCAGCGCAATCTGTAGCGTTCGAATCAGTCGCGCCTTCAGGGTCGGTTGATCAATTTCCACAATCGCCTCCACACGATCATCCAGGTTCCTTCTCTGCCAGTCGGCACTTCCCATGAAGAGTCTCGGGTTATCGTTATTCCGGAAATAATAGATACGGTTATGCTCCAAAAATCGACCGATGATGCTGATCAGACGGATATTCTCGCTGAAGCGAGGAAGACCCGGTCGAAGCCGGCAGTGCCCGCGAACAATCAAATCGATGCGTACGCCCGCCTCTGAAGCACGGTAGAGCTCTCGAATCATCTCGAGATCATCAAGTGCATTCATCTTTGCGATAATGCGGCCCGTTCCATGCTGTTGCTGTTGTTCGATCTCATTCTTTACGAGCTGGATAAAAGCTTTCCGCATATCGCGAGGGGCAATGATCATGCGACGATAATGCTGTTCCGGGGCATATCCGGTCAAATAATGAAATAGATTGATGACATCCGATCCGACATCGGGTGCACACGTTAACAGCCCCAAATCAGTATACAGACGCGCCGTCGTTGGATTGTAGTTGCCGGTTCCAACGTGACAGTAGGCACGAAGCTGATTTCCTTCCTGCCGTATGACGAGCGTCGTTTTGGTGTGCGTTTTAAGTCCTACCAGGCCATACGTCACATGCACGCCCGATTTCTCAAGAATCTGCGCCCATTCGATATTGTTCTTTTCGTCGAACCGAGCCTTTACTTCAACCAGTACGGCGACCTGCTTGCCGCGCTCTGCCGCTTTCAATAGTGCCTGAACAACGGGCGACTTATGAGACGTGCGATAGAGCGTGAGTTTGATCGCAAGCACTTGTGGATCGCCGGCGGCTTCCTCTATAAAACGCAGGGTACTTGCACCAAAAGATTGGTAGGGATGATGGACCAATATATCGCCGGCGCGAATAACGTCGAAGATGTTTGCACGGTCCTTAGCTTCACCTTCGTGCAGAAGACGGGCCGGTACGACCGGCTCCCACGCTGGATATTGATGCTCGGGTGCGTCCATTCCTGCAAAAAAAGAAACTCGGGCAAGATCGAGATCTCCGTCTACCTCGTACAGATCCTCATCCGTCAAAGAAAGCTCACGCATCAGCAGCAGACGCACGTCATTCGGCATGCTTTTCTGAACTTCCAGACGTACGATGGGTGCAAATCTACGCTCCCTGAGTTCGTCAGAAATCATTTCGATGAGGTCTTCCGCCTCCTCCTCATCCCTTCGAAGATCCGCATTTCGAGTGATTCGAAACGTCTCGACACTCGCCACATCCATCCCCCGAAAAAGGTCCTGGATGTTGTTAGTAATTACCTGCTCTACCGGTACATACCCCCTGCCGTCTTCCAACCGAATCCAACGGCCCTGATTGGTTGGCACTTTTAGCCTCGCGAAGTGCTCCGTGTCCCTTTTGGGATGCTTGAGTAGAACGGCCAGGGACAGACTCAGATTCGAGATAAACGGGAACGGATGACCCGGATCTACGGCAAGTGGCGTCAGCACTGGAAAAATGTGGGCGTGGAAATAATCCTTGAGCCACTGCTTCTGGGCATTTGTCAGTTCCTGGTAGCCGTAAATCTTAATTCCGACTACCTTTCCAAGATCAGGCTTTAACGTAGATTCCCACGCCTCGGATAAAACTCGACTCATCTCAAGAACTGCCGGGCGACACATCTTGAACTGTTCCGTCGGCGTTCTTCCGTCCGGGGAAAGTTTGTGAACACCGGCAGCCATCTGCCGCTTCAGACCGCCTACTCGTTTTCTGAAAAATTCGTCCAGGTTGGAAGCCGCAATGGAAAGAAATCGAACGCGTTCCAGCAGAGGTACGCGTTCATCCAGCGCCTGGTAGAGCACGCGCCAGTTGAAATCGAGCCAGCTCAGCTCCCTGTTGAAATAAAGTCGCGCATCCGAAAGAGCAGCCCGTTTGGGAACGGCCCTCGGCACTGTCGCATGGGGCACGACTTCCCGAGCTGAATCCTCCGTACCGTTCGTAGCAAGCCGGCTTTTTTCCTCTACAATCGTCTCCGTTCCCTTCTCCATAACTCCCGTAGATTCAGACAGAAAATCTTTAAACGTCTCTTATGAACTTTCGCTCCGCTATCATTTTTCTCATCTCATGAAGCTCAATCATCTCCTTCTGGAGCCCACGAACATCCTCACCCGCCTGCTCGACCCGATAGATTTTTTCCTTCTGTACCGCGATCGTCTCCTCAATGCGATCGAGCTTCAGAAACATCATCGCGCTTTTGGCGGCTTCATACGCATCGTCGTTGAGTTTGGGAACCGGAATATTGCGACGGCGCTCCCAGTTCACGGACGGTTCGATATCGGCCGTCAGAAGCTCGGTAGACAGTTTCCGAATATCATCGCCATACTCACCGCTTACGAACGCTTTTTGGTCGACGGATCCCTGTTCGTGCATGCGCACAAGGTGGTCCGCCATATCACGGGTCGGACCTTCCGTAAAATCACTTAACGAGGTGTTTCCCAGGATGAGTTCGATCAGAGGAAGTCCTTGTTCGAGCATGAGTTTCAGAAGCGTTTTTTCTTCCGGAAGCACGCGACCGCGTGTTTTCCGGGAAGCCGATACAACGGCTTGCTGTTCTTGCTTCGTCGTCGCACCTTTTTTCTGAAAAGTCTGCTGTTTTCGTGCGGAGCGACTTCGAGACGCGCTCATATCATTCAGAACGGCCCGAAGCTCCATGTCTGGAACGCCCAGAGCCTCGCTCGCCAGCTTGACGTAGGATTCGCGTACCAACAGATCCGGAATTTTCGAAATCGACCGGAGAATGGCTCGCTGAATGCCGGCCTCTCCCTCAGGCGTATCCATCTTGCCGGCGAGCCGGGCTCGCGAAAGCATGAAATGTACGAAGTCCTCGCGGTGTTCATTCATAAACGAAGCAAATCCATCTCGACGATGCTTCGTGACATATGAATCCGGGTCTTCACCGTCCGGCAATGCCACCGCGTAGGCGGCGAGTCCCATACTCAGGATCAAATCGATTGCGCGCACGGCGGCTCGCACGCCGGCTAAGTCTGCATCGTAGAGGAGTACAATTCGTTTCGCGTACCGACTCAGCAGACGTACCTGCTCTTCCGTAAGCGCCGTTCCGCACGTGGCGACTGCATTGGAAATACCTGCCTGATGCAGTGCGATCACATCGGTGTACCCCTCCACCAGCAAAGCCTCCTCCCGACCTCTGATTTCCTGGCGTGCTTGATAGAGTCCGTACAGAACATTCGACTTCCTGTAGACCGTCGTTTCCGGGGAGTTGATGTACTTGGGTTCATCCTCCGGGTCTACCGTGCGTCCTCCAAAACCCAGAACTTTGCCTACATGACTCACGATCGGAAAAATAATTCGATTCCGATATCGATCGTAATGCCCGACCTTTTCTTTTCTCGGGATGATAAGCCCGGCTTTCTCCAGAATTCCCGGATCAACATGGCTCTTCTCCGCCTCCTTCAGCAGGGCATCCCACTTGTTCAGCGCAAAACCCATCCCGAAATATTTTACAGACTCGGACGAGACACCGCGCGCGGTGAGATAATTGCGAGCGTCTTTGGCAGCGTGCGAATGGGTAAGGTTGTTGAAGAAATGATTGGCTGCGAAGCGAAGCGCGTGATAGACGGCCTCTGTTTCGGATGCATCTTCGGACGGTTCGTCCTTTTCCGGAATGGCTACACCGGCTCGGCCGGCCAGAAGGCGAACTACTTCGGGAAAACTCAGACTCTCGACTTCAGTTACAAAATTGAAAACGTCCCCTCCCGCCCCACAGCCAAAACACTTGTAAATCTCTCTGGCCGGATTAACATTGAAGGACGGTGTTTTTTCTTTGTGAAAAGGACACAGTCCAACAAAGTTGGATCCGCGTTTCTTGAGCTGAACGTAGTCGCTGACGACGCCCACGATGTCCGTGCGGGATCGGACTTCTTCAATTGTTTCTTGTGGGATCTTGGCCATGCGGCGGACCGCTCGTCAACAATGTGCGGGAAGGAGATTGAGGTCGGTTACACACACTTTGTTCGGTGCATGCGGACCGATTCAGGTTAGCCGACAAACGGCACTTTTACAACGAACAAGAACAATACACGGAGCATATCGGAATGTTTTCTCACTCGAACAATGTGCCTGGAACAGAGTGTAACCGGGCGCCTTTTCATCCGTAACCCAACAAGAATTAGCCCGTCAGACAGCTTTTATGAAGATAGAAGGTAAAGTCACTTACCAGGATCTGGAGGGAGGTTTTTGGGGAATCATCGATACCGACGGAAAGCGATACGTGCCGATCGAACGTCTTCCCGATCACGTACGCATTGACGGAAAGAAAATTCGTGCGGATCTCGAGCCCGTACACATGGTTGGAACAGCGATGTGGGGTGAATACGTCAAAGTAGCGTCGATAACAGCCGTCGATTGACATCGGAACGCAGAAAGAACTGATAATCAAACCAAAGTACTGAGCGATATGATCTTCACTGGCCTGTTGACGATCAGCGCGTTCCTGCTTATTGCACGCGCGGCTACGCGGGAGAAAAAAGGGCCGTTCCTGATGCTTATCGGCATCTCCATGCTTGCCCTCTCTGTTGTCGCGCATACGCTGACGTTTACGTCTGTCTTCGGTGCATTGACGGCGTTGACGGCTGAATTTGGCGTAGGTCTGCTTCTGGTCGCGGGGTTTCTTACCCGCCACGACCAGAATGCCCGGCCTTTCTTTTATCTCGGTGCGATTTCTCTCTTTGCCTGCGTTCTCCTTATCGGCGTCGGGCGTTTCGTGAATTCCGACCGAATCGCGATCAATAAAACCACGGTGCTGCTGGAACTCGGTCCAGACGATGGGATCGAAGAGATCGAAGAGACACTTGCTCTTTTTGACGCTCAGTATGAGCGCGCTTTCCCTCGCATGAGACTCAGTGAGGATGAAGATCTGGCTCAGGTATATCTGGTAACTGTCCGGTCGCGCCACGTTGAAAAACTTATCCGCACCCTCTCAGCCGACACGGAGAACGTCGACTACATCGATGTAAATCATACAGTCGGATTGGAGGAGCCCATCGTAACCGAACCCGTTGAGTTTAAAGCGGGCCCGGTACTTGAAAACGATCCGCTCGTCGCTGACCAATGGGGACTCGACGCCATCGATGGGCATGAGGCCCATGTTTACTTGCGTAGCATCACTCCCGCCGAAAAAGCACGCGTCGCGATCGTCGATACCGGCGTCGATGCGAATCACGAAGATATCCGAACGGTGTTCAATACGAGCCCTGGAAAATCAGACGTGCACGGGCATGGCAGCCATTGTGCCGGAATTGCCGGAGCCGTCACCAACAACGGTGTTGGCATCGCCTCACTCAACTGGGAAGGTAGATTCGTTGAGATTACCTCTTACAAGGCGCTCAACGACCAGGGCTTCGGAACGATCGAATCCATTGCACAATCGGTTCTGGACGCCACTCGTGACAACGCTGATGTCATTTCAATGTCGCTGGGTAGCAAGTCGCCGACATCGCCAAAAATCATTGTCGATGCGATCGCATTTGCCCTTCGCAAAGGTTCTATTGTGATCGTTTCAGCCGGTAATGCAAACGAAGATGCCATCGACCACATGCCGTCAAACGTACCAGGCGTTATTGTCGTCTCGGCGGTAGATGAATCTCTTCAAAAGGCGTCTTTCTCAAACACCAATACATCCCTGGATCGGCCGATAGCAGCCCCTGGCGTCAATATTCTGTCCCTGCGGTCCAAAGGTGGATACGTCCGCATGAGCGGCACCTCGATGTCCACGCCCATGGTTTCCGGTCTCGTCGGGATCATGCGCTCACTCGACCAGGAGCTTAGTGCCGCCGACGCTTATGCGATTCTCAAGAACACGGGTCGTGAGATTGCAGATTCGCACCGGGTAGGTCGTTTGATCAACGCCGCTGAAGCCATCAAAGCCGTACATTCGGGCAACTGATCAGACCCCACGTACGCTTCGACCGACACGACACATGTCTGCTTTCCCGCATATTCGCCAGGCGGAGAAAAGCGATGCCCTTGCGATAGCCGAAATCTACACGGAGTCGATTCTTGCCCGCGATTGCACGATGGATACCGGTCCGTTTTCGGAAGAGCATGTCGTTCGCCTGCTCGACTCAACAGGCAAGCGGGAGCGAATTTTGGTGATCGAAACGTCGGAAGGTGTGCGAGGGTGGGGTATCGCAAAGAAATACAGCGACAGATCCGGTTATGCCGTAGCGTGCGAAACGTCCGTTTATCTGTTCAGGAGCAGTCTCCGGCAAGGACTCGGACGATTGCTGCAAATGGAGTTGCACAGGTTTGCGAAGTCGGTCGGATATCACCACATCGTCACCAAAATCTGGGCCGACAACCTGTCGAGCATGGCGTTCCACGAAGTCTGCGGATTCACACTCGTAGGGATTCAGAGTGAGGTCGGTCGCGTAGATGACCAGTGGCGCGACGTTGCGATTATGCAGTACCTGCTGGAGGATTGACGGAAATTATTCTTAAACCCTCGAGGCCGGAGCGTCACAGAAGATATAATCGACGTTGTAGAAAACGCGGGTGAGCTCACCGTCTTCGCCCACAACAAGATGTGATCGCCCTTCAAGAACGCCCGTCTGTGGCTCCCAGGTCATTCCCTGAAAACGCTCCAGCACATTCTCTACTGCCTCCCGTCTCGGACCGTCCGTCCAGATGACATCAACGCCCCGAATATCACTGATCGAATACACCGGGTCCTCCAGCCGAACGGCAAAAACGGTAGACGGAAACTCCTCATGGAGTGCCTGCGCGATCAGATCAACAGTTTCTCCTGCCGTAACAAACATTGTATTCATCCTTGAAGTTGTATCTAACTCCCAAATTCGGTCCATCAAATGATCGAATTGTGAGGGTGCCGATCTCGGCATACTTTAGTAATACGTATAGAAACTGCTTTTTTTGTGTCTTGATGCGAAAATGGATCAGTTTTATATGCTTAAAGTTGAAAATGATTTTTCCCGGCCGCCGGTCTGCCGAAGAGATCGTGGCGATAACCCTTAATGGAACAACAGATTCAATTCGAGAATGACTTCCGAGGAAAAAAAGGAGGCGTACGAGGAAACGCTGAACCGCATCGAACTGCTTCTTGATGACGACACGGATTTCGTTGCTGCGATGGCAACCGTTGTCTGTGAACTCCATCACGCGTTCGACTATTATTATTGGACCGGATTCTATCGAACCATAAAACCATCGCATCTTCAGGTGGGGCCGTACCAGGGTACCCACGCATGCATCGACATTCCGTTCACCAACGGGGTTTGTGGGGCAGCGGCGAGCACTGGCCGGACGCAGCTCGTGCCCGATGTCTCGACATTTCCAGGACACATCGATTGTTCTCCTGCCACGCAATCCGAAATCGTTGTCCCTATTCTCTCGAACGCAGGTGATACGCTCGCGGTTTTGGATGTTGACTCCAACCTTCCCGCCGCTTTTGACGGCGTGGACCAGGATTACCTGGAGCGTCTGTGTTCGAGCCTTGGCGAGCGGTTCAGCGACCAGAGTTGACGCATGCTCTATCGGTCCGCGGACGAGAGATCGTCTATTGTCTGGACCGCGATATCGGGATAGTCCGTTATAAATCCATCAACGCCCAGATGGATCAGATCCGCCATTGCACTTGATTCGTTGACAGTCCAGGGAATAAGGCGCATCTCTTTTGCATGCACGGCGGCGACAAGGTCGGCATCAACGAGGGCGTAGTTCGGACTGTAGATCGACGGCGTAAATCCAAGAATACGAATGTTTTCTTCAAATCCCCGATCCTCAGCGCTCCCGATAAGAAGCGCCGATGTGATGTCGGGAGCCTGGGCACGCAAAGACCGCAGGCTCCTCTTATCAAACGATTGAATCGTGACGCGCTCTTCAACGCCGGCCTCTTTTACGGTACGAAGTACGAGTGAGACGAATAGGTCCGGTTCCGGATGCAGAACACCGTCTCCGCCGGGCTGGGACTTCACTTCGATATTGTATCGGACCAGCCTTGCACCGTCTTTGCTCGACCAGGATTCGCCGAGCGCAATGACATCGCTCAGAAGCGGTTTGCACACCGGCATCGGCACCTGCGTGGGAAAATTCGGATGCCCGCGCGAACCACAGTCAAACTGACGGATGGTTTCGTACGCCATCTCAAAGAGCTTCAGCGCGTCCTGCTCTTCCTCCGTAACTGCTCGGCCGTCAGGATGCGAGCAAATGGTCGCTGAAAAAATCGGATCGTGAGAAACGACAACCTGCCCGTCCGCAGATATAATCACATCTATTTCCAACGTGGCAACGCCGAGTTCGAGCGCTTTTTCGAGGGTGATGACGAGCGCCCCTTCTTCGGCCAGGCCCTCGGTACCGAGATATGCCGGGGGCTTGCCGGCGATGGAGAGACCTTCGAGCCGGTTTATCGTGTCTTCGTCGATCGTGAATGTGGCGGGCATGCCCGGTACGGCGGGCGTCTTATCGGCCAAAATGTCGTAGACTTCTTTGTCGGCGCGGGTCTTGTATTGCGTCGTCGAGCAGCCGATGGCAACGAGGAGAAGCATCGA
>CAZGOS010000065.1:0-13787 GCA_964527795.1 uncultured Rhodothermales bacterium | reverse complement strand
TTGTTAGGACAGGAATACGGTAGCGCGTCCTGTGATGGTTGTCACACGCGTCACTTCTTTTCCGCCAACGAGGTGCGTCAACCTGAAGCGTGCCAGACCTGCCACATGGGATTTGACCATCCTCAGTGGGAA
Organism: uncultured Rhodothermales bacterium; assembly: GCA_964527795.1. GTDB lineage: Bacteria > Bacteroidota > Rhodothermia > Rhodothermales > UBA10348 > SMXL01. The sequence continues at coordinate 13,655 of CAZGOS010000065.1, read as the reverse complement.
ATGTACTCCGGTTCGAAACACGGCGTCCGGAATGCACTCAAACGTGCCGGGATCATTTCTGAAGAAGCGGTGGCGCCTACATGTCAGACCTGTCACATGAACGGTGGCGATCACGAAGTAGGAACGTCGTGGGGATTCCTGGCCGTTCGACTTCCGCTCCCCGAGGACGAGCAGTGGGCGGCCGACCAGGTGACCATATTGAAGGGATTGGGTGTTCTTGATCCGGACGGTAATGCCACCGAACGACTTGAAGTGGTGAAAGCGGCCAGAGTTGTCAGAACCACGCAGGAAGAGTGGCAGGAAGGCCGTGACAAAATGATCAGGATTTGCACGGATTGTCACTCTGAATCCTTCTCCCGTCTTGAACTGCAGAAAGGAGATGACCAGATAAAGGAAATCGATCGCCTGATGGCCGAAGCCATTAACATCGTAGCCGAGTTGTACGAGGATGGCACCATCGAAAAGCCCGAAGGATACGCGAGTGCTTTTCCGGATCTACTGACTTTTCATGACGCTGGCACTCCGATTGAGCAGACCCTCTTCGTGATGTTTCTCAAGCATCGAATGCGGGCGTTCCAGGGAGTTTTCCACGCCAATCCGGATTATGCCCTGTGGTACGGTTGGGCCGAGATGGTCCAGGATCTGACGGAAATCCGATACGAGGCGGAGAATATGAGGAAATAGTCCGTTGCGGGGCGGGCGCATTTACTGCGCCTGCCCTTTTTTCTACTAGAATTATAATGAGCCATGCGCAGATCAATGCTCTTTCGATTTCTGGTCGCTGCCGGGATCCTCTTCACACTTTCCGGCTGCAACGGGACCGACCAACCTGAATCCGCCGACTCTCTCTGGTGGAATCAACCTGACTGGGTCCCGCATGCCGTCATTTACGAGGTTTTCGTCTCCGATTTCAGCGAAGAAGGCACGTTTCAGGCGATCGTTCCGCGACTCACCGAACTCAAGAATCTGGGCATCACAACGTTATGGTTGATGCCCATTCATCCCATCGGGATCGAAGAGCGCAAGGGAGTGCTCGGTTCGCCGTACGCTGTAATGGACTACTACGGCATCAATCCGAATTACGGAACGAAGGATGACTTTAAGGACCTTGTAGATGCCGTACACGCGAACGGTATGAAAATCATCCTCGACCTCGTTGCCAATCACACTTCTCCCGATAACGCCTGGGTTGATGAACACCCCGACTGGTATACGAAAGGCCCGGACGGCGGACCGACGGTCCCGATCAGCCCAGACGGCAATCCGACGGACTGGACGGATACGGTCGACCTTAACTATGACAGCGAGGAACTGCGCGCCGAAATGATCAACATGCTTCGATACTGGATCGAAGAATTCGACATCGACGGCTACCGCAGCGACGTAGCAACCTGGGTTCCATACGATTTCTGGAAAGATGCCATCGAAGCCCTTCGCGAAATCAAACCGATCATGATGCTCGCCGAATCGGACGACATTCGCATTCACGATTCCGGTTTCGACCTCACGTATGCCTGGCCGGAATACGGCAAGATGAAAGAGGTGTGGGAAGGCGCACCCGTGTCCGAGTTGGTGGAACTGGTCACGCGAATTGAAGAAGAGTTGCCGGACGGAACCGGTCGACTTCGGTTCACAACCAATCATGACGAGACGGCGTGGGACGCGCCTCCACCGGTCGTGTTTGGAGGAAAGATCGCTGCCGAAGCGGCTTATGTCTTAACATCGACACTTCCGGGCGCTCCTCTGATCTACACGGGACAGGAAACGGGCGTAGACGTTAATGTGTCGTTTTTTGAGCAAACGGCGTATGATTGGACGGCCAATCCGGATGTGCGAAGGTTTTTCGAGCAGTACTTCGATTTCTTCAGCGAGAGCAGCGCACTCAAGGGAGGCTCGCTCGCATTTCTGGCCCCCGAGGAAGACGACATCATGATGTTCGAGCGGACTTCTGAGAGCGAACGCCTGGTCATTGCCGTAAATGTGCGTAATCGGGAATCATCCGTCGATCTGCCTGCTTCTCTCACGGGAACCACCGGTACAGACGTCTTTACGGATGAGACCGTTTCATTTTCTGATGTGTTGATGCTCGAGCCACATGAGTACCAGGTGGTCCGAGTCGAATAGGCTCGATCCTGCCGGGTGTTTCGCGCGGTCACACATTCAGGCGATCCGCGTAGGGTACAGTCTCTCCGTCTTCGACGTAACGTTTGAGAATGCGCATATACATGGCCCAGCAATAACTGGAACTGCGGAAATGTTCGCCCGCCTCGGCCCAGCCCGAATGATGAAATCGAACCTGAGTCTTGTTTTCGTCTTCATCAAGGTGAAATCCGATTCTCGAACCCATCCAGTCGCCCTCAGCTTCAATCATCTCCCATTCGAATTCCGTCGGAGCGGCACACACTACGACCTTCGCCCTCCACAGGTATCCCGGACCGAAATCCAGCTCGTAAACGGAGCCGGATCGCCAACCGTCGAAAGCGACCACCACTCACTCACGCCGTCCGGCGTCGAGATCGCTTCAAACACACGTTCGGGCGAGGCTTTGATCTGGAAGTCGTGTAAGATGTCCGCCATGAAGATTGCTTCTGTTCTGATCGATGATTTGCCGGGTGTAAGCAATATAGGTACGGGTAGCGGAGATCCAGTTGCGTGAGCTGGATTTGCCGTTTGGCCGATCACGAAGTTTTGAACCACACCGCCATGGTACTCTTTTCCCGATGTGCCCATGCATAGTATGGAATTGCCACAAAGGGCACTTCGCTGCCGTCGTATGAAGCTGTGCTGCGAATCGTTGTGATGCCACCCAGCATGTCCGGCTCCCAATTCGTTTCGTAATCCGCCGATGGATCGAGCCGGAGATTTCGCACATCGAGTTGATTATCCGCGCCTTCAGCGGCAAATACGACGGGCCCGCGTTCAAGAGCGATGCGGCCGCGATTTGCCGTTACCCTCTCATCGGCCTCGACGACGCGCACATCCATCGGCAGATCTACCTCAATTACGTCGCCGGCTTTCCATGTCCGAGTCATCACGACATACGAATTTTCGATTTCACCGCGGATCAACTCGCCATTGAGACGCACAGCAGGCATGGGCCGAGGCTCTCCCATATATCTATAGAGCCGACTTGGAACCGGTCGATTCCGCGACCAGCCCGGCAGGCGAACGCGTACGGAAAAATCAAGAGGTCTTTCAGGTTCGATGACGATTCGACTCAGTCCGTGCCACGGATATTCGGTCGTCTGATCGACTGAAACCGGAACTCCCGAAATCGTCACCGACGCCGTCGAGTCCACGAACAGGTTCACGAACAGGGACGTTTCAGTGGCGGCGTAGGCAAGACCCGGTATCTGCGGCAGAAATCGCACGACGTTTGTCGGACAACAGGCACAGCTGAACCAGGGCGTGCGTTGGTGTTCACCTGCCGATTCGAGTGGATTCGGATAGAAAAAGGCCTTGCCGTCGAGCGAGACCCCCGAGAGCACATTGTTGTACAGGGCCCTTTCCATGACGTCGATATATTTTGCATCGCCGTGCATCAGAAACATACGATGGTTCCACATCGCGTTGGCAACGGCCGCACACGTTTCACAGTACGCGCTGTCATTCGGCAGCTCAAAAGCGTCCCGAAATCCTTCGTTCTCTCCCTCCGATCCGATGCCTCCCGTGAGATATAACTTGGTTTCAACGACGTCCGTCCACAGGGAGTCGAGTGCCTCGATGTATTCCTGATCTTCAGACAAAACACCCATGTCAGCCATACTTGAATACATATAGGCGGCGCGGACGGCATGTCCAACCGCTTCCTTCTGGTCTTTCACCGGCATATGATTCTGCCGGTACTCCCCGCCTTCCAGACCGAATTCGGGATTGCCACGCCCGGCGAGAAAGAACCGGGCAAGGTTCAGATACTTTTCCTCCCCCGTCGTTGAGAAAAGTTTGACCAGACCCAGCTCAATTTCCTGGTGACCGGGAATGCTTTTGATCTGGCCCGGCCGATCGCCGAACGCGCGGACGATCAGATCCGCGTTCTTGAGCGCGACGTCCAGAAGCGATCGTTTACCCGTTGCCTCGAAGTGCGCAACTGCCGCCTCGTAGAGATGCCCGACGTTGTAGAGTTCGTGGCTGTGCAGGTGGACTTTGTCCCACCTCTCCGGGCCGTACCACCAGTCTCTGGACCGCCCTCTCTCGTCCTCAACGAATTCAAATCCGGCGAAAGGATAAAGGTAACCGTCTTCGTCCTGGGCGCGTGCGATGGTCTCGATCAAATCATCCAGGTACCTGTCCAGCGCGCCGTCGTATGCCGGCGATAGTGTGCGAGCCGCTCCTTCAATGCACTTGTAAACGTCCGAGTCGTCGTATGGATAGTCTGAGCAGAACGGTCCAGGAATCGGTTCAAAGGCGCGTTCGAAATTCCGAATCCTGCCACTCTGCTCACAATAGTCGAGAACATGTCGAATCGTCACTTCCCTGTTCGTCCTGACCCGGTCGCAGAAGATTCCCGCGCGCAGCACAACGCGCGAAGATGGAAGGGATCTGATGGGATAAACGTGTTTCAAGAATTATGAATGTCGAAATATTGAAGCGGAAAGAAAATAAGGATATCGCCGGCATTTCAGGTTTTAGTGATTTGGCAGTATGTTCAGCCCGTTCAATGCATCCCACCATGCCAGTGAAGAAGAACGTATCCCCTGTAACACTCGGTGTCATCGTCGGCAATCGAGGTTTCTTCCCTGATCATCTCTGTTTAACAGGGCGAAAAAAGATCCTGAACGTCTTCGAAGACGAGGGCATTCGAGCCGTTATCATTCCCGAAGGTGAAACGAACAATGGAGCCGTCGAGAGCCTGAAGGAAGCCCGTCTCTGCGCGGATTTCTTCAGGAAAAATCGTGAAGAAATCGACGGCGTGCTCGTCACGCTGCCAAATTTCGGTGATGAACGAGCAGTGGCGAACACGCTTCGATTTTCGGATCTGAATGTCCCCGTGCTGGTGCACGCCTTCGGGGATTCGGTGGAGGAAATGGGCCTGGCCAACCGGCGCGACAGCTTCTGCGGGAAAATTTCGGTTTGCAACAATCTTCGGCAATACGGAATTCCGTTTTCGCTGACGAGCCTGCACACCATGGATCCCGATACCGAAGCTTTTCGGAAGGATATCAACGGTTTTGCATCCGTATGCCGCGTCGTCGCATCGCTCAAAGGCGCCCGTTTTGGACAGATAGGCGCCCGACCCGCCGCATTCAATACGGTTCGATACAGTGAGAAGCTGCTCGAAAGAACCGGAATCTCCGTGGAAACCCTCGATTTATCTGAGCTACTGGGGTGGATCAGGAAAATGGGGGATGCAGACCAGAGCGTATCGGAAAAACTAGAAGAACTCAAAGCATACACGAATACGACCGGCGTACCGGAGGACCGGCTTCTTCTGATGGCGAAGCTGGGCGCAGCCATAGATCGGTTCATGCGCGAAAATGATCTCGATGCGACGGCAATCCAGTGCTGGACCGCTCTGCAGGAATTCTACGGTGTCGTGCCGTGCACGTGCATGAGCCTGATGAGCAACAATCTGATGGCGAGCGCCTGCGAGGCGGATATCGCAGGTGTTCTCAGTATGTATGCTCTGCAACAGGCCTCACTGAAACCGGCTGCTCTTCTCGACTGGAACAACAACTATGGTGACGATCCGGATAAAGGAGTCGTTTTTCACTGTTCGAACTTGCCGAAAGACTTCTTCAGCAGTCACAAGATGGACTATCAGGAGATTCTTGCACAGTCGATCGGGAAAGAAAGCACGTATGGTGCGATCGTAGGCAAAATCGCACCCGGACCGTTTACTTATGCTCGGGTCATGACGGATGACCTGAACGGCTGCATTCGAGCGTACGTGGGTGAAGGTTCTTTCACGCAGGATCGACTTCAGTCCTTCGGCGGATATGGCGTCTTTCACGTACCTCGACTGCAACATCTGCTTGCTTTTATCTGTGAGCACGGTTTTGAACACCACGTCGCAGCAACCAGGGACCGTGTTGCCGACGTTCTCACGGAGGCGTTTCGGAAATACATGAATTGGGAAGTCTATCAGCACGGGTAATACATGCTTACGACACTTGACTGGGTGATTATTGGGGGTTATTTCCTGCTGTTGGTCGGAATTGTCTGGTGGTCGGCCAGGAAACAGAACACTACGGAAGACTATTTCCTCGCAGGACGCGACATCGCCTGGTTCGCCGTTGGAGCTTCCCTTTTCGCTTCGAATATCGGCTCGGAGCACATCGTCGGATTGGCCGGTGGCGGAGCCAACAACGGCATGGCCCAAGCACATTGGGAACTGCACGCATGGATCATGATCATGCTGGCCTGGGTGTTCGTGCCTTTCTACCACCGGGCGAATGTTTTTACGATGCCCGAATTCCTTGAAAGGCGATTTGACGGCCGTTCGCGATGGGTCCTCTCGATTGTATCGCTTGTCGCTTACGTATTCACAAAAGTATCCGTTACGGTCTATGCTGGTGCTCTTGTCTTTCGAACGCTTCTTCCGGACGCTTTCGGCACGCCGGACGATGCTTTTTGGGTTGGCGCCATTGCTACCGTGATCTTGACCGGAATCTATACGGTCTTCGGCGGACTTCGAGCGGTCATCTATACGGAAATATTGCAAACCGGGCTGCTGCTTCTAGGCTCCGTTTTTATCACGTTTTTCGGTCTTCAGGAGCTCGGTGGATGGGATGAGCTACGAGCAATTCTGGCTGAAAACAAAGAACAGTTTGCTCTCTGGAGACCCAATTCGGACCCCGTTTTCCCGTGGCTGGGCGTGATGATCGCGTCCCCGATCGTGGGCATCTGGTATTGGTGTACGGATCAGTATATCGTGCAGCGGACGCTGTCGGCCCGCTCGCTTCGCGATGCGCGGCGGGGCGCCATTTTTGGAGGTTTCCTTAAAGTCTGGCCCGTTTTCATTTTTCTCGTTCCGGGCATGATCGGCTATGCGCTTAATACAAAAGGTCTGCTTTACATCCAGCAGGGACCGGACGGAAAAATATTGGGAGACATGGTATTCCCAACGATGGTGGCCAATCTTCTGCCCGTTGGACTTCGCGGACTGGTCGTTGGGGGTTTACTTTCGGCCCTCATGAGTTCACTGGCAGCGCTTTTCAACTCGTGCGCGACACTTTTCACCGTTGACATTTACGAGAAGATCAAGCCCGGACAACCGGAGTCGCAGCTCGTTAAAGTCGGCCGAATTGCCACTGCGGTCGTTGTCATACTGGGCCTGCTCTGGATTCCGATCATGAAAACAATGGCGGAAAACAGCAGCGGACTCTACGACTACCTGCAGAACGTGCAGGGTTTTCTTGCCCCTCCGATCACGGCCGTCTTCCTGCTTGGGCTTTTCAACCGCCGCATCAACGCCCACGGGGCATTCTGGGGAATGATCATCGGGTTCATCATGGGCATGATCAAGCTGACTCTGCAATCGCTCACCCAGAACGGCCTGTTGGATCCGTCTACTATGCTGGGAGCGATTGGAGCATTCAACGGATACTATTTCGCCGGCGTGCTTTTCGTAGTGGCCGTGGTGATTATCATCACTGTCTCCTACACGACAGAGCCACCGCCGGAAGAAAAGATCAGAGGTCTCACATATTCGTTCATTTCAGATGAGGACCGGGCGGAGAATCGGGCCAGCTGGAATTGGAAAGACGTAGCCGGATCAGCCGTTGTTCTGGGGCTCGTACTTTTTGTCTATATCTATTTCAGTTTCTGGTTATAGAACGGCTGACCGAAGACGGGTCAACACAATCCAACGACTTTTATGCCGGTGCAAAAACCATGAAATTTATTATCTCCATAGCAGTATCTGTCGTATTCAGCGCCTTCTTCGTTCTTCTCGCCGGATGTTCGGGCACCGATTCCTCCCCGGTAGCAGACCTTGTGCTTAGCGGGGGTAAAGTGGCAACCGTCGATCCAGTGCAACCTTACGCCGAAGCAATTGCAGTCAGGGCGGACACCATCCTGGCTGTCGGATCCGATGCCGAAATCGCCGCTTTCATCGGCAGTGGAACCGAGATCATCGATCTTGACGGACAGCTCGCGGTACCCGGGCTCATCGAGGGTCACGGTCATTTCATGGGCATCGGACGCTCGAAAATGATCCTGAACCTGATGACGGTTTCCAGTTGGGAAGAAATCGTCGAGATGGTGGCGGAAGCAGTTGAAGAGGCTCAGCCGGGAGAATGGATTAATGGCCGAGGCTGGCATCAGGAGAAATGGGACTCTGTTCCGGAAGGGGCCGTCGACGGCGTGCCGACTCACCATACGCTGAGCGCCGTTTCGCCCGACAATCCGGTCTACCTCGGACACGCGAGTGGTCATGCCGCCTTTGTAAACGCGGAAGCGCTGCGCCTCGCCGGCATCAGCTCAGAAACACCGAATCCTGCCGGAGGAGAAATCCTCCGAGATCTGCGGGGCGAAGCAACCGGCATGCTTCGAGAAACGGCTCAACGACTGATCAGCCGGGCTCGTGCAGCGGCTCGTGAGCATATGACTGAGGACGAACTTGAAGAAGAAGCGCGGACAATGGCCGGACTCGCCGCCGAAGAAGCGCTATCCAAAGGAATCACCTCATTTCACGATGCAGGTGTCGGTTTCGGTACGATCGATTTATACAAGGAGCTCGCGGACGAGGGCAATCTACCTGTTCGAATCTACGCCATGCTCGGAATGGCAGGCGAGCCGGACGCTGAACGCCTGACTGAATACCGTACCATCGGGTACGCCGACAATCACCTCACCGTACGATCCATCAAGCAGTCCCTGGACGGTGCGCTCGGATCGCATGGGGCCTGGCTGCTTGAACCGTACGAAGATCTCCCGGGCAGCAGCGGTCTGAATACACTACCGGTCGAGTCGGTCGTTAGGGCCTCTGAAATAGCCATTGCGAACGGATACCAACTGAATGTGCACGCCATTGGAGATCGTGCCAACCGGGAAGTGCTCGATATATTCGAGCGTGCCTACGCCGCGAATCCGGACCAGACCGATCTTCGCTGGCGCATCGAGCATTCGCAGCACCTGCATCCCGACGACATTGCCCGTTTTGGCCAGTTAGGCGTGATCGCCGCTATGCAAGGCATTCACTGTACGTCGGACGCGCCGTGGGTCTATAAAAGACTCGGAGCCAAACGGGCCGAGGAAGGCGCCTACGTATGGCAGAAGCTGTGGCAGTCCGGCGCAACGGTTACCAACGGCACCGATGCCCCGGTGGAGGACATCGATCCAATCGCCGGCTATTATGCGACCGTCTCGCGAAAACTCAAGGACGGCTCGGTCTTCTTCCCGGACCAGCGTCTCTCGCGAGAGCAGGCGCTCCAGTCCTATACGCTCAACAACGCTTATGCTGCGTTCGAAGAAGACATCAAAGGTTCCATAACGGTGGGCAAGCTGGCCGACATCACGGTGCTTTCGAAAGACATTCTGACAATAGAAGAAGGCGAGATTCCGTCTACGGAAGTGGTCTATACGATCGTGGGCGGGAAAGTGCTTTACGACGCCGGCAACAACGAATAATACCGAGCTCGGTTCATTGTGCAGGGTCGACTGAGGCTTTGTGCTCATCCGACTCAACATCCTCTTTGACAGAATCGATCAGTTCGATCCACTGCTTCCGGATCACATCTGGGTGATACTTTTCAAGAAAGCGCTTCCGGGCATTTAAAGACATTTCAAACCACGTGGAACGATTCATCAGGCGGGAAATGGAATCGGCAATGGACAGGGGCGATTTCGGAGGTACGTAAAGGGCTTCAATGCCCTCGCGAACCATAAGCGGTATACCGCCCTCGCGCGTGGTGACGATTGGAGTGCCGGCCGATAAAGCCTCCATAATGACAAGAGGTTGGGCCTCCCGTAAATAGGTCGGCAAAACGAAGATGTCTGCGTCCAGATGAAACCGCTTGATCAGCGAGCGGTCGCTCACGGCGCCGTGATGCTCTACCACATCGGAAAGGTTCTTTTCTTCGACGATCCGATCGAATGCGGACCTGTCGTTTTCCGAGTACCACTCGCCTACGAAATCGAAGTGAACATTTGCGCCGTTCTCATGCAAGATGCTTGCCGCATGCAGAACATCCAGATATCCCTTCTCTGAAATCATATTGCTCAGAAACAGGACGCGATAAATGTCGCTACCGTTGCGATTGCGCTTTTCTTCCGCCTCGACTGCCGTGCATAACGTCTCAGGATCCACGGAATTCGCAATAACGACTCTTTTGGAATCGGAAATCCAATCGCTGCAGGCATCTGAGCGAGACTCATCCGTGAAAACAAAGTTTTCTATGTAGTTGGCCAACCGTAACGCTGTGAATCGGGTGAGCCTAGATTCAAAAAGTCGATGGAATGAACCCCAATGCACGACGGCGATGACATCCCGCTTTCTTATGATGGGCAGAACCGTTAACAGATCTCGAAAATGACCTGACGGCTGCGGTGAAATGGACTGCCAGACGACGCGGGCTTGAGCATCGCGAATCAATACCTCGTTCAGGTTCTTACCCGTGTGCACATAACTCAGCGTCTTCGTGAACCAACCAGCGCTGGATGGAACCGAAGAATTGACGCATATGACATCATAATCCGATTTTATCATATCTGCAAAACGTTTTGCCGACAACGATTGCCCATCAAAGGGTGGCGGGAATCGTCCGAAAATGATTACTCGTTCCATGTCCATGCCGTTTGAGCCCGTTCAAAGGATGAACACGGCTCAGGTCGTTCTCGTAGCGAACCGAATGGCTTCCAGGATCCCATGAGTCATGCGGTCAACCGACAATTCTTCTCTCGCAAACTCCAGAGCTGCGATTGAAAAACGTTCCCGTTCATTCACAACAGTCTGGATTGCGTCGGCAAAACTATCAGCGGTTGCGTTCTCTACCAGAATACCGTTTTCTCCGCTGCGAACGTATACCCACTCCGGGCTGTGAAATCGGAATAAGGTGCCGGCAACCGGTGCAACGACGGGAACTCCCATCGCAAACGCATGAACGATCGAAAGCCCAAGATATCCCGGATTCAACATTACGTCGGACGCAAACATATAAGAGGCAAGTTCTTCAGGTTCGGTGAGTGCGCCCGTAAAATGAATGTTGACGCCGTTTGAGTCGGCCATGTGCTCCATCCGAGCCCGCTCCGGACCGTCACCGATCACGAGCAGCAGGCAGTCCCGATCCCTGAGACGCATCATGGTTTCAATCAGCATTTCGGTTCCCTTCTCTTTCTCCAGGCGTCCGAGAAATACGACCACGTTTTCGTGTCGTACGGAAAGGCGTTCCCTGACCGACTGTACACCCTCCTCGCGAAGTCGATCGTAGATCTGTAAAAGCGGATCCGTATCAACGGTGTTTCGTGCGACGAAAATCTTCTCTTTGTTGACGAAATTGGAGAGCTGATCTGCTATCTGATCCGTATAACAGACAAGTGCATCCGCTCGCCTGGCCATCCGAATACGGAGTCGATCTCGCAGATCATTCGATCCAAGAGCCCTCACATTGGATGAGAAATGACCCCACAAAATCGAGGCCACACCTTTCGATCGTGCATGGCGCAGCAATCCTGGTAGCGACAGGGACCGAGGCGATTCTTCGACGAGAACTGCACCGGGTATACTGGATGTCAAAAAGGCCGACTTGTAACTCTGATAATGGAGTGATTCGCCTCTAAACCACCTGTTCGGTAGTCTGATTTGCCGATACCCGGGTTGATCGGATGCCGTGAGACTTTCGAACGACGAGCCGGGTGGAGGCTCACCCGAACAAACGACCAGCTTTCCATCGAGTTTTTCGTTCAATTCCTCGAGAATCGGAACCCGATAGGGCAGTACAAACCGGGTGAAATAATAAACGTCCCTTTCAGTCACAGAATGCCTGCCTGGTGGCTCAGTTCGCTCTTTGTGCCGATCGCCGTCAACGTGTGAAAATACTCTCCATTATCGTATATACCGAGATCGAAGGTTGCATACAATTCAAGCGAGTCAGCAATCCACCTAAACGTGGCATCGGAAGTATTATTCAGGTTTTCTCTCATCGGCATTGTCGTCGTGATGTTTCTCATTTCCATGGTGTACAGGGCCCGGGCAGGGCACTCCGGAGGCTCGATCAAACGATCGAATGAAGGACTCATGTTGATCGTCGTACGTTTTGTGTTCGCGTCGTTACTCTACCTGCCTATACTCGCCTACATGATTCGCCCGTCCCATATGGCGTGGTCTTCGGTATCCCTTCCGGATTGGATTCGTGTGGCGGGTCTGATATCGTTCAGCCTGATTACGGCAAATTCGTTTATTGCAGCTATGTCAATCGTGGCTGTCGCTGCAGTCCTCGTCGTTATCATCCCCAGAGAAGAAACACAGTTGGTTGACCGGTTCGGAGACATTTACGTTCTGTATCGCTCTCGTTCGGGCCGCTTGCTGCCGCGATTTCGCGCACCCGACCGAAAACCTTCCTGACAGCATGCCTTTTGTCACGAGCAACGATATCGAAATTTACTACGAGGTGCGCGGCGAGGGCCCGGCCGTCGTGCTTCTCCACAGTTTTTTCTGTTCCGGGAAAATGTGGCGGCATCAGGTGAAAGCTCTATCCAAAAACTGGCGCACGATCAACATCGATCTTCGGGGTCACGGCAGATCAGGCCGGATTTTGAAGCCGTTTGCACTCAATGATCTTGTCGATGATGTCACTGCCGTAATGGATGATATTGAGGTAGAAAAAGCGGTGTGGGCAGGTCTTTCGATAGGCGGTATGACGGCGCTTCTTGCGGCTCTGAAAGTGCCTGAACGAATCGCAGGTATGATCCTCCTTGATACGGATGGCGATTCTGAAAACGGGCTCATGAAGCTGAAAAGCAGATCCATGGCCCTGATAGCGCGCCTGTTTGGTGTAAAACCACTTCTCTCGGAGATGTGCAGGATCATGTTTGGAGCCACAACGAGAGCCGAAGATCCAGAGCTGGTAGCCGAGTGGCGAAAAGAATTCTCTACCGTCGACGCCGAGTCCGCAATTCGGGTTGTAGGCGCGCTGGTTCGGAGGAGGAATCTTCTTCCGCGACTCGGAGATGTCGATATTCCTGCTCTTGTCCTGGTAGGAACGCACGATACGGCTCTTCCACCCGAACGCTCACAGGCGATAGCGGCCGCGCTGCCAACGGCGACCTATCGGGAGATCGACGGCGCAGGTCATCTGACGGCCCTCGAAAAACCGAACATCGTCACGGGCTTGATGAAAAACTTTCTCGAGTCTGATATCCCGGTGTAAGGATTACGACTCCGAATTTCCGTCGGCGATAGCCGTTTGGGGCCTGTACGACAGCCCATTATTTGGTGGAAAACCTATATTGGCGCCGCCACCTGACTCCAGCGGCGGGAATGCATGAACGATGCAAGGACGCTCTCCACCAGCCGGTCGAAGCTATGAGACTAACTATCTGGTTCTGTATTTTTCTGATGATTGGTTCGATCCGTTCTCAAGCGCAGGATCGTATCGCGGCATCGCATCTTTCAGCTTTGCTCGACGAGATCGAGACATCGGTGCAAGACAAAGCCAAACTCACCCAGGTCATGGTGGACATGATCTTCTCGTTTTCCGAGCTGGGATTTCAGGAAA
>CAZGOS010000064.1:5459-13809 GCA_964527795.1 uncultured Rhodothermales bacterium | reverse complement strand
GAAATACTCCCCTTCCGACGATGCGCCTGATTGTTATGGAATCGGATGCTTATTCCGTTTTCCTTAATCGCGCCGTAAACGAACCGTCGATTCCGTGGCGAAAGGGCAGGCTTTGCCAGGTCCCGGCTCCAGTTACAAACGGTTCCAGCGCCTTCGTCTCAAGTGGTTCGAGTTGAAAATCCTCGCGCTGCTGCAGAAAAGCCTCGACGCGGGCTTCGTTTTCTTCCGGTTCGATCGTGCAGGTGCTGTAGACTAAAAGTCCGCCCGGTTTTACGAAGTCCGCCGCGCACTGCAGCAGTTCCGATTGCATTGTTGCCAGCTCTTCGAGATCGTATAATTCTTTTCTCCAGCGAAGATCCGCGCGTTTGGAGAGCACCCCGAATCCGGAGCAGGGAGCATCGAGAAGCACGCGATTAAAGAGTTCCCCGAGGTCGCCGGGCTGCATTGTTCGGAAATCACCCGACACCGTTTCGACATTTGTCAATTCCAGGCGATGCGATTCCTCACGGAGAAGGTTCAGACGCGCGGGATTGCGATCCACACCCGTGACCGAGCCCGAAGGCCCGACCAGGTCGGCGATATACATGGCTTTCCCGCCGGGCGCGGCGCACGCATCCAGTATGCGTTCGCCCGGTTGTGGATCCAGAATACGAACAACGACGCCGGCTGCTTCGTCCTGCACCAGGACAAGCCCCTCATCCAGGAGCCGTGATTGGAAAACAGGCTGGAGCCGTCGGACTCTGACGAAGTCCTCCAGATAGGGCGACAGCGTGGCCGGCGCTCGGGCGGCTTCGCCCGCTTCGAGACGATCCGTGATATCCTCGCGCGTTGCGCCTCTGATGCGCAATCCGAAACGCGGCCGCTCGTTGTTATGCGCCATGAGGCGAATGGTTTGCTCCTCTCCAAAACGCTTCAGCCAGCGCCTTGTCATCCAGGTCGGATGGGAATGGAGAATGCCCAATATTTCTGCTCGATCGTGCCCGGTGGGTTGCGGAAGATCATGCCGGCGCCGAATCGCCGTGCGCAAAATTCCGTTTACGAGCCCCGTAACTCGTCTTCCGATCATTTTTTTGGAGCACTGCACCGTCTCGTTCACGACGGCATGATCGGGAGTTTCGGTTTTCAGCAGTTCGTACAGGCCCAAACGCAAGATCGTACGCACGCGAGGCTCAAGAGCAGATGCTTTGCCGGAATAGAAATCGTCGACCAGAAAATCAAGCCATCGGCGCCATCTTGTCACACCGCCGACCAGATCCGTGATTTTTCCTTCATCCGAGCGTGCCTGCCTCGAATGACGCCGTGAAAGACCCGCATAGGCGCCGCCCTGTTCGATCCGTTCGAGTTCGCGGACCGCTTCCTCACGGCTTGACGTCATGATCGTCTTAGGTTCTGTTAACGTTCGCTTATCTCGGCTCACGCCGGGGAGGACGACACGTAGGGACTTGGCGCACCTGGCCCGTTCTTGCGCTTACGCCCAGGTTGGCTCTGGTCCGATCGAATCGCACAGGATCCTCTGAAGCCATGTAAGCGAGCATGGCCGCGACGGTCGCATTCTCCGCCAGGTCGTCGAATACGATTTTATCATAGGTGTCCCGATTCGTATGCCAGGTATACTGCCGGTATTCGTCATACGGAGACTGAAGCCGAAAACTGGGCGCCCCGGCGCACAGAAACGATATGTGATCACTTCCCGAATTGTTCTGCGGACCAGGCACTTCGAGAAGAATGTGGTCGGCGAACTCTCTGGGCACCGCAGCCATCCACTTTGGAATGTGCGCGGCCGAAGCCAGCATGCCCTGACCTTCGATGCGTTCATAACGCCATGTTCCGTTGTCCTGGTTGAAAGCGACCTGGAGCCCATCGATGACCTCCGGATGATCTTCCCGGAACGAGCCGGAGCCGATCAGTCCCATTTCCTCCGCTCCCCAGTGCCCGACGATGATCGTTCTCCGCGGATTCGGATAGGTTTCTTTCAGAATGCGCATCGCCTCCAGCATGGTAATGGAGCCGGTACCGTTGTCCGTAGTACCGCTGCCCGCATGCCAGGAATCCAGGTGTGCGCCCAGCAAAACATATTCATCGGGCAGTTCGCTGCCCTTCAGCTCGGCAATGACGTTGAACTGCGGCACGACACCCAGATCTTCGCTTTCGGCCTCCACTCTCAGAACCGGAGTGCTTCCGTTTTCCAGAAGACGGTAGAGCAATCCATAATCCTCGCACGAGACATCCATGCCCACGGCGCTTTTCGATCGGGTGGAGAAAATTTTATTTACGCCCCAACCACCTGACCAGCGAGAGGTCAATACGCCGGCGGCTCCGGCCGAATCAACGGCCGCATCAGCGCTCGTCTCCGTTGCCAGAACGATGGGTCGCTTGCGCGCAGTGAACGAACGTCTGAGGGCCGTTCGAATGGAATCGAGGCGCTCGACCGTTTCTTCTCTCGCATATTTTTTCAGCTCCTGACTGGCCCGGCACATGGGCTCCGGAGCCGACATGAGCACGAATTTCCCACGCACCGTGCCCAGCCACGCCCGCGCGGATTCGGCGTCCATACCTTCGGGCGGAATGACGACCTCTCCCGTGACCGGTCCGTTCGTTCCCGGGCTCCAGGCGAGCATATACGCTTCGAGCGTGCGAACACGCGGTTCGATCATGTCCACGTGAAGTATGCCCTGCCGCCAACCTTTCCAGGTACCGTACTGCTCCTTGCGCGCGGGCACGCCCCAACTTTCGTAAAGCTCCACAAGCCAGTCCTGGGCAGCAGCCAGGTTGGGCGACCCGGCCAGTCGGGGGCCGTAATAGTCCATCAGCTTGTGCGCCAGCTCAGGCGTCTGCGAATTTTCAACGCCGACCTCCCACATTTTCTTGATGACGGGATCGTCTGTCGGAAAGGTTTGGGCGTAGAGAGATTGCGCGCCCAGGAGTGCGAACAGACCCAGGACGACGAAGGAGTAGAAAACGATGGTGGCAATTCGTAGCAGCTTCATAGGGAATCCTCGAGTGCGATTAAAGATCGAACAGGTTATTGCCCGTACGATACGTTCAATTCAGAAAACAGGTTCAGTTCGACGGAACCTGCCATACGGTATCGATGATCGTGCCGTCTACCCACTTGATCACGGCAACCGGATTCTGGGTAACCCGGGCTTTCTCCGGTTTACCACCTACGATTTTTTCGACCTCAGCCTGTATCTCTTCGATCCGTCGAACGGGCAGGTCCGAGTTTTTTACGGCTTTCAACAAGTCTTTTCTTCGGGGATTGACGGCAATGCCTCGTTCGCAGACGACGACGTCGATCAGCTCACCGGGTCCCGTAACGGTCGTTACTTCGTCCACGATAACGGGGATGCGGTCGCGGAAGGCGGGCACGGCCAGAATGGTGCAACCGGAGGACAGGCAGTTCTGCCATCCTCCGATGCCGTGAAGCAGGCGTCCATCGGAATGCGTAACGACGTTACCGTTGAAATTGATGTCGACTTCCGTAGCGCCCAGAACCACGGCGTTGACGAAGCCGGCGAAATTACCCTTCCCGTGGTAGTTGTACGAGGTGAAGGGCGATGTCGCCACATGATTCGGGTGCGATCCGATCGATTCGACGCCGGCAAGATCAAATGTCTGTCCGTCGAGAATGTAATCCGTCAGCCCTTCCTCAAGCATGTCGACCAGAACCTGCGTCGATCCTCCGCGCACAAAACGAGCCCTGACCCCGGATTCCCGCATCATCTCTTTGAGGAAGTCCACGAATGCCAGGGCAATGCCGCCTGCGCCTGCCTGGAACGAGAATCCGTCTTTCATAATTCCGGCATCCCGGATGAAACGGGCGACGTATTCGGCGATCAGCAAACGATCGGGGCTTTTCGTGATCTGCGTCGTGCCCGAGACAATTTTATCCGGATCCCCGATGCAGTCCACCTCGACGACGTAGTCGACGTTATTGCCCTGAATCTGCCAGGGAATGCACGGAAAGGGAACCAGATTATCCGTCACAACGATCACTCTATCGGCATAGATCGAGTCCGCCAGCGCAAAACCCAGTGAACCACACGCGGAGGGTCCGTGCGAACCGTCTGCGTTCCCAAACGCATCAGCCGTCGGGGCGGCGATCACGGCGATGTCGATCTTGACCTCCCCGTCCTGGATGGCCTGCCATCGCCCCCCATGAGAGCGCAGCACGCCGAGTCCTCTCATATTTCCGTGCGAGCAATAATCTCCGAGCGGTCCGTTCATGCTGCCCTCGATGTGATGGACCACGCTCTTCTTCATCAGATCGATTACCGGCGCCTGGCACGGAAACGATGCACTTGGAAACCACATCAGGTCCTTGGCGCCAAGTTCGGCCGCTGCCCGGAGCGCAAGCAGAGCAATGCGGTCTCCGTCGCGCAAATGGTGGTGGCTGGAGATCGTCATTCCATCGGCCAGCCCACACTTCTGCAGTGCTGTCCTGAGATCCGCTACGCGCTTGTCACCACGCTTCGGATAATCGCGGCACGATCGAATGGGCGGTCCGTGCTTACGCCCTTTGGGTCTGTATTTACCGACGCCTCTGAAGGGCGTCTGCTCTTTTCCATTGACCTCGGTCGGAACCAGGCGTGCAAGCTGATTGACCACAAACTCAAAATCGTTTCCCATTATCAGGTCCGAAAGCTTCCTTCAATACGTTGAATCAATGCTCGCTACTTCTCGTCCGGCAAGAGACCTGCCCTGCGGGCGTTGTCGACGAGACGCTGCGCCCTCAGCACGACAGGTGGATCGATCATGCGCGAACCCAGACTGACGACGCCAAGTCCGCCGGCAGCAGCCTCTTCAAACGCGCCGACGATTTTCAGCGCTTTCTCAATTTCGGCCTCTGACGGGGCGTATGCGGTGTGTATCGGGCCGATCTGCCGCGGGTGAATGCACCCCATTCCCTCAAAACCAAGTCCTCGAGAGCGCCGGGCCCATCGGGCGAGTCCGTGCATGTCGCCCACATCACCGAATACGGAGTCGATAGCCTGTATTCCGGCTGCCTTCGCGGCATTGACGATTCGCATACGCGCGTAGAGCGATTCATCCCCATCGAGGGTTTTGGGCACGCCGAGATCCGCCGTATAGTCCTCGAGCCCGATCGTCAGGGCAACTACCGTGTCGGCAGCGGTAGCTACCCCAAAAGCATTTTCGATTCCCAGCGCGGATTCCAGAATGGGCATCAACCAGATCGGGTGTTTTCTGCCTTCCTTCTCCTGCAGAGTCCGAATATGGCTATTCACCTCAACCACCTCGTCTGCGTCTTCGATCTTCGGAATAAGAATCAGGTCCGGCGCTTCCCGAACGATCTCGTCCAGATCCAAAAGCCCGAGCGGTAACTGATTGATGCGCACCATGCGCTCCGCTGCCATGAAATCGACAGCCGCCAGAGCGTTTCGCACGACGAGCCGAGCCGCGTCTTTATGATCAGGATGAACGGAATCTTCCAGATCCAGAATGACGCCGTCCGGTTTATGCAGGCCGGCATTGATCATGAATTTCGGCTCGTTGCCCGGCAAATAGAGACGCGACCGTCTCAGGCGATCCTTCTTCACTCGTAGTCTTCGAACGGTTCGCCGGACGCCGGACCTACCTTCGTATCCGGCCGTTCGGATCGCTGCTTCCAGGCGCGCCTGAACGACAAAAGGCAGCGCTCCTCGATCGTCTATTTCAACGTCGGCATCTTCGACCGCGAATGTGCGCAGCACCCTCTTGGCAAGTCTCTCCAGTGATTTTCCGTAATACGCGGCAACTTTGGACTCAATGGCCAGGGAAAGCCCACCCTCGTCCCGGCGTTCTACACGCACAAACAGATCCGATTTTGTCGCCGGATCGTTTCGGCCCGCGATACCAGTCCGGGATGCAATCACTTTTGTTGCCATCGCTCCTTCTCCCATTTCTTTATGCGCTAATCGAGCGCTGCGATAATGGCATCGGTCATTTGCTGCGTGGTTGCGGCACCCTGTGCGATAGAGTCGGGTCCGCCGGAAATCCGCATCATGTCGTACGTGCGCACCTTTCCTTCCCGGACAACCGACGCAACGGCACTGCGCACTCGATCGGCTTTTTCAGATTCTCCTATGTGATCGAGAAGCATGGCGGCGCTCAGCACCATTGCGATCGGATTTACGATCGAGGGATTGAGCTCTTCATACTTGGGAGCAGACCCGTGTGTGGGCTCGAAAACAGCGACTTCCTCTCCAATGTTGCCGGAACATGCAAATCCGAGTCCGCCTACGAGACCGGCAAAAGCGTCCGACACGATATCCCCGAACAGATTTCCGGCCACGATTACGCTGTAGTTTTCGGGGTTTTTCGTCAACCACATCATCTGCGCGTCGATGTTCGTGGACCAGAGTTGAACGTCCGGGAAGTCTGCATGAACCTTCCGCGCTTCTTCCTCCATCATGCCTGAAGTCTCGCGAAGCACATTGGGTTTTTCACAGACGGTGACCGAAGGGCATCCATGTTTGCGGGCATATTCAAACGCGCTCCGTATGATGCGCCGGCAGGCCGGCCTCGTGAACAGGCGAACCGACATGGCCAGATCGTTTCCTTCGACCTCGGAAAAAGGCTTGTACTTCGGGTGAGATGCGAAGGCACGCCGGACCTCTTCCGGTGGATTTGTCCATTCCAGCCCACAGTACAGTCCTTCCGTATTCTGCCGGAAGATAGCCACATCGACAAAAGGTTCGTCGTAGGCGCCATCACCCGTTTTCCGCACAAAATTCAGGGCATTTCCTTCAAATGATCGACACGGGCGCAGACAGACATCGAGGTTGAATATCTGGCGCATCCCGACGATCGGACTGAAATAAACATAGCCTTTGTCTCTCAATTCCGGAAGCAATTCCTCCGCTGCCTCTTTCTTGGGCTTGGATGTGATAGCGCCGAAAAGACCGAGCTTGTGCTCCCTCAGAAGATCGAGTGTTCGATCCGGCAGTGGATTTCCCTCATTAATCCAGAATTCCCAGCCGATGTCTGCGTGTATATAATCGGCTTCAAAACCGATAGCCTCCAGAATACGAATGGATTCGGGAAGCACTGTCTGGCCGATACCGTCACCAGGCATCGTGACCACCGTGGCACGTGTCATAAGGTTTTACTCGATCGTGTTATTTAGTATGATAATCGTACTAATTGGACAAATAGGAATGATTTAGTCCTAATCGTGTCAATAGGGAAGATTTGGGACTAATCGTGATAAATAGTACGAAAGTCGTCCTACTTGTCTTCGCTCGCGTTTGAGTCGAAAATGTCATGAAATTCCGAGTCGTTTTCTTACAACGTTTTCGATGCCCCCGGCGACAACCAGCGACTGGGGCACGGGCCCCAGTGGGCGAAATCGGTAAACCACTCGTCGATAGGTCGCCGTACCGTTCGCAAAATCGATTACGAGCTCATCACCGGGAATAATAGTTAATGCGGACTGATCGATTTCGTGCGCAAATTCGCTCTTCAGGCTCGCGACGAGCTCCGCGCATTCGATGCAGACAAATCCATTGTTATACGCGTTTCTCAAGTAGGTTTGCGAAAAGCTTCCCGCGATTATGAGAGATATGCCCTTGTGCTGGAGCGCGGTCGCCGCCTGTTCACGACTCGAACCCGTTCCGAAATTCCAACCACCCACCAGGATATCTCCGGCACCGACCCGTTTGGTGAACTCCGGATCATAATTCTCCATCACGACACGAGCCATCTCCTCCGGTGTCATGCCCTCCCTGTAGGTATAGTCTTTCCCGTAAATACCGTCCGTATTGAGGTTGTCCGGCGGCACGAGCACCAACCGGCCTCGAACGGAAGATGGAAATCCGTCCAGAATGTCAACCGTCTCCTCCAATACTGCAACGTCGTATGCATGAAAATGATAACCGGGCATTTTGCCGTCCATTTTTCGGGGGCCCCGGATATAGCCCGCCACCGCCGACGCAGCGACAACTTCAGGGCTGGCAAGATACGCTATGGCATCGCGTGATCCCATGCGACCCTTGAAGTTACGATTCGTTGCCGAAACTCCTACTTCACCATCCTCCAACAGACCGGCACCCAGGCCAATGCACGGTCCACAGCCTGAAGGCAGGGCTCGCGCTCCGGCTTCAACGAGCGTGCTCCAGGCGCCCGAGCGTTCGGCCTCCGACTGGATTTCACGGCTGGCGGCGGCAATGTAGAATTCAACATGGCCGGCCACCTTCTGATCTTTGATCACCGCGGCCGCGGCTTCCAGGTCCTCCAACCGGCTGTTCACGCACGAAACGAGATAAGCTTTATGAATCTCGACGCGGTCGTTTTCGATATCCGCGACTGAGCGCATGACCTGAACGGAATCAGGTCCCGAAACATGTGGACT
>CAZGOS010000064.1:0-5359 GCA_964527795.1 uncultured Rhodothermales bacterium | reverse complement strand
GTTCCGAGCGCTCCGAGCGCTCCATACATATTCGAGTGCGAGTCAGAGCCGACCACGAGCGATCCGGGTACGATATATCCTTGTGAGACCATCACCTGATGACTGATCCCCGTGCCGGGTGGATAGAAATCAACGCCCGTCTCGCGGGCAAACTCTTCGATCGCACGGTATTTCGCCAGGTTGCTCTCCGACGTGTTTTGCACATCGTGGTCCATGGGAAAGACGGGCTGCCTGGAATCGAATAAACGGTCGGCGCCGATCGACTCAAATTTCTTCATCACGGCAGCCGTATTGTCGTGCGTCATGACGTGGCGGGGACGAAGCGATACGACATCCTGTGCGCGAACGAGCCTTTCCGGCCCTTCCGTCATGTGCGCCTGCACGATTTTTTCTGCGACTGTCCGGCCCACGGCGTTCTCCGATTTCAGGTGAGGTCCGATTTGCAGAGGGCCATGAAGTCCGAAATAGAATCCATGTCCTCTACGTGCCAGACGGCATTTTTCAACCGGGTTTGGGCTTCTTTCGACATCACCGAATCTGCGAGAGCGTCGAATTTTTCTTCGATTTCCGTATCAGTAAGTGGATTGCGCGGATCGCCTTTCGGGTAATCGAGCTGCTTGACGAACTCGCGACCGTCCGTTGTTGAAATGGTCGCGATAACCCGCTGGAGATCCGGAAATACGGCTTCTATCTCCGGGTCGGCTACCACTTCGACCTTGCGCAGCTGAGACCGGATATCGTCACTCATGATGCGTTCCTGCTCAAACTGAACAGGAGTCACCTGACGATCTACGATGGCGGCAGCGATCACATAGGGAAGGCTGTGGTCGGCACTTTCCTTTGAGCGCGGATCGTATTTCGACGGATCCGCAAGAATATCGGCGGCTCGGGCCAGCGATCGAATAATCACCTTCTCGACTTCGTCCGGAGCAAGATCCTGCTCAGTCATGATGTCGATGACGGCCGAAATCGGCGTGTGCGTAAGCGCCTCAGCCGGGTACGCCTTCATTCCGCAACGCTCAATACGCCATGAATCACCCAGACCATCCAGAAGGATGTCCAGGTCCCAGTCCGGGCCCAGGCAGTGTACCAGTCCTTCCTTTCCATCCAGCACGTGCTCCGGTCCCGTGTATCCCTGTTCAGCCAGAAGTGCGGCAAAAACGCCGCTCTGCGTCGCCATCGGGTCAACGGTATTTTTCATCATGGTCAACTTGCCGGCCGTCACGGCGCCCAACGATGCATGACGCGAAGCCGAGATCCCGATCGCGTGCTGGATCTGTTCCCAGCCCAGACCGAGCGCGTGCCCGGCAACAATCGGCGAAACGAAAGCGGTCAGCGTTGCATGGTGCCAGCCTCGCTCGCGAATTCCCGGAATGGCCGCTTCACACAATCGCATCTCGAACTCATGACCGAGAACAATGCCCGTAATCAGTTCTTTGCCCCCAAGACCGGCACGTTCGCCACATGCCATGGCTGCAGGAATGATATCCGATGGATGAGACGGATCCTGCTGCCAGTAGATATCATTGTAATCCATTACGCGGATCATGAGCGCGTTGGCCAGTGAAGCCGTCACGGCATCGGTGCACACGCCCGTGCCGATGACCGTCGATGCACCGCTGCCGCCGATGTCCGTCAAAACCTTCAGCGCAATGTGCACATCCTCCTGCAGATACCCCCCCAGGGCACAGCCGAGCGAATCCAACAGGTAGCGTCGCGCTTCACGGATAGCATTTTCGGAAAGGTCGTCGTATGTCAGATTTTCGGCCCACTGGGCCATTTTTGCGGTTATGGTGCCTGGCATGCTGGTTTTGGTTTTGGATTTGGGATCGGAAATGAATCGTGCTACCCGGTATGCTATCGGGTAAGATTCTTGAAAGGGAGGTAACTCATGAAATCGGCGTGGTGCACGATGGTCGCCTCCGTTGATCTTTTGACCAGATCGCCCTCGGCAGCGTGCGCAGCAATGATATGGCAGACCGCGTCCGGGACGCCGCATTCCATCGCGGCAGCGACACCCGTAAAGGGATGCCGCAGCGCTTTTCCACGGGCACTTTGCCGGAGTGCTCCATCGACGATCTCGTACTCGAGCGGCTTTCCAACGTCAGCCAGAATGGCACCCGCAATCACCGTATCCATATCGATCGGCAGGCCTTTTCCGAGAAACTCGTGCATGGCCTCGGCGGATTTTCGGGCGATGTGAACAACGCACCGCTTATGCTCCATGAACGTGGCAGGGCAATCGGGTATGAGCAGCGTAAAAGGAATGCGATTCAAATCCTCCGGATTGAGCGGACTCCGCTGCAAAACGGTAATCCACGTCTGCGTCGTACTCTCCCGCAAGCTTTCGCGGCGAATCCACTGCAGTTCCGGCCATAATTTTTCGACGGCGTCGCGCATGAAACAGTCCTCATCCAGTCTGAAATAAAGTACCTGATCCGGCGCGCGGGTCCGAAGATTTCGGGTGCGGTCGGCCAATCATTTGGGCGTGCAAGATTACGCAGCTCTCAGATGCTTGTCAACAGGGGGAATCCTGGGTTCGAAGTAAAGAAAATACGCGTTGTCTGGGGCATGTGAGCCCTTTCATGCGTTCTTGACAATCTCGGGTAAAGGGTATCGCCTGCGTTACAAGGTGCCGGCAAACTGCTCGTCGCAGGCCATAATTCCGGGAAACTGGGAACAGTTAATTCGAGCCGAGTCCAAATTGGTAGGCGAATCGAATTAACGGAAGAAACGAAAGTTTCAGATCGTCCTGAATATCATTTGTTTCCCGCTCGAGTTCGACTCGAAAAACGGGATCGCCGGCGATAGGCCCGGTCGCGCGAATATCGATCCCCGGATCTTCGACGAACGCAACACCTACACCGAAGTTGAAACCTTTTCCACGCCATCCCAGCATGACGGCCGGCCAGGTACCCTCCAGCACGAATTCTCCGATCATCGTACCGACTTCTGACGCATCATACTCTACGTTTCCTACTTCTATCGTCCCGGTAATCTGGTCCGACTCAACATTCAGGAGATATTTACCAAATACGATTCCGGCCCCGACGGAGAACTTCCCACGGAACGGGTGAAAATTGACACCCAGGATAGCCCCGAATATTTCAGGATCCATTACATAGTCGATACCGTCAACTTCGTCACTGATATTGCTCAGTGGCAGAAATCCGAGTTCCGCCGATAAGCTCACGTACTCTCCCAGACGAGCCGAAGCACCAGCACCAATTCCGAAGCCGCCGATCTGTGGTCCCAATGATACGCGGGTGGTTTGAGCATGGGCAGTTGTTACGACGATAAGCAATGCGAGCGGAAAAAATGGAATTCTAGAAGCAGACATGGTTTTAACCGATCGTAACTGAATTCAACCCGTTTATCTCACGTGGGACCGGGGGATCAATTTACACAACGGCGGGTCATCTGTAGTCGAATATCTTACAGGTCGCTGAGGGATTTCATTGCTTTTCCGGCAGCGACCAGAAGCGGATCAAGACGCGGGGAAAAAGGTGGAGAGTATATCAAATCCTGTTCGTACAGATCGGCTACCGTGGCACCGGCACGAATGAGTGGAATCAGCATGTCGCCTCGGAGAACGGTACCGACGCCGCCGATAAGCTGACCGCCCAAAAGACGCCCTCGCGACGTTTCAAAAACGAGCGTAACATGAATGGCATCCGATCCTGGTACGAGAGCCGCTTTCGTTCTGTGTTTGATCGTCACGGTCCGTGCGGAAAATCCTGCAGCGACAGCCTCCCGCGAAGTAAGACCCACGTACGCGATCTCCGAATCGAATATTTTCAATCCCTGGGCGCCGACCACTCCCTTGTAGCGGGATGGTTTGCCGGAACCGCGCCTGGCGGCGTTCCTGCCCGCCGTGCGTCCGGTCTTGAATGCGGTCAGCGAAAGCGGCGACAGGATCGGTTTCCGATCGATGATGCGTTCTACTTCTGTGCAATCCCCACACGCCCAGACATTCGCGAGATTGGTACGCATGCCTTCGTCGACGCGATAGCCGCCTGAATTCCCTGTTTTGATCCCGGCAGACACGCCCAGCGTCGTGTTTGGTGTGATTCCCATGGCCAGAATGACGAGTTGGCACCCGATCAATTCTCTCGACTGCGTATGAACTGCGCTCACGATTCCCTGGTTTGAACATTCGAGTCCTGCAAAACGATCGTTCCGCACCATGACGCCGCCGCTTTCAAGAACCCGCTGAACGAGACGACTCATCTCGTCTTCCACGTGCGCATGCAACGGGCCGGGTCGTGGTTGCAGCATCGAAACACGAATGCCGCGGTGCACGAGAGCCTCGGCTATCTCGATGCCAACGAATCCACCGCCTATGACCACGGCATGATGCAATTCGTGGGTCCTGACATAATGCTCCAGGGCAATGGCATGGGACAGTTCTCTAATCGCAAACACGTTGCCGGCGTCCGTCCCTTCGAGATCCGGGACGCGGGCACGAGCGCCCGTTGCCAGGACAAACTTGTCGAAATGCTCGGAACCACGCTGCCCGTTCTCAAGCTGCGTGTAGTCGAGGCGGCCTGAGCGCGGGTCGATGTGATCTACGTTAACGCGTACACGTGTCGCTACCCCGCGTTCATTCTCGAATCTATCGGGCGTAAATGCAATCAACTGCTCGGCCTCCTTCACGATCCCCGCCAGAAAAAGTGGAATTTCGCAGGCCCCATAAGAGATGTATTCACCCCTTTCGAAGAGAACGATCTCAGCTTCCGAATCCACGCGCCGCGCTTCGGCTGCTGCTGCCGTGCCCGATGCGACTCCTCCGATGACCGCTATGCGCTGAGATCTCATGCGCTTATCACTCTGGAGGATTCGTTGCGAGAGCGTCCCCGGGCTCGTGGATCAGGCCCTCGTGCGCATCATCGTGTAAGGCCGGTTCAAGGTGCGCGGTCACGACTACGTCATCCTTATGAAAAAGGGCATGAATCGCGTCTTCTACATCGTGAGAATGCGCGTGGGCAACGCCCACGGTGGTATGCTCCGGAAACAGCAGGTGATATTCGACCCATACCTGGTTGTTGACCCGGCGATGACGAAGCTGGTGATATTCAGTTACCGTACCGTTTGCGACCGCTTCCTCCAGAATATTCTTCAGTGCTTCGGTGTCGTTGGAATCCGCATATTCCATCAGTCCGGATACGGATTGCCGGATCAGGCGTCCGGCCGTTCCGACAATATTGAGCGCGACGAGAATGGCGACGACTGGATCCAGCCAGAGAATATCCGTCAGCCATACCACCAATAAACCGCCGATTACGCCGACACTTGTCCACATATCGGTCAGAACGTGCTGACCGTTGGATATCAGCACAATGCTGTTGTGGCGTTTCCC
>CAZGOS010000063.1:0-13929 GCA_964527795.1 uncultured Rhodothermales bacterium | reverse complement strand
TTCAGCCTTCCGAGCTCTGGGAAGCTGTGATATCTGTGATTGTAGTCTGGAATAAGCTTCGTCGTAGGTCTCCGGTTCATAGCGTTCAAGCAGTCGCACGATATGATAACCGAACGGGCTTTCGACGACGTCGGAATACGCATTTTCCTGAAGATCATACGCCGTGTCTCTCAGGACGGCGGGAAGCCCGGCGTCGAACGCGAGACGTTGCAGTTCACCGCCTCTTCCGGCACTGCTGCGGTCATCTGAATACTGACGAGCGAGTTCGCCAAAATCTTCTCCCATTGAAAGCTTTGTAAGTACCGAGTCGATTCTGGATATCGTAGCCAACGTATCTTGGGCCGTTGTTCCCTTCGGCTGAACCATGATGTGCGCAATCCGGATATCGCCCGGCAGTGCCTTGCGGCTGTGAACAGTCAGAATGTGATAGCC
This sequence comes from uncultured Rhodothermales bacterium, assembly GCA_964527795.1. Lineage (GTDB taxonomy): Bacteria > Bacteroidota > Rhodothermia > Rhodothermales > UBA10348 > SMXL01. Next base: position 13,497 of record CAZGOS010000063.1, on the reverse strand, counting down.
GAACTGGGTTCGAAATATGTCCGAGACTTCGCCGGGTGGCGTTGAAAAAGCGGCATCCTCAAACTCGTCCACCATTCGGCCTCCTCCAAAAAATCCGAGATAGCCCCTGTATCCCGGCGCTCCCGGTGTTCCCCTGGAAGAGGGATCATCGGAATGCCGGAAAGCCAGTGTGCCAAAATCCAGACCCAACGTCACGGAATCAGCAATGGCGCCTATTCTATGATAAGCTGCAAGTGTGTCTTCCGGTGTGGCGTTCTGAGCGACTGTGATGAGAATGTGACTCGCCTCTACCATTTCAGAGCGGCGCGCGTACAATTGCCGTATCAGAGGTTCCGTCACCTCCCGATCCAGCAAGTGCGGCCGTGCGAGCTGAGATCTATAGCCCTGAATTTCACTTTTCAGATCGGCGAGTTCGTGATAGCCGGCTGCTCTGGCTTCCAATACCTTGAGTCTGAAATCCACATATCTCTCGAGAAAATCCCTGTACGCAGCGTTCGTATCGGAGAGAGTGTCAGATTCAAGAATGGAAGTTCGGTCGTACTGGTTTTGAAACTCAGCCAGAGATATCGGGCTGCCGTCGATAATGGCTACCGGGGTAGCGCTCGGACCAGCGGCGTTCGGCTTCGTCGAAGCACATCCGATCAAGAGAAAGATCAGGTTCGTGCTGAATACGAAACTCCTGAGCGGGAAATGCAATCTCCGTCGATGGCGAGTAGTCATTGATAAAAGGGATACGGTGTGCAAAAAAGGTCAAACCCAAAAAAACCGTGCATTCACGCGAGGGTTGAATACCAGGTTCCATATACGCAAAATATTGATCTCGATTGGCAACTTTACACGGTACCGCGGGTCTTCAGAACGGTACGCGGCCAAAAACCGGTATAAAGCTGCTTTCAGCTCATGAAAGATTACGCTCTAATTGAAGCGTTTCAGGCCGGCGACGAATTCGCCTTCGTCGGTATTTACAATCGTTATAAAGGCGCAGTATATGCTTTCTGCGTCAAGATGCTTCTTGATACGGAACAGGCACAGGACGTAACGCAGGACACATTTCTTCGCATTTATGAAAACCGGGACCGTTTGCTTAAGACGAGTTCATTCAAGTCCTGGTTGTTTACGATTGCCAGGAATCAGTGCCTGAATGCGCTTCGACGTAACAAGAGGCATACCTCGTTCGATCCAGGTATGGAATTCACGCTTCCGGCCATAGACACGCCGTTCTCGAGAATGGAAAAAAACGACCAGGTTCAGTTCGTTACGCGGTTTCTGCAATCGCTCAAACCTGAATACAGAGAGGTTCTTGTTCTTCGGGAATATCAGAATTTAACGTACGATGAGATCGCTGCCGTCACTCGCAGTTCCGTCAGCGCCGTCAAGTCGAGATTATTCAAGGCACGAAAGAAGCTGGCTAAAATCATGGAGCCTGTCTGGATCCAGGAAGACGGAGCTTCGAACGAGAGGGAGACGATTCCTGATACAATCGATTTTCGAGCATCCAGTAATTTATGAACCCCGATATGCCTGACATATCAGAACCGGACAAATCATCAGCGTGTGCCAAAAGAAGCGTGGAAGCTCTTCATCGCTATCTGGACGGCGATCTTTCCTTTGTGCAACAGCCTGAGCTGTTCGAACACCTGGCCTCGTGCAAGGCCTGTCGTCGCACGATGGATTCGGTTCTGGCCTTCAGACGGATGAGTCGACAGGAATATCTTGCACTTCCACCGACCGCAGACGAAGTTTTCTTTGAGAGGTTGACTCGACTCAAACAGCTGACGGAGAAGGTGGACCGAAGTGAAGATCGAAACCCACTATGGAATCGAAAGCGGTCCGTCTCTCTCGGGTCGGCGCTCACTCTGGCCGGATTCGTTTTTCTAATCGGGCTGCTTGTTCCGATGCCCGCACGGACGCAGTACGCGACGACTCTTATTCAACTGGAAGTGGAAAGAGTACAGTTCGAACCATCCGACTCCATTGTAATCGAATCACCCATCTATCATTGGGTTGACGGGATTACGGTCGAAGCGGTCCGAACCGTCCGGGAGCTATCCGATCAAACGTATTAAGGATCCGTTATGAAAGGGGAGTCGTGGCCCCTTTTTGTCCAGCCGCAGCAAGGTTGCGATTATTACCAACTCTTTCACTCCGCTTCAGGGTAAATTCGAACGATATTGCAGGGTCGCCACTATTTTAGTCTCCTGGTCACCAAGAACCTGTAATTCATTCCCGGAATGACTCCTGTACGCGTCCGGTTTGCACCCAGTCCCACCGGGTATCTCCACATTGGCGGGCTCAGAACAGCTCTCTACAATTATCTCTTCGCGCGCAAACACGGGGGGAGTTTTGTTCTAAGAATTGAGGACACCGATCAGAAGCGGTTTGTACACGATGCAGAAGCGGACATTCTCGAGTCGCTGGCGTGGGCGGGAATCTCTTTTGACGAAGGACCAGGACTCGATGGTGCATTCGGCCCGTACCATCAATCAGAGCGTTCAGAAATCTATCGGGAAATTGCGGATCAACTGTTGACCCGACATGACGCATATGTGGCTTTCGACACAGAAGAAGAGCTGCAGGCCATGCGTGATCGCTTGACGACGGACGAATATGCAAATCCGCGATATGATTGGCGTTCAAGAACTCAGATGCGCAACTCGCTTTCTCTCGACAAAGAGGAAGTAGCAGTTCTTCTCCGGGCAGGCATCCCCCATGTGGTTCGGCTTAAAATTGAGCCGGGTAATACGGTTTCGTTTCGAGATCTTATTCGTAACGATGTGCAGTTTGACACCGAAAACATCGATGACCAGGTACTGATCAAGTCCGATGGACTGCCGACGTACCACCTTGCCAACATCGTTGACGATCATTTGATGGGTATCACTCACGTTATTCGTGGAGAAGAGTGGCTGTCATCTACACCTAAACATTTGCTGCTGTATCAGGCCCTCGGGTGGGAGCCGCCGGAGATGGCACACTTACCGCTTATTCTCAGCCCGTCGGGTGGAAAACTCTCAAAACGAAGTGCTGAGAGAGCGGGCATTCCCGTCTTCGTTAGAGAATACAGGGAGGCCGGTTACGAACCCGCGGCGCTGATCAATTTCCTGGCTCTTCTTGGCTGGAATCCTGGAGACGAGCGGGAATTGTTCGATCTGTCCGGGTTGTCAAATTCCTTTTCTCTAACGCGCGTGGGCCAGTCCGGTGTGCAGTTTGATCTCAAAAAGTTGCAGTGGTTCAACGAGCATTATTTACGAAACCGGTCTTCCAAAGACATCGCCTCCATAATTCATCCGATGCTTGGGAAATCCGGTCTGGAAGCAACCCTGGATTACCTGGAAGAGGTCGTCGAACTGATGCGCGAGCGCATCAGCTTCCCTTCGGATCTGCTCAAATCGAGATACTTTTTTGAAGAGCCGACATCATATGATGAGCAGGCCGTTCGGAAGAGGTGGAAAGACGACTCGCGAGAACTTATTGAGGCCTACGCAGATAAATTGGAGGCCGTGGAATCGTTCGATGTCGAATCGATTGAGATAGCACTTCGGGAACTGGCCGAGGAGCGCGACATAGGCGCCGGGAAAATTATTCATCCGGTGCGACTGACTACGAGCGGCGTGGCTGCTGGTCCCGGTATTTTTGAGCTACTGGTACTACTCGGAAAAGAACAGACGGTATGTCGACTTCGAAGAGGGGCGCTGAAATTGGGATAATCCTAAGATGAACCCCGAATCGCGTCGATATAGGCAGATGCGCCGGCGTATGGGTGTAGATCACCAGCTTCAATTTGTTCTCGCAAGCCCTCTTTCAGCGCGCGAAGCTCAACGTCAGAGGCCAGTCGCGTTTTGAGCTGATAGTCAATGGCATTTTCAAACCAGTCCGTTTGCTGCCGTTTTCTTCTGGCGTCAAATTCCCCACTGGAGCGCCTGTCATCGATGTGATGCACAATTTGCTGCCAGACGGCCTGAATGCCTTCGCCCGTAATAGCGGAAGCGGTAACAACGGGAATTACCTGAGAATGTGATCCTCCGGTCACCAGGCCAAGGGCACTCCGCAAATCGATGGCGGTTTGTTTCGCGGCTTCTCTGCCTTCTCCGTCAGCCTTGTTTACGACGATACCGTCGGCCATTTCCATGATGCCGCGTTTGATACCCTGTAAGACATCACCGGCACCGGCAATGGTCAGGAGAAGGAAATAATCGACCATTGTGTAGACCCCGAATTCAGACTGCCCTACACCTACCGTTTCAATTACAATGATGTCGTATCCGGCAGCCTCACACACGAGTATCGTTTCGCGTGTCATTTCCGCTACCCCGCCCAAGACACCGGCGTTGGGCGAGGGCCGGATGAAAGCGCCATCCTGCATGGACAGCTCATCCATGCGCGTCTTGTCGCCAAGGATGCTGCCTCCGCTGCGTTCGCTCGTCGGGTCAACGGCAAGGACGGCAATACGATGTCCATCTGCGATGAGATCCATGCCGAAGCATTCAATAAACGTGCTTTTTCCCGCGCCGGGAAGTCCGGAGATACCGATGCGAACGGATCGCGAAGAAACGGCGCGACCGCACAGTTCCAGCAATTTACTTTTTGCTTCCTGATCTGCCTGTCGTATGCTTTCTATCAATGTAATCGCCTTCCCCAGAGCGACACGATTACCGGACGCAAGGCGTTCAAACAGATCCTGTATGTTAGACATCCTTTCAGCCACGCGGGTGGGAAAGTGTTAAACTTACTGCACTATCCGCGACAGGGCAGATGATCCTGGTTCGTTGATGTTTTATCCGGTTCGCGCCTCATGACGCGATATCATCTGCACGAGAAGCTCTTCGGCTGCGTCAGGTATGACCGTGCCCGGACCAAAAACAGCAGCTACTCCCGCTGCTTTTAGTTTTTCCTGGTCCGATGGAGGAATTATGCCGCCTGCGACTACGAGAATATCTTCTCTTTCATACGATTTGAGTTCGTCGACTACCCCGGGAACCAGTGTCATATGCGCACCTGCGAGGCTGGATATCCCCAGAATATGGACGTCATTTTCGATCGCCTGTCGAGCGGCTTCCGAAGGCGTTTGAAATAAGGGACCGATATCCACGTCGAATCCCAGATCCGCAAAAGATGTGGCAATCACTTTCGCTCCACGATCGTGACCGTCCTGCCCGAGCTTCGCGATCAGAATTCTGGGCCTTCTACCTTCGAGTGCAAGAAATCGATCCGATAAACTTCGTACGCGATTCATTCCTTCAGTATCGGCTGATTCTGAGGCGTAGACACCGGTAAAAGTACGAATATTCGCAATATAGCGACCGAAGACTTTCTCGAGAGCCAATGATATTTCTCCAAGCGTTGCTCGCGAGCGTGCCGCCTGAACGGCACGGTCGAGCAAATTCTGGTCCTCGCAATCAGTCGATTGCTGAAGGGCCACCAGTGACTCCGAAACGGCAGACTCGTTTCGCGCGGCCTTTACCTCCGTTAAACGCCTGATCTGTGCGGCTCGAACCGCCTCATTGTCAATGTCCCGAATCTCGATATCCAGTTCGCTTTCCCGTCGGAATCGGTTGACACCAACCAGAATATCTTTGCCCGAGTCGATGCGAGCCTGCCTTCGAGCTGCAGCCTGCTCGATCCGGAGTTTTGGTAGTCCGGCGTCGATGGCGGCGGGCATTCCGCCTCGGTTGTCTACTTCTTCGATGAGCTCGCGTGTTTTCTCAGCAAGAGCATGCGTCAAATATTCGACGTAAAAGGACCCCCCCAGGGGATCGATGGCATGTGTGATTTCGGCCTGATTCTGTAGGAAAAGCTGTGTATCCCGAGCGATTCGAGCAGAGAAATCCGTTGGAAGGGCGATGGCTTCATCCAGGGCATTCGTATGCAGAGACTGCGTATGTCCGAGAACGGCCGTCAGAGCTTCAAGACATGTTCTGGCGACGTTATTGAAAGGATCCTGTGCGGCAAGGCTCCAACCCGACGTTTGACAGTGCGTTCGGAGGGCAAGGGATTTGGTATTCTTTGGATTGAACGGTCCGATGAGCTCAGCCCAGACGAGCCGGGCTGCCCGCAGTTTGGCGATTTCCATGAAATGATTCATTCCTATCCCGAAAAAGAAGGATATGCGAGGGGCGAAATCATCGATGTCAAGACCAGCGTGCACGCCTGCGCGAACATAGGCAAGGCCGTCGGCAAGGGTATAAGCCAGTTCGAGCTCCGCCGTTGCTCCGGCTTCCAGCATGTGATATCCGCTGACGGAAATTGAATTGAATCGGGGCATATTTCGCGACGTGTAGGCAAGAATGTCTCCCACAATTCGCATAGACGGTCCAGGTGGATAGATGTATGTGTTCCGAACCATGAACTCTTTCAGTATGTCGTTCTGGATCGTGCCGCTCAACTGGTGTCTGGAGACGCCCTGTTCCTCTCCGGCAACGATATAGAATGCCATGATTGGCAGTACCGCACCATTCATGGTCATGGAAACGGACATTCGGTCAAGCGGGATTTGATCAAAGAGGATTTTCATATCCTCGACGGTATCAATGGCTACACCGGCCTTCCCGACATCCCCCGCTACACGAGCGTGATCGGAATCGTATCCTCTGTGCGTAGGCAGGTCGAAAGCGATGGAAAGTCCACTCTGCCCGGCTGCGAGATTCCTTCGATAGAACGCATTCGACTCTTCTGCCGTGGAAAATCCGGCATACTGCCGAATGGTCCACGGTCTTACCGTGTACATGGAGCCATATGGGCCGCGCAGGTATGGAGGAGCGCCTGCAATGGTTTCGAGATGACTCAGATTCGCCACGTCATCAGGGCCGTAACTCGATTTCAAATCAATAGACTCCGCAGATTCCCACGGTTTTCCAATGGCGACGTGCGATCGTTCGAGACTGGCCTTCTCCGGAAAACGTGGCCGATTCACTTTTCGATTCCCTCCGTTTTGCTCTGAGCTGTGAATTGATCGTCCTGCACCACCCATTTCTTCACAACACCGGCCCTTGCCGACTGCCGGTATCCACCGTGCGATTCAATCTCAAGAAACCTTTTCCAGGCTCGCTCGGCGACCAGGTCGGTCAACTTTTCTATGTAATAGGCTCCTGAAAGAGGATCAGCCACGCGGTCGACAAGTGCTTCGTGCCGCAACAGGAGAAGAATATTTCTGGCGAGCCGCCTTCCGTCCGTAGAGTTATCCGGTTCAGCCAGACGACAGTCGAACGGCGCCAGAGAAATGGAGTCACATCCGCCTAATACGGCCGAAAGTGCCTGAGTGGTGGAGCAGATAAGGTTTGCATGGGAGTCCCGAGCGTGGAATGCGTCCACATGCGAGATTGCATGTACGTGAGGAAAGGAAGATTCAGGAGTTTCACCTGTATAGGCTGCCGACACCTGGGGCAGAAGCAACCTGAGCGCTCTTAAACCCGCAGTCTCCAGGAAGAAAGAGTTACCAACCGGCCATATGATTGTACATAGTTTGAGTGCCTCTCCCAGATTGATCTTGCGTTCAGTAAGCGCGAAACACCATTCACTCAGCTGAGCGAGAATAATCGCGAGAGTTGTCGAAACGGCGGCGCCGTTATTTCGAAAGGGCCTGCCGTCAAGGCAGCATGCCCTGAGTGTTCCGCTCTTGGAGATGCTAAGCTCTATGATCTGAGCCATGACATCAAGGTTCGCATGCCAATCCCGTTCGTCGAACTCACGGGAATAGACGTTTACAAGGAAGACATCGAACGTGCCTTTTGAACCGTTTATGGCATCCAGGTAATGCACAGCGGCGTGGAAGTACTCTGTTCCGCCGTGGAACATCACAGGAATGCGAGGCTCTGTTGATCGTGCAAGAAAACGAACGGCGGAATCAGCATGGCAGCCCGAAACTTCGAGAATATCTGCTCCAGCATCGGCGGCTAGAGCAGTCGCCTGTTCAAGTTGATCGGCGGTAGACACGTGAACGCGATCACTGATCAACCAGCTCTGTCCCGTATTACGAGAGCAATGGCCCAAAGAAGAAATGTCTTCCCGGCGGTAGAAGGGTTGAACCATAAGACCCCGCTCTGCACGCCAGGCGAGCGATTTGAACGAGCGATGCTTCCCGAGTTCTTTTTCGATGACTTGCACCCAATGGGCGGTGTCGATCGGATCAGAGTGTTTGGAAAAAAGCGCTGATTTGCACATGCATCCGCATCAGGGAACGTGGTCTTTTAACCCTATGCCGCTAATATAGTGCGGACGGCAATGGTGATAAGGAACAGGATTACGCTCTGTTGGATCCCTGTTGATAGCTCTCAAGCAGTCGGTAGAGCGCAATGCCGGCCGCTACAGATACGTTCAGGGATTGCTTCAGGCCGAACTGGGGAATTTCGATAGCTACGTCGGCCAGTTTGATCAGATCGTCTGAGAGCCCCGAAATTTCATTGCCTACCATGAGGCACAACGGAAAATCAAGGTGAGGCAGAGCGTCGATCGGGATCGATTCGTCCGTGTGCTCGAGGGCAACCATTGTATAGCCATCGATTTTCAGTCGCATCGCACCATCGACTGCAGACGTAATATGAGTCCAAGGGACGGCATCCTGAGCGCCAAGTGCGGACTTGTGAACTCCTTTATGCGACCCGTCGGGCGTCACGCCTGCTACGATGACCAGTTCAGCTCGAATTGCGTCGGCGCTTCGAATGATGGATCCCACATTATGGGCGGATCGAATATTTTCCATTAGAACGGCGATGGGATGACGTTCTAAACGGGACAACTCGTCCAGTGACGCCCTCACAATTTCCGAGTGTTTCAGTTTTCTCATGAGGGAGCTGTGACTCGGTGACAAATATTGTTCGAATCGAAAACAAAATTCTTGAAAGTCGAAGATAAATTGATTGGAGACGCGCGTTATCGGAAATATTTTCGTCAATCAAATACATTCTGTTGTGATAGTAGCGATCGACGGTCCGGCAGGCTCTGGAAAAAGTACGACCGCCCGCGCCGTTGCGGCCAGGTCCGGACTTCTATATCTCGATACGGGTGCCATGTATCGCGCAGTGGCCCTCAGGTTTATTCAGCTCGGTCTCGATGCCAATCCAGAGAGCGCCGAGGAGGTATTCAAGTCCTTTTCTCTCGAGATCACGCACGCGGATAACGGCATGGTCGTGTGGCTGAACGGCCGAGACGTAAACGAAGAAATTCGATCCCGGGATGTGACGGAGATGTCGTCTCGCGTGAGTGTGCTTCCGTTGGTAAGAGATCGCATGGTCGCCGAACAGAGAAGAGTGGCTACTGATGAAGAGGAGTGCTGGAGTGGCGTTGTCGTGGAAGGGCGGGATATCGGAACGGTTGTTTTCCCGAATGCAGATCTGAAAATATATCTCGACGCCTCTCCGGAGGAAAGAGCCAGGCGCAGAATTGCGGAATTGCGGGCGTCATCTGTATACGTAGACGAAGAAGCGGTCACCGCGGACATCCGACGAAGAGACGAAAGAGATAAAACAAGGGATATCTCTCCACTTCGAAAAGCAGAAGATGCCGTTACGATAGACACTACGCACCTCACACAGGAAGAGCAGGTCAATCAACTGGTGGCCATCATTCGGGAACGACAGTCGTAATGAATGGTTGGATTTCAGTCTTAGCCTGCGTCGTTTTTTGCCGGCGCGGCATAACATGCTTTCCGTTCCAGCCGAGAAGACTGTCAGCGGATTCATATTCACAAAAATAAGCGAGTCCATTCGACTCTTCTCACTGTGATCACTCGCAGCGAAATCAGATTCGCAACGGTTAGTAATGGCTGATAACCAAAATCCAAAAGAGGAGGAGCCGACAGCGCAGGAAGTTGCTGTTGCAGAAGCTCCCGAGACCGAGGAAGAAACGAAAGAACAAAACGTGTTTTCGGCTGAGAGCCAGGAGGAGCAGACTACAGCCGGGACGGAAGAGAAAAAGGAGATTCCTGAGACTATCCAGGAGGCTGCCGCGCCGGAGGCCGGCGACGAACAGGCATCCTCTGAAGCAGACGATAGCGGCGCATCCCAGGCGGAAACTCCTGACCCCCGGGATCAGGAGCAGGAACCTGGTCCCGATCAAGAAAACGAAGAATTACCTTCGGTAGCTCCGCCGGATGGCATGATTGGATACACGGGCCGGATTCTCGGTGACGTTATTAGTCTTGCCGAGTTGGATACGACTTTCGAACCCGATTTGTACGAGCTGGGAGCCGACGAGCTTCGGGATATGATCGAGACGACGCTTATCCACGTCTCCGAGCATGAGATCGTTCAAGGTAAGATCGTCAGTATTGGAGAGAAGGATGTCGTCATCGACATCGGCTTCAAGAGCGACGGAATCGTATCAAGAGGAGAGTTTGACGAAGAGATCACTGCAGGTGATGAAGTTGAAGTCTTTCTCGAGCGTTTGGAAGACTATCATGGACAGCTTGTCCTTTCCAAAACGAAAGCAGATACGGTTCGTAGATGGAAGAAAATTGAGCATGCTTATGAACATGAAGAAATTCTCGAAGGCACGATCGTTCGCCGTATCAAGGGCGGAATGATCGTGGAACTTTTCGAAGGCCTGGAGGCCTTTTTACCGGGTTCGCAGATCGACGTACGCCCGGTTCGGGATTTTGACGCATATCTCGAAAAACGGATGGAGTTCAAAATCGTAAAGCTCAATCCTGTGAACGAGAATATCGTCGTATCCCACAAGGCCCTGATCGAGAAAGATCTCCAGGTGCAGCGACAGAGTATTCTCTCAGCAATGGAACCGGGCCAGATTCTGGAGGGCACTGTCAAGAATATTACGGACTTCGGTGTTTTCATCGATCTGGGTGGCGTAGATGGACTGCTTCATATAACGGATCTCTCCTGGGGTCGCGTCTCGCACCCTTCGGAACTGGTAAGCCTCGACGAGCAGCTTAATGTTGTTGTTCTAGATTACGACAAGGATCGGCAGCGAATTTCACTCGGTTTGAAGCAGCTGCAGCCGCATCCGTGGGAAAAGATCGAGGACAAATACAAGCCGGACGGTACCGTCGAAGGAAAAGTCGTTTCGATTACGGATTACGGAGCGTTTATAGAGCTTGAGAAAGGAATCGAAGGACTCGTTCATATTTCTGAGATGAGTTGGACGGAGCACATCCGTCACCCCAGTCAATCCGTTTCGCTTGGACAGATAGTCCAGGTGAAGATTCTGAATATCGATACCGAGGGTAAAAAGATTTCCCTCGGCATGAAACAGCTCGAACCCGATCCATGGGCCAACATCGCCGAGCGGTATCCACCGGGAACAGTAATGTGTGGTACCGTGCGGAATATCACCAATTTTGGCGTGTTCGTTGAAATTGAGCCGGGTATCGACGGGCTGGTTCACATCAGCGACCTGTCGTGGACCAAGCGTGTCAGGCATCCCGGTGAGATGGTCAAGAAGGGAGAGGAACTCAACGTAGTTGTCCTGAATATCGATACCAGCGATCGTCGGATATCACTGGGCCATAAGCAGGTTGATACCAACCCGTGGAGCCAGTTTGCGCAGGTCTACGCGGAGGGCGAAATCACATCGGCGAAAGTCGTTCGTATTGAGGACAAGGGGCTTGTCGTCGAGCTTCCACTGGAAGTTGAAGCGTTCATCCCGACAAAGGAACTACAGAACAGTACCCAGTTGGATGACGCGTATCCTATCGAAGAAACGTTGGAGAATCTCATTGTGATTCGATTCTCGGCAGGCCAGAAGGAGATCATCCTCAGCCAAAAGGCATCCGTGCGAGCAAAAGACCAGGCGGACCGTCGGGAAGTGGAAAAAAAGGAACACAGGGCCAGAAAGCTAGAGGAGAAACACAAAAGAGAATACCAGAAAGAGAAAGAGGCGACATCGGGTCCCGCGACCCTCGGGGAGCTCAGTGGTTTGGCTGATTTGAAGGCGAAGCTGGAAGCAGATGAATCGGAAGAGGCAGGTGTGGAGGTCGAAAAGGGTTCCGAGGTTGCAGACAGTGCCACGGACCAGGAACAGCCGGCGGTTCCCTCTGAAGAAGAGCAAACTCCGAAGCCAAAAACCAGGGGTCGAAAGAAGAAAGAAGAAGCTGCGAGTGAAGTAGACGCGGCGAAAATTGAAGAGGCGGAAACTGCTGTTCCGGAAGAGCAGGAAGAAGCTGCTCAAGAAGAGGGGAAACCAAAGAAAACGACCCGAAAAAAAGCGACAACGTCGAAGACGGCCAAGTCGTCCGCCAAAACAAAAACCAGGGCAAAAACCCGGTCCAAGAAGGAGGAGTCGAAGGATGTCTCCGACGACAGTGAAGTAGACGACTAACCGGTAGATTTATTCAAAAAAAGGGCGATACTATTGTACCGCCCTTTTTTTGTACCTGTAATCAGATGAGCGAAGAGAATTATCCCGATTGGAAACAGCCTACCCCGAAGGAAGACCAACTCGACCGCGTTCTGCTTGAGAGGTCCGAAGGGAGAGTGAATGAGTTGCTTCAGGGGTTGTTGACTGACGAGGAAGTCTATTTGTATCACAGTTATGCAAACGCCGTTTCAGTTCGGCGTTTAGGGTACAATGATCACGGACCTGTGCACGCCAGAATCACGACCTACAACTCACTGAAGATTCTGGGTTTGTTGCGCGACGGAGGCGTACAGACTTCGCTCGAGAGGGAGGATATCGGGACATTTGAGGATTCTGCAGTGGCGACGACACTCGGTTGTTTTCTGCACGATATAGGAATGGCGGTTACCCGTGATGCGCACGAGTGGCATTCTCTCATTCTGACAGACAAGATGATCAGCAAATATGTCGAAATGCTGTACGGAGGTGACTTTGCGAAACAAGCGGTCGTTCGCGCGATGGCGCATGAGGTTATTGTTGGGCATATGGCTAACATCCGCATCTATTCCGTAGAGGCCGGCGTTGTTCTCATTGCGGACGGAACCGATATGACGAGGGGGAGATCACGGATCCCGTTAAACCTCGATCGAGATCCTTCTGTCGGGGATATGCATCGGTATTCCGCCAATGCTGTTAGTCGCGTCGAAATTGGCACTGGTGATTTAAAACCGGTGAAGATCGTCGTATATATGGATAACGTGACGGGACTTTTTCAGGTCGAAGAGGTGTTGATGACGAAAGTGAAAGCGTCACCCATTATGTCTCATCTGGAAATCGTGGCATTCGTGCACGACCAGGAGCCCAAGTACTACCTCCGATAATCACGTAACTCGGGGTCTCGCAATTACGCGCTCGTAGGCCAGTCGTGCTGCAGCCATATCTTCCAGCGCGCACCCGACGGATTTGAATACGGTGTTTGTACCGTCTTTTGTCCTGCCGCGTGATTGCCCTGTGGCGAGTTCGTGTAAATCGGCCATGATGGAATCGAAACTCCAGCCGGCACCTGAACGAGCCTGAATAAGATCTCCGGCCTCGGCAGCGGCTCCCTCTCTCGTGTCGACGAACACCTCGCTCTGCATGATCAGCTGCTCGTCGGACTCTCGCATCTCACTCGTAAAGGCGCCCACGAGATCGACGTGCGTCCCGTCTATC
>CAZGOS010000062.1:0-14036 GCA_964527795.1 uncultured Rhodothermales bacterium | reverse complement strand
ACCAGCGGCAGCGAGGCCACTGAACTGGCTGTCAACATGGCCCGGGCGTATTCGGGCCATACGGACATCATCGCACAGCGCAACGCGTACCACGGTATGTCTTCGACTTCAGCCGCCCTCACATCGCACCACACCTGGAAACGCGATATCCCGCTCGGTACTCGAATCCACCACGCAATCTGCCCGGATCCGTACAGGAGTCTGTTTGACGGCACGCCGGAGGAAATCGCTCACAAGAGCGCCGAAGACATTCGGGACCTGATCCGGTTTTCTACGCCGGGACAGGTTGCTGGATTTATTTGCGAACCCATTCAGGGAGTCGGAGGCGTTACGATGGGTGCACCCAACTATTTAAGGGAAGCCTACGCCATCGTTCGCGAACACGGGGGAATCTGCATCGCGGACGAGGTGCAAACGGGATTCGGCCGCACCGGCGACCACTATTGGGGCTTCGAAAGGTATGACGTAGTTCCGGACATGGTCGTCATGGCCAAAGGAATTGGAAACGGCGTGCCGATGGCGGCGGTTACGACCACCCGCGAAATTGCGGAAGCATTCACCAAACGGCTTCATTTTAATACCTATGCCGGAAATCCGGTCAGCATGGCTGCCGGACTTGCCGTACTCGACGTCATCGAAGACGAAGGTCTGCAGGAGAATGCACGCGTAGTGGGCCGAAGACTTAAATCGAGTCTCGAAGGACTCATGCACCAGCACCATCTGATCGGAGACGTGCGCGGGGCCGGACTGATGCTCGGAGTAGAGCTCGTTCGGGATCGTGAGACCAGGGAACCGGCCCCGGAAGAAACCGGGACGGTATTGGAAGCTGCGCGTGAACTCGGCGTTCTTTTTGGAAAGGGCGGACTCTATGGCAACGTGCTCCGCATCAAACCGCCCATGTGCATTACGGAGGATGATGTCGATTTCGCCGTTGGCGTATTGGATATGGCACTCAAGGTCGCGGAAACCTGACGCCTGCCACACGGAAATAACGGAACGGACCAAACCGAAGAAGGACCAGACCAATGAATTTTGACAAGATCGTAAAAGGCGGAACCGTAGTTACTCCCGGCGGCACCATGCAAGCCGATATCGGAATTGTCGGTGAGAAAATCGAAGCTATTGGCGCCCATCTCTCGGCTGAAGCCAACGGCGCACACGAAATCGATGCATCCGGGCACTACGTCATACCGGGTGTGCTCGACGTGCATGTTCACCTGGCGCTTCCATTCTGCGGCACCGTATCGTCGGATGATTACACGACGGGCACGCGCGCAGCCGCCAGAGGGGGCGTAACCACACTGATCGATTTTGCCATTCCGTACGAAGGAGATTCGCTCGGTGACGCAGCAGATAAGTGGCATGAAAAGGCCGAGGACAAAGCCCTCATCGATTATACGTTTCATATCTGCATAACCCGGTGGGACGAACACAGGGACCAGATCGAGGGAATGATTGAACGGGGTTTCTCTACGTTCAAGGAGTTCATGATCTACGAATCTGAAGGGTGGCAATCGGATGACCGGGCCATGTTCGGCACGCTCGAGAAGATGAACGAGCACAATACGATGCTGCTCGTTCACGCCGAATCGGCCCGGGTGCTGGATGAACTCATCGCGCGGCATCATACTCCCGAGTTGATGGCGAAATACGGAGCCAATCTGCACCCGATGACACGGCCGAATTTCATTGAAGCCGAGGCCATTCAGCGCGCCGTCATGTGGAGTGAAATCACGGGCGGGCAGCTCTACATCGTGCATCTGTCGACTGCCGAAGGGTCGGACCTTGTCAAAGCCGCCCAGCTTCGTGGCGTACCCGTGCTGGCCGAAACGTGCGCCCAGTACCTGGTCCTGGATGACTCGGTGTTCGACCAGGAGGACGGTCATCTGTTTGCATGCTGTCCTCAGGTCAAGAAACAGGAGGATTCGCTTCGCCTTTGGAAGGGCATGCGGAGTGGAGAGGTGTCCGTTGTTTCCACAGACACGTGCACGTTTACGCGAGAGCAGAAAGCGATGTGGCACGGCGACTTTACGAAGATACCCATGGGACTGCCGGGGCTCGAAACCCTTCTTCCGATCGTGTACACACACGGCGTTCGCTTCGGGAGAATATCCATTGTTGAAATGTGCCGCCTGTTATCGACGAACCCGGCTCAGATCATGGGCCTGTATCCGCGCAAAGGAGCCATTCAGGTCGGTTCGGATGCAGACCTCGCAATTATTCACCCGACGCACGAAATCGTGGTCGATCCATCAGAAATGGAGACAAACGCGGACTGGTCGCCGTACGACGGTTGGTCGCTGGCTGGATTTTCAAGAACGACGCTCTCGCGCGGCGACGTGATCGTGCGAGATTATCAGGTCGTAGGCGAAGCGGGGCGCGGTCAGTGGCTGCCACGAAAAACGGCCGGGCTTGCCCGTGCCGAAACAGCGCCTGAAATGAAGGAGGTTTAACTCATTGCCTGAACACGACGACTGAACATCACGACTGAACTTGACGACTGAATATGACTGAGACTCTGACAAGCCGAATGCTGCCCAACGTGATAGGCGGGCAGCGCATAACGAGTTCATCCGATCGCTCTTTGCCCGTTACCGAACCGATGACGGGAGAAATTCTGGCCGAAGTGCCACTCTCCGGAGCCGATGAGCTTGCCGCGGCCGTCAAGGCTGCGAGTGAGGCGCAACCGGCCTGGGGCACCACGCCGCTCAAGGATCGCGTGCAGGTGTTCTACAGAATGAAAGCGCAGGTCGAAGATGAACTCGATCATCTGATCGATGTCATAACGCGCGAAAACGGTAAGACTCCGGATGAGTCGCGAGGTAGCGTTCTCAGAGCAGTGGAATGTCTGGAATACGCGGCGAGCCTTCCACAGATGGCGTCCGGCGGTATTCAGGACGTGAGTCGCGGTGTCGAGTGCCGAATGCAGCGACATGCCCTCGGCGTCGTCGCCGGCATTACGCCCTTTAATTTCCCGTTCATGGTGCCGCTGTGGATGATTCCCATGGCCATCGGGCTCGGCAACGCCTTCATTCTCAAGCCTTCCGAACAAACCCCGCTCAGCGCACTGGAAATTGCGCGGCTTCTGAAAGATGCCGGTTTGCCGGACGGCATCTTCTCGGTCGTAAACGGAGACCGGGAAATCGTCGAGGCGATATGTGATCATTCCGGCATCCGTGCGATTGGCTTCGTCGGTTCGACGCGCGTAGCCAAAAAGGTCTACGCGCGCGGCACGGCGGCGGGCAAGAGAGTACGTGCACTCGGTGGCGCCAAGAACCACCTGATCGTCGTGCCCGACGCGGATCCCGAAATGACGGCTACGAACGTGGTTGCGTCCGTGACCGGCTGCGCGGGTCAGCGGTGCATGGCGGCCAGCGTGCTCGTAGCGGTAGGCAACGTCGATCACATCCTGGACCTTATCCGCGCGAAAATGGGGGCCCTCATAGCCGCCAGAGATATCGGAGCCATTATCAGTGAAGCCGCCTACGAACGCATTACGGGTTATCTGGACCGAGTTGAAGAAAAAGGGGCCAGACTGATCCTGGACGGTCGAAACGCCGTCGCCGAGGATGCGCCTGAGGGTGGTCGATTCCTGGGTGGGTGCATTATCGATCACGCACAGGCGGATCACGAAGCTTCCTGCGATGAAATATTCGGACCGACGCTGACGATAATAAGGTGCAGCACACTCGATGAAGCGATTGAAATTGAGAACGCCAATCCGTATGGAAATGCTGCAGCGATCTATACGTCGTCCGGAGGAACAGCAAAGTATTTCACGGACCGCGCCGGCGCCGGAATGGTGGGTGTGAATATCGGTGTTCCCGTTCCGAGGGAGCCGTTTGCGTTTGGCGGTTGGAACGAAAGCAGCTTTGGCGCAGGCGACATCACGGGCGATTCTGCTATTGATTTCTGGACGCGTACGAAGAAAATCACGACGAAATGGTCGGATCAGGACAAGAGCAATTGGATGTCGTAGTCCGGACTGTATGAACCAGAATCAGCATGATTGAGAAGACTCGTCTGACAACTGAACAACTCTCGCACAATTTCTCCGACCTGCATCCGGCCTTTTCGAGGGATGAGGCGGTTACCGAAGCAGCGCGGTGCCTTTTTTGTTACGATGCACCGTGCACGCGAGCCTGCCCGACGGGTATCGATGTCCCGCGCTTCATCCGTCAGATTCTGCACGAGAATGCAACGGGTGCGGCTGCCACCATCTTTTCCGAGAACATACTCGGCGGTTCGTGTGCGCGGGCGTGCCCGACCGAGGTTCTGTGCGAAGGGGCCTGCGTCGACAATACGCTTCTCCGCGATCCCGTTCAGATTGGCAGATTGCAGCGGTACGCCACGGACTCAGCACCGCCTTCGATTCTTCCGGGACCGGACACCGGAAAAAAAGTTGCCATCGTAGGTTCGGGACCGGCCGGGCTCTCGTGCGCCTATACGCTTCGCCGGCTCGGGCACGCCGCTACTATATTTGAAGCCCGGAATATTCCCGGAGGCCTCAATACGCTCGGAATTGCAGCCTACAAAATCACGACCGAGTTCTCCTTGTCGGAAATCGAGCCCATCAAGGCCATGGGTGTGGAAATTCGACTCGGCGTAACCATCGATGCCGCTCGGCTGTCCGGGCTTCGAGAGACGTACGACGCTGTGTTTCTCGGAATTGGTCTCGGGGCGACGGCCGGGCTGCATATTCCGGGTGAACAGATGCCCGGAATCATGGAAGCGCTCGACTTTATCGCCCAGACCCATACCGGACCTCTTGAAGACTGCCTGGTCGGAAAACGTGTCGTGGTGATCGGCGGGGGAAATACAGCTATTGACGCGGCAACGGCAGCCGTCCGATTGGGCGCCGAGCATGTCACGATGGCCTATAGGCGCACGGCCAGAGAGATGTCGGCATTCGCGTATGAATACGAACTCGCGAAATCGGATCGTGTCGAGTTCGAATGGCTCGTACAACCGGTCCGCTTCCTGGGTGACGATGTCGCAGTGACGGGAATCCGGATGCAACGACTTCGTCTTTCAGGCGAAGGTCGAGCGGGCGCGTTGACGCCCATTTCGGACAGCGAATTCATGCTACCCTGCGATATGGTGATCAAGGCACTCGGCCAGGTGCCCAGAGAAGGTCTCATTGACCAGACGGACGGCCTGCACCTGGAACACGGTTGTCTCCGTATCGACGCGGAGACGGGAGCGACGGGTGTCGATGGTCTATTTTCCGGTGGTGACTGCACCAGCAAAGGTGCCGAGATCGTGGATGCCGTACAGGAGGGCAAAACGGCCGCCTTCGGCATCGACTCTTATCTGGGCGGTACCGGCTCACTTTAACGGCTCACGAAAACCTCTATCCCATCCCTACTCTCGTGAAGAAACCTGATCTATCCTCAAACCTGGCCGGCATCCAATCGCCAAATCCTTTTTGGCTTGCGAGCGGTCCACCGACGAATTCGGCCTACCAGGTCCGTCGAGCTTTCGAAGCGGGTTGGGGCGGCGCTGTCTGGAAAACGATCGGACACGAACCGATCGTGAACGTGTCCTCCCGCTATGGCGGCGTCGACTACGATGGCCGCAAGTTGATGGGACTCAACAATATCGAACTCATCACGGATCGCTCTCTCGATACCAATCTTCGTGAGATCGCTGAGATCAAGAAGGAGTTTCCCAACCATGCGGTTGTGGTCTCTCTGATGGTGGAGTCCAGCCGCGATTCCTGGCACGACATGGTCAAGCGGACGGAGGACACGGGCTGCGACGGGCTCGAGCTCAACTTTGGTTGCCCTCACGGCATGAGCGAGCGGGGCATGGGTTCTGCGGTCGGTCAGGTACCGGAATACACCGAAATGGTGACCGCCTGGGTCAGCGAAGTGGCAACAACGCCTGTGCTCATCAAACTGACACCGAACGTTGCCGACATTCGATACATCGCTCGAGCGGCGAAGGCCGGTGGCGCGAACGCCCTTTCGCTTATCAATACCATCAGTTCCATCATGGGTGTGGACCTCGACACGGGTTTGCCAAAACCCCACGTGGCCGGACGGGGATCGCATGGTGGATACTGCGGCCCGGCCGTCAAACCGATCGCGCTGAATATGGTGCATCAGCTTGCGTTGGACGACGAGGTAGAGCTTCCTCTTTCCGGGATCGGCGGCATTCAGGCGTGGCAGGATGCCATCGAGTTCATGCTGCTGGGAGCCTCAAATGTGCAGGTGTGTACCGCCGCGATGCATTATGGATTTCGGATCGTCGAACATCTACTGGACGGCCTTGAGAACTGGATGGTCTCAAAAGGCTATGCGACGATCTCGGACTTTGTCGGCCTGTCCGTGTCTAAAGTCGGGGAATGGGCAGACCTGGATCTGGGATATAAAGTTATCGCCGACATCGACCAGCAGAAATGCATCCACTGCGGCCTCTGTTACATCGCGTGTGAAGACGGCGCCCATCAATCGATCAACATGACGCGCATTCCGGAGACCGAGATCGATCCGGCGGACTCATCGGTTTCGGTGATGATCAGCGGCGGGAAACGCGTCTTTGCCGGTGCAGGAAAAGGTTACGTGAACCGGTTCGAAATCAAGAAGGACACCTGCGTTGGCTGCAATCTGTGTTCCCTGGTTTGCCCCGTGAGTGACTGCATCACTATGGTGGAAACGGAGTCCGCGATTCCGTCGATGACGTGGAAAGTCTATCAGGAAAAGCTTCAGAGTGGAGAAATGGAGCGGATACGACCCCCGGATCATGTCTGATCGACGGCGCAGGTTCAGTCTTGCTCCCGGTCCATATTGTCCAGAATCCACTTCGCGTTGCGGTCGCCTTCCCCTGCTTTAACATTTAGCGATTCGAGTGCAGCCGCATACCGCCTAGACTGTTGAACGTAGGCCATGTTGTCGTCGCCTTTCATCAGATAAGGCCTCACGTTCTCTCTCATCGCCCGCGTGACGAGAAGCATGTACTCTCGCTCTCCACCTGGCGCGATTTCTCCGCCTTCTTCCAGAAAGAGAAACAATTGCGCAGCAGCCGATCCCGAATCGCGCAGTAGGGTAAGCGCGAGGTGTTCGTCCTCATCGTTGCCCATCGAGCCGGCCTGAAAGTACAGGGCCATCATCTCGTGTACATCACCTGATTCGGCTTTCATGCGGGTGTCGGCCATCCGGTACTCGTAAAACCACTCCCCGATGCCGGGAATTTTCAGCACTGTCTCGATAACATCGTGATCCTCGGTGTGCAGAATCATGCGACCGGCATAAACCATCTCCGCCAGAAGAAGGAAGAGTACTACGAGGAATTTAACCTTCATGTCAGGGCGTTCGTGATTTCTGGAGAGCGTGTTTATCCGTTCACTTCGAACGGCAATTCATATCTCCTCCGGTTCTCCGGGTATCGGCGCAAGACGGGAAATTCTGAAGCCGATTTGTGCCATTATTACCGGAAAACGGTCTTTTTCCCTGCGGGTCATTCCCTGTTATGAAATGGCATTGGCAGACTTTATTGTTAACAAGGTTACTGGTTCGCATTAGAGCATCACCACTCCTCCCGAACAACTCGACCGTGTTATGACTTCCTTCTTCAACCTCTTTCAAAAGGCGCTGTACCGAGGGCTTTTGTTAGCTCTCCTGACGACTGCAAATGCGTTCGCGCAGGAGTCCATTACGATTACCGATGCTGTCAAAGAAAGCATTCATCAACGAGTCGACCGAGGACGAAATGTGGGTATCGTAATCGGTGTAGTGGGACCGGATGTCGTTGAGTACTATGGCTATGGCACAACTTCTGTCGACCGTGACCAGGTCCCGGATGAGCATTCAGTCTTCGAAATTGGTTCGATTTCGAAAGTGTTCACGACCATCATGCTTGCCGACATGGTGGTCAAAGGCGAGGTCCAACTCGACGATCCTGTTCAGAAGTATCTGCCGGATAGCGTTCGCATGCCTACTCGCGATGGGAAGAAGATTACGTTGAAGCATCTCGCAACGCACATGTCGGGCCTGCCACGGCTTCCAGACAACATGGCGCCGGCCGATGTGGCCAATCCCTATGCCGATTACAGCGTCGAGCAGCTCTACGCTTTTCTTTCCGAACACGAACTGAGAAGAGACATCGGCTCGAAGTACGAATATTCGAACCTGGCCGTGGGACTTCTGGGCCACGCACTCGCACTGCGCGACGGTACGGATTACGAAGGTCTGCTTCGTTCGAGAATTCTGGACGTGCTCGGCATGCACGACACGGGCATTACACTTTCACCGGCGATGCAGACCAGGCTTGTTATCGGTTATGATCAGGGAGGAAAGGTCGAGAATTGGGATATCCCCACGCTGGCCGGCGCGGGAGCCATCCGGTCGACGGCACGGGACATGCTTCGATTCCTTGCCGCTAACATGGGCCTCGAAAACGCACCCGCTGATCTTCTCGTAAAAGACAATCCGCTAATTGAGGCGATGCAGTTGTCGCATCAGTTGGTCGTTGACCGGGGCGCGAATGAGATGAGCGTCGCGTTGGGCTGGCACGTCAGGCGCAGCGGTGAGAAGGAATCCATCTGGCACAACGGTGGCACCGGCGGATACAGAAGCTTTGTCGGATTCAACCGGGGAGGCAATTACGGCGTGGTCGTTCTAACGAATTCGACGGCCGGTGCAGACGATATCGGTTTCCATCTGCTCGATTCGTCGTATGCCCTGATAAACGTCCTCTACTCGGCAGCGGCGGTTCTGCGTTCTACGATAGACGAACACGGGGTGGACGCGGCCGCCCCGAAGTATGCAGAAATGAAAGAAGCCGGAGCTTTGGAATATGATTTAAGCGCACCCCCCATCCTGAATCTCGGAAATCTGTACGCCGAACAGGGCAATCTGGCGGCGGCGACCGCCGTCTTCGAGATTCTTGCGGAAGCGCACCCGGACCAGGCTGCAGGCCATGAGCGCCTTGCAGAAATCTATTCGGAACTGGGTCAAACGTCCGACGCGATCGCCGCGTACCGGAAAGCCCTGAAGTTGAATCCGGGAAACGAGAATATCAAACAGAAATTGAAGGAGCTCGGAGTAGACGAATCCACGCTTGATATGGAGGTTGTCGTAGACCTGGAGGTGCTTCAGTCATACGTGGGAGAGTACAATCTGACTCCGGAATTTGTGGTCACGATATCACTGGACGGCACCCAACTACAGGCGCAGGCCACCGGCCAGCCGCAGTTTCCCATATTTCCCAGTTCTGAAAACAGGTTCTACTGGAAGATTGTGGATGCGCAGGTCACGTTCAATCGTGACGAAAGCGGAGAAGTGGGCAGTCTTACACTGCATCAAGCTGGTCAGAATGTGCCCGGTATCAGGCGGAAGTAGATTGGGACTGGAATCCGGCTTCCGGCCGGTTCGTCTATATTTACTGTCCCCCCGCCAGTCCTATCCTTTATGCAGACCGATCAACATTCCGGGTTCCATCAGTTTCTGCAAAGGTGGGTACTCGTCGAGCCGGCTGAGATCACAGCGGTCGTGCTGTCGTTCGTCTACTTCTTCTCACTTCTCTGCACCAACTACATTCTTCGCCCGATGCGCGAAACAATGGGCATCGCCGGTGGCATCGAGAACCTGCAGTGGCTGTTCTTGGGTACGTTCATAGGAACGGTGACCCTCGTACCGTTCTTCGGATGGATCGCGACCAAGTATCCGCGGCGGCAGTTTCTTCCGTACGTCTACTACTTCTTTATCGCCAATGTGCTCGGATTCTACCTGCTCTTCGTCTCCGACGTAAGCCACGCCTGGGTTGCCCGCGGCTTCTTTATCTGGCACTCCGTATTCAATCTCTTTGTGGTGTCGGTATTCTGGAGTTTCATGACCGACATTTACAGCAATCCCCAGGCCAAAAGACTGTTCGGATTCATTGCAGCCGGCGGTACGATTGGCGCGCTTACGGGCCCGGCGATTACGGTTGGACTTGTAGGAATTATTGGATCGGCGAATCTACTCCTGATCGCGGCTGGTTTGCTGGGCGTTGCCGTGATATGTATTCACGGGCTCGCTCGTTGGTCGAAAAAGAGAGCATTAGAAGGCGGAACGACACTCGGCCCGGATCCAGAAGCTCCGATGGGCGGTAGCATCTTCGCGGGAATTCCACTGTTGTTGAAATCTCCGTACCTGCTTGGTATCGGCTTGCTCGTCATCATGTATGCTACACTTTCGACTTTTTTGTATTTCGAGCAGGCGGAGATCATTCGCGACAGTTTTTCGAATTCGGACCAGAGGACGGCTGTCTTTGCAGTGATGGATTTTGCGACCAATGGTCTGACCATACTCATTCAGGTGTTCTTCACGGCAAGAATCGTTAAAAGACTGGGCATGGCCTGGACGCTCGCAGTTATTCCGATTTTCGTTGCGGCGGGATTTCTCGTTCTCGGTTTCGCCCCCATCCTGGGTGTTTTGATCGCAATGCAAGTTCTCCGGCGAGCAGGTAACTTCAGCCTCATGAAACCGGCGAGAGAAATGCTTTACGTCGTGCTCGGAAAAGAAGAGAAATACAAGGCTAAAAATTTCATCGATACGGTCGTGTATCGTGGCGGTGATGCCGTCAGCGCCTGGGTCTATGCTGGTTTTCGGGCAATCGGATTCTCACTGGCCGGTATCGCTTTCGTCGCCGTGCCAATCGCGGCCGTCTGGGTGTGGGTATCGTATCGACTGGGACTCAAGAATCGAGAACTCGTTGCGCAGCAGGCTGCGGCAAAAGACCATGTGCTTGACGACCAAGTGCGCCACAGCCCATAGATATTGAACAGAACGAACCGTTGATATTCGGAGGTTATCGATATGAAAGATTTCTGGACGAAAATGACACGCCGGGAGGCGATCAAGATCAGTGCCGGCATTGGAGCGGGACTGGCTTTCGGAAAGCTGCCCGCGCTGGGCAAGTCCACCGCTGAACTCATTTCCAAACCCATCCCCTCGACCGGTGAAATGATTCCCGTCGTAGGAATCGGTACCGCAAGGAATTTCAATCTGAGCTCGTCAGACCCTGAGCGGGCTGTGCGGAAGGAAGTAATTTCGCAGATTCCCGAACTGGGCGGCAAGCTCATTGACACCGCTCCCTCCTACGGTCGGGGTGTGGCAGAGCCGCTCATCGGTGAATTAATGAGCGAAGTGGAAAATAGAGACAAGCTGTTTCTGGCAACCAAAGTCAGAAAAGAAACGACCGAGGATGGTATACGGGAAATGGAACGGTCCTTCGTCAATTTGAAAACCGACGTCATCGATCTGATGCAGGTTCACAACCTTATGAACTGGCAGAGCATATTGCCCGTAATGAAGGAGTGGAAAGCAGCCGGACGCTTCCGATACGTCGGCATGACGACTTCTTCCAACCGGCAGCACGAAGCCTTCGAGGAGATGATGGAAGAAGTAGATCTGGACTTCATTCAGGTTAATTATTCGCTCAGGGATCGAGCTGCGGCAGATCGTTTACTGCCACTCGCGGCCGATCGGGGAATGGCCGTGCTGGTGAATTTGCCTTACGGACGCGGTCGTCTTTTCGACGCGGTTGGCGATCGCCCGCTACCAGACTGGGCGAAGGAAATCGACTGCGAGAGCTGGGGGCAGGTTTTTCTGAAGTACGTCGTGTCTCATCCCGCCGTTACCTGCGCCATTCCGGGCACGTACAAGATGGCGTATCTGACGGACAACTTTGCAGCAGCTACGGGAGCCATGCCGGATACGGCCATGCGGCAACGCATGGAAAAGTTCTTCGATACGCTGTAAGCCCGGACGTCCATCCTGAAATGCGTCCTTCGCCATTGACGGCGTGAGAGCTTCGGTTCATTTCTTGTCCGTGTTTACCGAAGTCGCGCGTTTACTTGCAGACCAAGTGCGCCTGATCCCACGACAGGCGTAAGCGACACACTGCGACGAGGGGTTGCACCTGTTCCCTGGTGCCTCTTCGTGAGCCAGCGTGCAGTGAAAATGCCAATTGCCGCACCGGCCAGGACGTCCGACGGCCAGTGTTTGTTCTGGGCAATTCGGGCGATGGCGGTACCCGTGCTCAGAGCAAACAGCGCGTATGTGGTGGGGTGCGGATAGTAGAGCACCCAGGGCGTAATAATGGCAAACGCGGCCGTGGCGTGTCCGGATGGAAACGACGTGTTTCCGGAAAGAAAGTCATAATCCGTCGGTGTACGACCCGAGTCCGGGCGATAGCGTCCAAAAACAACCTTATAAATTCCGGAGATAAGGCCGGCATATATCCACGACTGGAGTGAGGTAAAGGAGGCATCTTGAAATCTGGTATCCCGCGTTAACATGGAAGCCTCGAAAATCCCGATGAGAGGGATGACGGCCAGCGGTCCTCCCAGTTCATTTGTTATATCCAGGTAGTGACCCCACACGCCCTCGTATCCGTTCTGCACGCTATTGAGCACTTGTTGATCGAACTTCGATGCCGGCACCAGCAAAACTCTGCTGCCAAGGCCATAAAGCGGCAGCCTTGGACCCACTTCTTTCAACAGAGCGCCGGAATCCTGATAGGCCCATCGTAGAAATCGTGTCGGATCGTCCTGGGCGACGGCGTCCGGAAGAATCGTCAAGAGCAGAAAGAGCACGACCATCACTCGGGCCATCGGTTTTCTCTTAATTCGGAGACGTCTCCGGTTCACTTGTTGTCCGGGATGATTAGGTACAAAAAGATACTAATGTCGTAAATAGTCATAATCTAGTACCAATTAGAGCCGGGTTCTATTCCAAAGTCGTGCGATTACGCGTCATCTTTTTTTAGACATCGCTCATCGATACATTCATGGTAGTTACGATCATTCCTGCCAATGCTTGCTGATCTATTGTAGCTCGAACCGGTAACTCTACTATTATGATAGACTTCTTGACTGACACGCCGTGGGTGCTACAGGCCGGTTTAATCCTGGGTGGATTTCTGGTAGGTATACTCACCGAACTGATTCTAGTCCGCACATTCCGCACCCTCGCGAAACGCACCAAGTCCACCTGGGACGACCTGCTGATCGATGGGCTTCACCTGATGCCTACCATTTGGGGAACTGCTGCCGGTTTGTGGGGAGCGATGCTCGTACGTGATATTGATCCGTACACTCGTTCGATTCTGGGGAAGGTCCTCACCGTCGTCATCATTGCATCCCTGACACTTGTGGCTATGCGGTGGGCCTCGGGAGCTGTGGACCAGTTCACCAGCCGCGGTGGTGCCCGCCTCACCTCTACCACGCTGGTCAACAACCTGGTCAAACTCCTGATTTTCATCCTCGGGTTGTTCCTGATCCTCCAGAACTTAGACATCGAGATTACGCCACTGATCACGGCGCTGGGTATTGGTGGTCTGGCCGTAGCGCTGGCGCTTCAGGATACACTCGGCAACCTGTTTGCGGGGATCTCGATTATTCTCTCCCGCCAGGTCCGACCTAACGACTACCTGCAATTGTCCGGGGGCGAGGAGGGCTTCGTTACCGATGTAAAAGCCCGCCACACGACCATTCGCACATTCCCTTCACGAAACCTGGTGGTGATACCCAACAGCGTGCTCGCTTCATCGATCGTGACCAACTATAGTCTTCCAGTAACGAGCTTGTGGATCACCGTTCGCGTTGGTGTCAGCTACGACAGCGATCTGGAGGAGGTAGAGCGCGTTGCGGTCGAAGTGGCTGAGCAGACGCTTGAGGCTGTAGCCGGAGAGGTACCCAGGGAATCCCCTCTCGTACGTTACCGAGGGTTCGGGGACTCGAGCATCGACTTCGACGTCCTCCTCCCTGCCAACAAGTTTACGGACCAATTCCTCATCCGGCACGAATTCGTTAAACGATTACACGCGCGCTTTAACGTAGAGGGTATAGTAATCCCCTTCCCGATCCGGACGCTGGTCATGTCGAAAAACGAGAACGCACCTGCGGAGGATACTCTTAAGAGACCACTTTAACAGACTCATCTTCAGCAGATTAGAATATCGCCAGGATTTTGTCCAAGTACGTTAAGTGTCGAGGGCCACGAGTATTCCCCACCTCTTTTCCGGAGTGAAGCTATCTGCTTCGTTTC
>CAZGOS010000061.1:0-14080 GCA_964527795.1 uncultured Rhodothermales bacterium | reverse complement strand
AATGCTGTGTCACCGCTCGTTCCATCAATGACGACATCGAATGATGCAGTCAGGAACTGGTTTTATCAAAATCGGTATGTGCGCCGGTCGTAACCTGTGGCGCGTCGCAATCGGCCCGGGCTATCCTTCACTCACCGTTCGGCTGCACGGGAAACCGTGCGGAATCTAATACGAGAATTCTGGTATGGTGCGTTTTCCCCCCTTTTGCACAGCTTCAACGGCTTTTCTCTTTCTCTTCGTTTCAGGGTGTTCGTCGTCGCGAAATATGGTGTCGGTGACAACTCTTCCGGAGCAACCGGAAAATATTATTCGGGAGGAACCGGTTGTCTCTGACGATGAACAGCCGGATCAAGGCTCCGGTTCTTTCGAGAGAGTAGAAATCGGTCGATTCGACGGTGGAAAGATGTGGACTTTCGACAATCCTCCCATTGACTACTTCAAAGAATCGTACAGGTTCACACCCGATTCTGCCTGGTTTGAAAAGGCACGGCTCGGTGCCCTCAGGTTTTCAACGTTCTGTTCGGCCTCGTTCGTTTCTCCGTCCGGACTCATTATGACGAATCATCATTGCGCCAGAACGAGCATAACAGACGTGTCCGAGGTGCACGAAACTCTTTTGGACGATGGATTTTATGCCGGCTCTACGGCCGATGAAAGAAAAGTGGACGATCTCTATGTCGAGCAATTGATCGAAATCACCGACATTACCGAGCGCATCTACAATGCCGTCCTCGAAGTTCCGGGTTCAATTCCACAGGCAGAAACTCGCCGCCGACGCGCAGAATCCATAGAAAAAAGAATGCAGTCGGATGCGTCGGCCCGGGATTCATCGTTGCACGTGGAAGTGATCGCGCTCTACAATGGGGGAAAGTATGCAACGTACACGTTCAGGCGCTTCGAGGACATTCGACTTGTCATGGCGCCGGAACTTCAAACCGGGTTTTTTGGTGGTGATTTCGACAACTTCACGTTTCCACGCTACAATCTGGATGTCAGCTTTTTCAGGGCGTATGATCAGGACGGCAGTCCGCTCAGGACTCCGGATTACTACAGATGGAGCCAGGAAGGCGCCCGGGATGGCGATGCCGTTTTCGTCGTCGGAAATCCGGGATCTACGAGTCGTTTGAGTACTGTTGCGCAGCTAAAATATTTTCGGGACTATTCCGTACCCCAAAATATCCGCGTCTATCGAGACCGTGCGGATATCCTCGCCGGATTCATTGCGGCGAATCCTGAGGCTGCAGATTCGTTCGATGTGCGCAACAATTATTTCTCCATAAAAAATGCCCTCAAGTCCGAGATCGGACAACTCGACGGATTGACCGAGGGGAGTTTGATAGCGCGCAGAGCTTCGGCCGAGCTCGCTCTGAAGGAAGCGCTGGCCGAGTCGGATTCATTGTCTGACCTGTACGGTTCCGTATTGGGAGACATCGAACGCATACAGGTCGCCAAACGAGCCTCCGCAGCCAAAGCTTCGGCGTTCACACACTTTCTGAATCCGTCACTCAGCTCCCATATTCTGACGAGAGCGATGTATGGTTACATCTATGAGCTTCTGAGGCAGCGCGGGGCGCCTCCGGATGCGCTGAAGGATATCCGAACGGATGCGCTCAAAATAAAAGACTGGCCTCGGGAGCTTGAGCGGGACGTAATCGAGCACCGTTTGGGTGAGCTTGAAGAATTTCTGGGAAGCGCGGATCCAACAATCAAGAGTCTGTTCAGGAACTCTACGGCCGAAGCACTCGCAGACTCGATCGCGATGTTCTCGGTTCTTGCGGATTCTGCCTCGTTCCGAGCCCTGTTGGATGAAAACTATCTGGCCAGTGCAGACGTGACGGTTGCCGTGATAAATGGCCTTGCGCCGCTCTATTTCACGCTGGATCAGCAGCTTCGAGACCTGATTACGAGAGAAGAGACGTTTGCGGCGCGATTGGCCCGTGCGCGATTTACAGTCTACGGGGAATCCATGCCGCCGGACGCTTCATTTTCTCTGCGCATAGCCGACGGTTTCGTAGGAGGGTACCGCTATAACGGAACGATTGCACCGGCATTTACGACCTTTTACGGTCTCTACGATCAGGCTCTCTCGCATGCGGGGAGGGTAGAGTGGAAGCTTCCCGAAAGCTGGGAAAACCCGGGGCCCGAATTCGACTATGAAACGCCGTTCAATCTCGTTTCAACGAATGACATTACCGGAGGGAATTCCGGATCGCCGTTACTGAATGTCGACCTGGAAATCGTGGGCCTCGTATTTGATGGTAATATGGAGTCGCTTCCCAACCAGTATCTCTATACGGATCAGGCTGCGCGTACGATTTCCGTCGATGCTAGAGCGATATTGGAAGCACTGAGAGAGATATACGATGCCGATCGCATCGTGCTGGAAATCACCTCCGGGCGACTGTTCACCACGGAAGAAGAAGCAGATGCGGCAATTCTACCCTGAAAGAACATCCATAATAGCAGGCACGACGTCTGCCAGGGATCGAACGTGCCTGAATAGACCGGCGTGTTTTCCAAAGGCCACAAACGGCACTGCGTTTTCGGTATGCGTCTTTACGGAAAGATCTTCAATATTTCCGTGATCGCTGGTTACCAGAAGCGTATGGCCGTTCTGCACGGTGTTATCCGCGAGGGCATCCAGGAACACGTCCAATGAGGACAGATACTTTGAGGCCTCGTCATGAGACATCAGATGTCCGGCACGGTCCGTATGGAAGTATTCAAATGCGGTGAAAACATACTCTTTCGCAAGGGCGGTCAATCGCTCCGCAGCCGCGTCTTCTGCGATGACCTCGATCGGCAAATCGAAGCGATCGCGCAATCCCTGCCCGGTGATGTCTGCAGCCAACGCTCTTCCCTGTTTCAGATCCTCCATCGTTCGAATGCGGGTCTCCGACTCAAGGCAGGAACGCGTCGTAACAGGCCAACGATTTTTCTCTCCGGCTATTTTAAAGAAAATGGGAGGGTAGGCGTTGGCGAAAGCGGGTGTTTTACCGAGTGCTTTTACGCGGGAAAAAACGTTTTTTGCAGCAATAACGGGCAACGATGTTGAATGCGGAAAGGGTCCAAAATGACGCCCGGCCAGTTCGGCACAATTTACACCTGTGAAAAGGGTTGCCTGCCCGGTACCACTCTGGGGATATCCTGGTACGTCCAGGCAGGCATCGATGGCTTTAAAGACGCGTGCAGCCTCATCGACCCGAGATGCACGATCGGTCCAAACCTGACCACCGGACAGTCTCTCAAATCCAGGTAGCCGGGCAGTAGAAAACGGATTGAAAGAATTGTTCGGACCTAATCCAATACCGTCGATGAAAACGAAAAGGACATTACTCAAGGGCGCGCGAATCCTGCAAACTTATCGAGAAAGTTATAAATCGAGCCGGTACGATACCTAAATTTCCGATGAGCGACATGTTTCGTTCTACAATTCTTCCTCTACGGCACCGCGATTATTTTGCCGCAGTCCGAAGATAAAAAGGAATTCACTATGTGGGACTTTCTGGACGAATTACAGCAGCGGCGAGCAGACAGGCATGATGGGTGTCACTATGGACTGGTTCTGAGCGGTGGTGGAGCGCGCGCATCATACCAGGCGGGCGTTCTGCAATACATCGCTGAAACGATTCAGCATATTGACCTGTCCATCATTACGGGTGTATCCGCCGGCTCGATGAATGCGGCTTACCTGGCAAACGATGCGCGGGACTTCCCAGCCGCAGTGGAAAACCTGGTCGATGCCTGGGGGCAGTTGCGATCGCAGGATGTATATGAGGCTTCCTCAGGATTTGAACTATTCTGGAACGCCCTGCGAAAGGCCGGAGCCGATGATTCCGACGAAATGATGCCGCGATCGGGACTCTTCAACACCGCGCCTCTGCGCGCTTTTCTCGCTCGTACTCTCTCTTCGCCGGATGGCCGATTGCGAGGCATTTCTGAAAATATTCGTAGCGGAAAGCTCGACGCCTGTGCCATTATCACAACGAATTACGGCACGGGTCAGACGGTTGCCTGGGCGGAAGGACGTGAATTGAAATCATGGGATCGGCCCCGTCGCGTTAGTTTTCAGCAGGCTCTGACAATCGACCACGTCATGGCTTCTTCGTCCCTTCCGTTCCTGTTTCCAGCGATTGAATTGGGTGACGCCTGGTTCGGCGACGGCGGTATCCGCCTGGCTGAACCGCTGAGTCCCGCCATCCATCTGGGAGCAACCAGAATCCTAGCCATTTCTACCCGTTATGGAAGAAGTCGAATAGAAGCGGACGAACCTGTGGTCATTGGTTATCCACCGGCCGCTCAGATCTTCGGACTTCTCCTTAATGCGATTTTTCTCGATCGACTTGATCAAGATGCCCTGGCGCTCGAACGAATCAACAGATTGCTGCGAGTGATCCCGAAACGAAAACGACAAGGGATGCGACCTGTCGATCTGTTGGTTTTACGCCCCTCGACGGACCTGGGAAAATTGTCCGGAGAATTCGAGTCGGACCTTGACGGGGTTCTGGGGCTACTCGCCCGAGGACTTGGAAGCAGGGACACAAAATCCCCGGACTGGCTGTCAATGATTCTCTTTGAACCGGCGTACGCTCAGCGGCTGCTTGAAATCGGATATCGGGACGCAAAGGCTCAGCACGATAGCTTGGTCCGATTCTTTGATCCAACGACCTCCTGGATCTGTGATTAGTGTGAAAAAAGGGCTACGATTCCGACAAATCGTGCCCTTTCTTTTGTAGCGGGGGTGGGATTTGAACCCACGACCTTCGGGTTATGAGCCCGATGAGCTACCAGCTGCTCCACCCCGCGATAGTCTTATAAATTACGACTATTTTTCGCGTAGAACAACCAACCCATTCTCTCGAACAATCCGAATGTCATTCTGGAGACAATCTTCCCTCGGGAAGCTGTGTCTTTTTTGTTAACTCGTCAATGCTCTAAGCGATTCGGGTGAGCGGGTGCAAGTATGTACGTATTTTTGCACACGTTCAGCCAGAGCATATGCATCGAACCATGGCCACTCTTCATCCATTTCGTGCCGTAAGACCCTCTCCAGAACTGGCCTCACAGATAGCCTGTGTGCCTTATGACGTAATAAACACGAAAGAAGCCACCGTACTCGCCGAGGGAAATCCCCGAAGTTTCCTGCGTATCATCAGACCGGAAATCGATCTCCCTGAAGCTGTCGACGAATATGACGATCAGGTCTACGCGAAGGGAGCGCAGAATCTGCGCAACTATATCGATGGACCTGATTCGATACAGGAGGTCTATCCGGCTCTCTACGTCTATCGTTTGATCATGAACCGACGGCCACAGACCGGCGTTTTCGGGTGTGTTTCCGTTGCAGACTATGATGACGATACGATACTGAAGCATGAAAAGACGCGGCCAAAAAAAGAAGACGACCGCACACGCCATATCATGCAGCAGCATGCCCATGCCGAGCCGGTCATGCTCACATTCAAGGACCACGAAGGCGTTGCAGACGTCATTCAGAAAACGGCGGAGACAGAGCCTCTTTATGATTTCACGGCACCGGATGGCGTGCGCCATACAATCTGGATCGTGCAGAACACGAATCGCCTGGTCGATTATTTCCGTGATATTGACAGGCTCTACGTTGCCGATGGCCATCACCGGTGCAAGGCAGCGAGTCGTACGGCGGAAAACTTGGCGGGAAAGGAGGGCGTATCTTCCGAAGTGAGCTACTTTCCTGCGGTACTGTTTCCAATGGGAGACGTGCACATCATGGCTTACAATCGCATCATACGCCAGTTGCCGTCTTCTCCGTCCGGCTTTCTGGCCACATTGAAATCCATGTTTGCATCACACCCTTCTGATTCAGCCATGCCTGGAAGAAAGGGAGTGATGGCCGTTTATATGGATGGCCAATGGACCACTTTTCAGTTGCCGGAGCATGAGACCGACAACGTAGTTGATTCACTGGACGTCGGCATTTTGAGCGATCGTATTCTGGCGCCCCTGCTGAACATCACGGACCCCAGAACGGATGGCAACATTGATTTCGTTGGAGGGATACGAGGAACGGAAGAATTGGAACGGCTTGTTGATTCGGGCCAGGCGGAAATGGCGATTTCCATGTACCCGACCAGCATCGACGAACTGGTTGCCGTTTCGGACGCCGGCTTGCTTATGCCACCGAAATCAACATGGTTCGAGCCAAAATTGCGAAGTGGTTTACTCGTACACATTTTCTGACGGGAATTCTCACGAGCGATATTTTCAGGCATGACCGCCCCATGCACCCATTGCATCACCGCCCCCGGGCGCCAACTCATCAGCCAGGACCATGCGCATTCTTATTGCGGACAAACTCTCCGAATCCTGCCTTCTTCGACTCAAAGAAGCCGGTCATGATGTATTGAATCAACCCGAACTCAAAGCAGAAACGCTCCCCCATGCATTGGCCGAAAGCCGGCCGAATATTCTTGTCGTCCGGTCGACGAATGTGCAATCGCAGGCAATGGATGCCGCACCGGAATTGGAATTGATCGTTCGGGCAGGGGCCGGATATGACAATATCGAATTAAAAAATGCCTCAGTGCGCGGCATTTTCGTCGCAAACTGCCCGGGGAAAAATGCCGATGCCGTAGCCGAATTGACGGTGGGTCTCATGCTTGCCCTTGATCGCTCCATTCCGGATAATGTGATTGACGCCCGGGCGGGCAATTGGAAAAAGAAGACGTACGGAAACGCCGCCGGTATCAAGGGGCGTACACTGGGCGTCGTGGGTCTTGGTAATATCGGCAGAGCCGTCGTGCAGCGTGCCCGTTCGTTCGGTATGCGGATAATTGCATGGAGTCGCTCACTCACGGATGAGGAGGCCGGGTCGCTCGGAGTTGAGCGGGCAGATTCTCCTGTCGACGTTGCCTCCAGGTCCGACATCGTTACCCTTCATATCGCTGCTACGGCAGATACGACATTGTTGGCAGACAGCGCGTTCTTCGACGCCATGAAACCGGGAGCGTTATTTATAAACACGACCCGCCATTCCGTCGTAGACGAATCGGCGATGATGAAAGCAATGAATGAAAAAGGAATTCGCGTGGCGCTTGACGTTTTTTCGGACGAACCTTTTGCCAGGGAAGGTCCGTTTTCTCATCCACTCGCGTCGAGATCCGACGTCTATATTACCCACCACATCGGTGCTTCCACTATGCAGGCCCAGGAGGCCATCGCGGACGAGGCTGTTCGGGTGATTCTCACGTACGCCGAAACGAATTCCGTCGAAAACTGCGTCAATATGGCCGCACAGACAGTGGCTGTTCACCAGATCATGATCCGTCACGTCGATCGCGTGGGTGTTCTTGCTTCCATTCTGAACGAAATGAGTGATGGCGGTTGGAACGTGCAGGAGATGGAAAATCTCATCTTTTCCGATGCTCCTGCCGCGTGCGCCATCATCCGCTTTGACGGTGAAATAAAGAGCGAAGTGATCGAACGAATTCAAGCGATTTCAGAAGTTCTTGCCGTCAGTCTGATCGATCTTTAGATGCTCATTTACATAACGGTCCGAACGCCCGATTGAGGTCAACAATATGGAACGTAAATTCAACTTTTCGGCTGGTCCTGCCGTGCTTCCGGTCGCCGTATTGGAGGAAGCGCAAGCCGAGATGCTTTCGTACAAGGATGCGGGAGCGTCGGTTATGGAGATCAGCCACCGTTCACTACAGTATTCTGCGATCGTAGAAAGTACCAGGGATCAGCTTCATTCACTCCTGGGACTTTCGGACAACTGGCACATTCTTTTCCTACAGGGCGGTGCATCTCTTCAGTTCTACCAGGTTCCGCTGAATTTTCTTCTCGACGGCACGACGGCGGACTATGTCACGACTGGCGCCTGGTCGAAAAAAGCCCTGGCGGAAGCGCGTCGTGTCGGAAATGTGAATGTAGCCGCCTCGGGTGAAGATAGCGGATTCAGCGCGATACCGGCCAGGGAAACGTGGAATCTGACAGTTGGTGCGTCGTACGTTCATTACACGTCCAACAACACCATATTCGGAACCCAATATCACTCAACGCCGGACGTATCCGTTCCTCTCGTATGCGATGCTTCCAGTGATTTCCTCGGGCAATCGATCGACGTTGACAAACACGGGTTGATTTATGCCGGAGCCCAGAAAAATCTGGGTCCGGCCGGTGTAACCATTATACTGCTCAGGAACGATTTCTTCGAGAAGCGGCGAAGTGATCTACCTACGATGCTGGATTACGGCACGCACACGGACAAGCTCTTTAATACGCCTCCGGTATTTGCCGTGTACCTCGTCGAAAAAATTCTTAAATGGCTCACGAATCTTGGTGGCCTTGAGGCCATGCAGACGCGAAATGAACGGAAAGCCGCAGTCCTTTATGAACGAATTGACCGGAATGAATTCTATCGGGGCACGGCTGATGTGGCATCGCGCTCGCTAATGAACGTAACGTTCCGACTCGCTTCGGAAGATCTTGAATCGGCCTTTATCGATTACGCAAAATCAAGCGGGCTCGTTGCCTTGAAGGGTCATCGCAGCGTCGGAGGTGTGCGGGCGTCATTGTACAATGCGCTGGAACCGGAGGCGGTTGACGCTCTCGTCTCCTTCATGGACGAATTTGAACGACTCAATGGCTAAAACTGTAGTGCAATAACCCACAACTCAGGTAGGGGATACCGCTCCAAATTCACGTTGCGTGCCTATAACCAGTTGCGTATATAGTGCGCGTCTTAAATTGACCTGGAAACGATAACAATGGCATATACGATTGGCGTTCCAACCGAACGCACACACGGCGAAAATATAGTCGCGCTTATTCCAGAGGTTGTTGCTCGCCTGACGAAATCGGGGGCTTCCGTAATACTGGAAAAGGGAGCTGGTAATCACGCATTTTACGCTGATAACGAATTCGAAGAAGCAGGTGCCCGCATAGGGACTAGAGAAGAAGCGTTCGGAGCCGACGTCGTTCTGAAAGTGCAACCACCAACGGATGATGAGATTGCATTGCTGCGAGAGAATGCCATCCTGATCGGTTTTCTCAGTCCTCTTGATAATCCATCCATTTCTTCGAAGTTGGCTGCGCGCCATATTACGGCTCTGTCCATGGAACTTGTTCCGCGCATATCCAGGGCACAGAAAATGGACGCGCTCTCTGCACTGAGTTCTATCGGGGGCTATAGAGCCGTTCTTACGGCTGCATATTACCTGCCGAAGTTTTTCCCACTGCTGACAACAGCTGCCGGAACGGTCCGTCCGGCCAATGTGCTTGTACTGGGAGCCGGAGTTGCCGGGCTACAGGCGATCGCTACGGCAAAACGCCTGGGCGCTCGCGTGTCCGGATACGATATCCGGGATGCCGTACGCGATGAGGTCCAGAGTCTCGGGGCTACCTTCGTGGAGTTGGAACTCGAAATGGATGAAATGCAGGACTCTGGTGGCTACGCCAAAGCCCTTGTGGAAGAAAAAGCAAAGCGGCAGACCGAACTTCTCGTTCCGTTTATCCAGAAGTCGGACGTCGTGGTTGCGACAGCACTGATACCCGGTCGCAGGGCGCCGATTTTGATTACCGAAGATGCGGTGAAGGGCATGCACGATGGCTCTGTCATTATTGATATGGCGGCGGTAAATGGTGGAAACTGCGAACTCACCGAACCGGGCGAGATGACGGTCAAACATGGCGTCAAAATATTCGGGCCGACAAATCTGCCTGCAGAAATGCCGGTTCATGCAAGTCAGTTGTATTCTCGAACCCTGTTGGCCATTCTTGAGGATTTCACCGACGAGAATGGATTCACCGTCAATTTCGACGACGAGGTGTTTGCAGGAGCCTGTGTTTCGCACGATGGAAAAATTGTAAACGAAAGAGTCAAAGCTCTCGTCGACGGCAACGTCACAACATAATCGGTATAAACGATATGCTATTAGAGAACATCATCGTATTTGTACTGGCCGCCTTCATAGGAATGGAGGTGATCAGCAAAGTTCCGGCGACGCTGCACACACCCCTGATGTCCGGATCGAATGCGATCAGCGGCATCACGATTGTTGGGGCGCTCGTCGTTGCCGGCATGGTCGGCGGAGACTGGGCAAAATGGATCGGATTTGCGGCGCTCATCGTAGCAACGATCAACGTGATCGGCGGATTCATGGTCACTGACCGCATGCTGCAAATGTTCAGGAAGAGAGACTGAGCGAACGAATCAGTTAGATAGACTTCACTTCAATCCGAATCGACAAAATGGCAACAGCCCTTATAGATATCGCCTATCTGATTGCGGCGGTCCTTTTCATTTTTGGCCTCAAACGGCTTCAGTCACCTGCCACGGCGCGGCAGGGCAATCAACTGGCTGCCATCGGCATGTTGCTCGCCGTGGTTGCAACGCTTTTCGTGCATAACATTCTCACTCCGATCGAGATGATAGGTGGACTTGCCGTCGGAGGTTTTATCGGGGCCGTACTTGCCAGACGAGTCCAGATGACGGGAATGCCGGAACTGGTCGCCGCGTTTAACGGGTTTGGAGGCGTGGCCTCCGTCGGCGTCGCCGGTGCAGAAATTGCGCGGATCATGATGCCCAACGCTCAGTTGGGACCGGACGGTATGCTCTTCTCCGTAACTGCTGCCGTTACAATCTCCCTGAGCCTTCTCATCGGCATGGTCACGTTTACCGGCAGTTTTGTTGCGTTTGGCAAACTCTCAGGTAAAATCAGCGGGAATCCCATTTCCTTCCCCGGAATGCGTTTTCTGACCGTCATTCTCCTACTTGGAGGAATTGGCGGAATCGTTTGGATGATTCTGGGAGCCGGCGAATTTCCGACAGTATCCGATCCCGTTGTGACTGGCGCCCTGGTAGTTACCGGTGTAGCCTTCGTGCTTGGAATACTGCTCGTAATTCCGATTGGAGGGGCGGATATGCCGGTCGTCGTCGCGCTACTCAATTCTTATTCGGGATTGGCCGCGGCCGCGACGGGTTTCGTGCTGGACAATACCGCACTGATCGTCAGTGGCGCCCTCGTTGGCGCTTCCGGATTCATTCTGACGAACATCATGTGCGTCGCCATGAACCGCTCGCTTCTGAACGTGCTTTTGGGAGGATTTGGTGGTGACACGCACGATGAGGTGACCACAGGAGTCTCCACGGAAGGCCTGACCGTGAATTCAACGACGCCCGACGATACAGCCATTCTGCTGACCTATGCAGAAAAAGTCATCATCATACCCGGTTACGGCATGGCCGTAGCGCAGGCGCAGCATGCCGTCCGAGAGCTCTCCGAAGAATTAGGCAAACGAGGGATTACGGTCAAATTTGCCGTTCATCCCGTAGCCGGTCGAATGCCGGGGCATATGAACGTATTGCTTGCAGAAGCCAACGTTCCATACGATCAGCTTTTCGAAATGGATGAAATCAACGGAGAATTCGACACGTGTGATGTCGCTTTAATCATTGGAGCCAACGACGTCGTCAATCCGGCCGCCCGCCATGATAAAGCGAGCCCGATTTATGGAATGCCGATTCTAAACGCCGATCACTCCAAGACATCCATCGTTCTGAAGAGGAGTATGCGCCCGGGTTACGCGGGCATCGACAACGAACTTTTCTACAACGCTAACAACCGCATGCTCTTTGGTGACGCCAAGGACTCGATCACATCCGTTGTTTCCGAGGTGAAGCAGTTGTAGAACAGGCAGACGGTTCGTGCCTTCCGCATGTCGGCCGTGGTTCTATCGTGGCCGGCCCTGATCGTCGCCTATCTGAACCAGCAGCGGCTCGAGGTACGTCCATACGTTACGAGCCACTATTTCGTGGCCTTCAGGAGTAGGGTGGATGCCGTCTGTTTGATTCAGCTCACGAACGCCTCCAACGCCCTCCAGAATAAAAGGAATGAGGGTCGCTCCGAACTGTTCTGAGAGGGACGGGAAGATGGCCCGAAATTCGGTGGTGTATTCGTGGCCAAGGTTCGGTGGTATCATCATGCCCGCGACGATGATTCGAGCATCCGGATAGCGCTCAAGTGTTCGTGCGATGATGCTCGACAGATTGGATCTGGTAAGCGCCAGGTCGATCCCGCGAAGCCCGTCGTTGCCGCCGAGTTCAAGTACCAGGATGTCGATCTGATTTCGGAGCAGCCATTCGATTCGGTTCAATCCTCCCGTACTCGTATCGCCACTGATACCTGCATTTACGACAGTAAACGGCAAATCGTGTTCTATAATCAGGCGCTGAATCCAGGATGGAAACGCTTGCTGCTCGTCTACGCCGAAACCGGCGGTGATACTGTCGCCGAGGAATACGATGCGATAGTTCCCTTCCGGCTCGTTGGATTTCATGGGGTCGGTCGTTTCCGATTCGACTTCGGCCGCACGGTTCTCAATATTTGAGGGAGCCTCTCCGGGAACGATTGTGGGCGCGACTGTGGGAGCGGGCGCAGAAGAATCAGTCGACGGTTCACGGCCGGCGCATCGCACCTCAGTCAGAACCCCAACCAGTATTAGTGTGTATAGCAGGATCGCTTTCATCGGGCGCGTACTTTTTCAATCGTCACAACAAAACCGACCTGGCCTGGTCAGGTTTCAATTTCAGCAATCATGTCAACCGTTCTATCGGTTTCAAACCTCTCGAAGAAGTTTCCCAGTGGTGATAAAACGATCACCGTACTTTCTGATATCTCGTTTCATCTTAACGCGGGCGATACGTGTACCATAGTAGGTCCCTCCGGTAGCGGAAAGACCACGCTGCTCGGCCTCAGCGCAGGCCTGGATGATCCTTCAGCAGGAAAAGTAACTCTGTGCGGTCATGAAATGGACGGTCTCACGGAAGACGAGCGGGCGAGCGTACGAAATGAACATGTGGGATTTGTTTTTCAAACCTTTCGTCTTATTCCAACGCTGACGGCACTCGAAAACGTCATGGTGCCCGGTGAACTGAGAGGACGGAGAGATATCCGTGACGTGGCATTCGATCTGCTGAAGAGGGTTGGCCTTGCTGAGCGAACCCACCATTATCCTGCCCAGCTTTCCGGGGGTGAGCAGCAGCGTGTAGGGCTTGCCAGAGCCTTCGTGAATCGGCCGGACATTCTTTTTGCCGACGAACCCACCGGGAACCTGGATTCCGATACGGGGACAGCCGTCGTGGATTTGATGTTCGATCTGAACCGCACGGCGGGAACGACACTGGTTCTGGTGACGCATGACATGGATCTCGCATCCAGAACAGGCCGCATTCTGCGTCTGAAAAGTGGGCGAATAGCGTCGGACTCTTCAGGAGATTCCGTGTCCACGACTGCGCAGTTTAAAGAAGTGAACAGATGACGGCCTGGAATTTCAAATTTGCCTGGAGAGACAGTCGGGGCAGCCGGCGGCGCATGATATTGTACGTCTCGTCGATGGTGCTGGGTGTTGCCGCGCTGGTATCCATCAACTCGTTTGGAGACAATTTGAGAAATGCTATCGACCGGGAAGCCGAAACGCTTCTTGGGGCGGATTTGAGTTTTGAGAGCTCTCGCCCTTTTTCGCCCGAAATGCAGGAGCTCATTGATTCACTCGGCGGTGAGCAGAGCAGAAGAATTTCATTTTCGTCGATGGTGTATTTCGAGCGTACAGGAGATGTGCGCCTTTCCACGATACGAGCTCAGGAAGAAGGATTCCCGTATTACGGTAGCATCGAAGCAGAACCTGCCGACGCGGCCCATTCGTATCTCAGTGGAAAGAATGCGCTCGTTGACGGAACGCTCATGAGCCAGTACGATGCCGAAGTCGGAGATTATGTGCGAATCGGCGTCGAGACCTATCGCATAGCGGGCAAGCTTATTCAGACACCGCGAGAGACGGCTGCGATCATGCTGTTCAGCCCTCGCATTTATATTCCGCTTGAACACCTGGACAGATCGCTGCTTGAGACTGGCAGCAGGGCCGACTACGAGGTCTACTTTCATTTTCCCGAAGGCAGGGACGCGGACGCTATTGTCGAGCAGTTGAAGCCGAGACTTCGCGAAGAACGGGTACGGACGGATACGGTCGAAGAAGAAAAGCAGAGCTGGGATCGCTCGCTCACAAATCTGTATAGCTTTCTCAGCCTGGTCGGATTTAT
>CAZGOS010000060.1:0-14131 GCA_964527795.1 uncultured Rhodothermales bacterium | reverse complement strand
ACTTTGTGGAATCAGCCCCAAATGACCCATTACGGGAATGCCGGCATCCAGAATGCGGCAAACCGTCGATTTGATGGCCTTGCCACCCTCCAGTTTTACGCCGTGAACTCCTGCTTCTTTCATGAAACGAATCGCAGACGAGAGCGCTTTTTTTGAGTTGCCCTGGTAGGATCCAAACGGTAGATCGACAATCACCAGGGCTCGCTGCACGCCTCTGACGACACACTGAGCATGATAAACCATTTGATCCAGCGTAATCGGCAGCGTCGTCTGATGACCGGCCATCACGTTCGACGCAGAGTCTCCTACCAGAATGACATCAACACCAGCACTATCAAGCAGCCGAGCAGACGTGTAGTCGTATGCCGTTAGCATCGCGATCGGAATCCCGGCGGATTTCATTTCGCGAAGCGTCTGTGTCGTTACGCGCTTCA
Organism: uncultured Rhodothermales bacterium; assembly: GCA_964527795.1. Taxonomy (GTDB): domain Bacteria; phylum Bacteroidota; class Rhodothermia; order Rhodothermales; family UBA10348; genus SMXL01. Next base: position 13,697 of record CAZGOS010000060.1, on the reverse strand, counting down.
CCTCGGAGGCAGACAGCGGATCCGTTTCTGTACTCATCGATTTCGCAGATTGTCTTCGAACGGCAGGTCAGGGAAAAACGGAATATAGGAAGTACGAATCCTACAAAAGAAAAGCGGATACCCCAACCGGAGCATCCGCCGTTTCCTTGATCAAGGATTCGAAAAATTATTCGCTCTCCGCTGACTCCTCGTCGATTTCTATCCCGAGACGCTCGGCAATATCCAGATTGATATTCACAACCGTGTCTTCATTCACGAACAAAATGGCCGGCGAACGAAACACGAGATCCAGACCTTTCTCGGCAGCCACCTCGTCGATCACCTCCTGTACGCGTTCGAGTAAAGGGGCCATCAGGTCCTCCTGTTTCTTTGACAGTTCCTGGTCTTTTCGGGCGGCCGAATCCTGGATTTCGGATTGCAGTTGTGCCAGTTCAGCCTCGCGCTGGGCCTGTCGCTCCGTAGACAGTAATGGCTGCTGCTTCTGGTATTTCGTTACGCGCTCCTGGAAATCCTCAGCAAGTGCTTGAAGAGCCTCCTGGCTTGTCCGATATTCGGCAGCCATTTGCTGTTGAATTACCTGGTAATCGGGCATGTACGTAATGATCACTTCCGGATCGGCGTAACCAATCTTCAACGCCTGCGCTGAGGCGCTCAGATTCAAGGTGCTCGTGATAAGAAGCGCGAGTACGCTGATTTTTCCCAAACGCATTTGCATTCTCATGGTATTAGATAAATAAATAAAGGGTTATGGCAGTCGGTCAGTTCCGAATCACAGGCGTCCGATTTGGCTGGCCGCTTACCTCAATTCCAAGTTCTTCAAGTACTTTATCGCTGATGTTCCACTGGTCTCGAGCAAACAGGAACAGAAAGTCTCCTGACTTATCGAATATGTAATCAAAACCTTCCTGTGTGGCAACTTCTTCGATAGCCGTTAATATTCGTTCCTGGATCGGGCGCATCAATTGTTCCTGCTGGGTGAAGATCTCTCCGTCCGGGCCGAAGTACCGTGCGCGAAGTCGCTCGATATCTTCCTCAGCTTTCATGATGACCTGCCGCTTTCTCTGACGTTCTTCATTGGTGTAAAGCAGCTCGCGTGCCTGATAATCACGGAATTTCTCCTCAATTTCCTGACCCAGTCCTTCGATCTCCTTGTTCCATTCCTCAGCCGTGCGATCAAGCTGTTGCTGAACAGTTACGTATTCGGGTGTTTTCGAAAGGATATAATCAGAATCGACATATCCAACTTTTTGCTGCGCCCATGCGGTCGATGCAGAGGATACGATCAGCAGCGCGATTAAGGCTGAACTGATTTTGCTGGTTCGTTTCATGGTTTGTGCCTCCCATCGTAGGGTTTATTGTCTACAATTGTATACAAAACTTCATGTTCTGTAGGTCCCTACTGCCCGAAGCCTTGACCGAGACTGAACTGGAAGGTCCACTTCCTGGACCCATTATGCTTGTTGTTTACCGGCACAAACGAATCGAAATTGTATCCGTATGTCAGTTCGATCATACCCAGGATCGGTAAGAACATGCGTGCTCCGAATCCTGCCGAGCGGAATAGATCCGTGGGGTTGTAACTCCGGAATCCGTCCCACGCGTTTGCTGCATCCAGAAACAAATATGGTGCCGCCTGCAACTGCTCCGATTGCACGGCAATCCAGCGAAGCTCGGAGGAAAACATGTTAAGAATGCGTCCACCGAAAGGATCATTGCCCTGTCTCGGCCCAAGAGCGCCCAACGGGTAAGCCCGCATGTAAATGATGTCCTTCCCAAAATAATTGAAGAATCCCTGTGTTTCGAACGGAGAACCACCGACGATAAACCGTTCAAACTGAACCGTCTTTCCCGTGAGCGACCCGATATACCCGGCATCGATACCGATTCCAACGGAAACACGCTGTAAAAGCGGCATATTCCAGCTGGATTTCAGGCGCCACTTGTGATACTGAATCAGATTACCGATCGGAGGAGCAATCTCCAGCGAGAGCAAAAGCTTCGATCCCCTCGAGGGTAACAACGGATGGTCCGTCGAATTCCGCATCAGGGATTGTTTGATCGTAATCTCCGAACTAACGCCGGTAGGCAGCGTGGAGATATAATCGTTGTTGTCGAAGTACTGGTACCCGAGCGTCGTTGACGTACTGAAAAAATTGTCCGGCCATTGCAGGCGCTGTTCATAAAACACACGTCCATTAAATGTCAGCAAATCGCCCGTGGAAGTCCGTGAAAAGGTGGCAAGCGAGATCTTCGAAAACGAAATAGATCCTCCCAGCGGTGTAGGCCTACCCCGGAACCAGGGTTCGGTGAATGAAATCGAGTACTGCTGATACCGCCTTCCGTTGGTCTGTACGCTGAGCGAAAGTTTCTGGCCGTCTCCAGAAGGAAGGGGTTTCCAGGCGCCCTTCTTGAAGAAATTCTGTGCCGAGAAATTATTGAAACCGAATCGAAGTTGCAGCACGATGCCAAATCGCCCCCATGTTCCGGAGAGTTCCAACTGGTCCGAACCCTGCTCTTCCAAATTGTACGACAGATCGACTTCCTTCTTTTCCGGATTCTGCTCAACGCCCGGTCCCGGGGCCAGTGACTCCTGCGTGAAATAGTTCAGCTGCATCAGGCGACGGATTGACTCCTTAATCTGATTCATGCTGAACGTTCGCCCGGGCACGGTCAAAAGCTCTCTGCGAATGACGTGCTCGCGCGTTTTTCGATTACCTGTGATGGATACATTGCCGTATGTATAGACGTCGCCCTCATATACGTCGAATGTCAGATCGAGGGAGTCTTCGCCGACCACCGTGATTCTGGGTTGCACATTGAACTGCATGTACCCTCGATTCATATACATACTCCTGATGTCGTCGTCCTTGCCCCGTCCGTAAAGTTTCTCGTCCAGCTTTTTCGAATTGAATTGGTCACCCTTGAGAAAACCGAGCTGCGCCGTAAGAAACTCATCAATGATCAGCGTATTACCTTCCCAATTGATATTGCGGATGAAGTACTGCGGACCTTCGTGCACGTCGAGCAAGACAGTCATCTTCGGCTTTTCCCCCGGCTGCTGATCCAGATACACCGAGTCTCGCACGATGCGAGCGTCGTAGAATCCTCTCTCGTTGTACTCTTCTACTATTCGATCGAGGTCTTTCCTGAACTCAACTTCTTTGTACTGACCGCGGCTCCAGAATTTCCACCAGACCGGTTTCCTGGTCTTCATGAAGCTTCTCACCTTCTTATCGGTAACGAGTTCATTGCCTCCGACAATAACCTCACCCACGCGAACTTTTGGACCTCGATCTACCTTGAATTCCAGGGAAGCCGTATTGTCGTCGTGTTCCGTTCGAATAACTTCAACATCGGTGAGCGGTCGTCCTTTCTCCGCATAAAATTCTTCAATGACCTGCACCGCGCGGGCAACAAGACTGGGACGAAGCGCGCCTCGAGCATAGAGGGGCACCTCTTTCCTCAAATCCTTTTGATCTCCCGTCTTTATACCGGAGAACTCGTAATCACGAAGCGTCGAAGTCTTGCGCACGCGAATTACAAGAAACACGCCCTGACCGACTCGTTGTTCTTCTACGATCTGAACATCTTCGTAGGTGCCAAGACGGTAAATCGCTCGGATGGCGTCGCCAAATGCCGGATCTCCAGGTACCGTTACGCGCTGACCTACGGTGAGACGGCTGCTTTGCTGAATGAATGAGCGGGTATATTCGTCTGTCACCCCCTCGATGGACAGGCCCAGGATTTCCAGAATTTCCGGTCCATTTGCCAGTGACGGTGTACCGACCTGCCCTTGAACGGAGCCTGTAAAAAGTCCCGCAACGAGAAGTGTTGATATGAATCGTGCGGCCATAAAACCCGGGATCCTGGAGAAGATGAGTGCCATGTTACCAGTGTGGCGCACTAACGGCGAATATCCGGGCTGGGTTTCGCGAAGATTAGTGCGATTCGTCGTTCCCTACGAAACGAAGAAAAGATTAATATTATTGTATTTGCATGGGTACGCGAAAAAAGAAATCGCTTCCAGCACAATCTGCCGGCGATTCATCAGTTGAGTAGTACCTGATATTAGCCGATCAGGACTGTTCCAGGACCCTTCCATATCGACGATCACGCCTCTGGAACTCCCGTATGGCCTCGTAGAGCTCAGTTCGTCGAAAAGCGGGCCAGTACACATCCGTAAAGTAGAGCTCTGAGTAGGCCAGTTGCCAGAGAAGAAAGTTGGAGACGCGCACTTCGCCGCCGGTCCGGATAAGCAGGTCGGGATCTGGAACAGTAACCGTTTCCAACGCATTCGAGATCATCGCCTCATCGATTGTCTCGGGATCGACATATCCTGCCTGCGCTCGTTTGGCTATCGTGCGCAGAGCCTCGGTTAACTCCCAACGACCACTATACGAGAGAGCGAGAATCAGCGTGATGCGTTCGTTCTCTGAACTGGCCGTGATCGACTCGTCCAGCTCACGCTGGGCGGAAACCGGGAGCTGACGCCAATCACCTATCGATTGCAGCCGAACGCCGTTCTTGAGAAACGTATCCATCTCCTTCCGTAGTGTACGGATAAGAAGTTCCATCAGGGCACCGACTTCCGCAGCGGGACGATTCCAGTTCTCCGTACTGAACGTATAAAGTGTCAGATACCTGACGCCCAACTGAGCACAGGCCTCAACGATATCACGGACCGATTCAACTCCTTCCTTATGACCTTTGATACGATGTAGTCCACGCTGTTCCGCCCATCGTCCGTTACCGTCCATAATGACGGCAATGTGATCCGGAATTTCACCGGCCTCTGTCAGGATTTCCTGCAACTGAAGATCAGTTTTATCGTGTCTGGACATTGAATTCAACGTTCGGCGCTCAGAAACACCACTGCGTTCGACGGTCACACTACAGCTTCAAAATGTCGTTGAAGATGACGAAAGCCATGAATGCAAAGAGAATAACCATTCCGATTTGCTGCAGGATCATGCGAATCTTCAGTGACGGTTCCCTGCGGACAACGCCTTCGTACAGTAAAAAAACGAGATGACCGCCATCCAGCGCCGGAATAGGCAAAATGTTTATGATTGCAAGCGTAATCGAGAGCATCGCGACAATATTCCAGAAAAAGAACGCGCCCTGGTCCGCTGCCTCCTTCGTGACCTTTGCAATCATGATAGGTCCGCCAATATTCTCACGGAAATTCTCCTTGCCGGTGAACAACCTCTTCAGACTGGTAACGATCACTAACGTGTTGGTCCACGTGTCTGAAAGCCCCGCTCCGATTGCCTGAACCGGGGTGTACGTTTTGAAATTGAGCAGCTTGGCTACACCCAACAGGTATTTATCTTGCTGAAACTGAGGTTCAATCGTTGCCTCGTATACGAGCCCCGGACCCACAGCATCTTCAACAAGCGTAGCCCCTACCGGCACGAATGAAACAAGCGAATCGGGACGCCTGAAGCGCACAACGAGTGGCGCACCTTCCGAGTTCTGTACCTTGTCGTACATGTCGGTAAAAAAGGTCACCGGCTCACCGCCGATGGCTTCGATCTTATCGCCACGTCGCATTCCAGCCGACTCGGCGCCCGATCCGGGGTGCACATCACCGATGACGGTCGGATCATGATACACGCCGAGTATTCCACTCGATCGAGTGAGGCGAGTCATGATGTCTTCGAACCCATAGAACGAAAGACGCTCGCCGTTTCGCTCGACTTCGATGACGAAGCGCTCGGCACGTAGAATCTCATCCAATTTGGTCAGACGGGCATCGGCGTCAACATCCTTACCATTTACCGAGTGAATAATGTCGCCCGTCCTGAGACCCATATCCTGGGCGATCGAGCCATCATCGACCTTAACCGCCCCCACCGGAGCAACGGACTGGAATCCATAAACTGCGTTCAGACTGATGAATACGAGTGCCGCCAGGATCATATTAAATACGACTCCGGCTGTAATCACAATGATTCGTTGCCAGACTGGCTTGGATCGGAACTCCCACGGCTCGGGCTCAGACGCCAGATTCTCTGTGTCCATGCTTTCATCCACCATGCCGGAGATTTTGACGTAACCTCCGAGAGGCGTCAGGCCAAGGACGTACTCAGTTTCCCCGAGTTTTTTGCTTAGAATCTTCGGCGGAAACCCGACCGAGAATTTCTCGACGCGCATTTTGAACAACTTGGCGAGCAGGAAATGACCCAGTTCGTGGACGAAAACCAGGATCATAATGGCCAGCAGAACCCAGCCGATATAAGAGAGAGATTCGGTCAAAAAACCCATGTAACGGTAAGGGGACGACGACGCCGTCCATCAGGTACGATCTAATTAAGGTGCGGTCTAATGAACTCGTGCGTTTGCTAGTTCCTGAATACGTCGGCGCGCGCGCCAATCGGCATGCATCAAATCATCGATGGTCACGCTATCCTCATCATCTAGTTCCACCATAATCTTTTCGATTAGTGCTGGAATGTCCGTGAAGCGGATCTGATCCTGAAGAAATAGAGCAACTGCTTCCTCATTCGCGGCATTTAAGACAGCCGGCGTGGCACCGCCAATTCTCAGAGCCTCGAAAGCGAGTCCGAGACATGGAAACCGATCCCAATCGGGGGTATGAAATTCGAGAACGGACATATCGGCCCAATCGATGCGGGCATGATCCGCCGGCCACCTGTCCGGATAACACAACGCGTACTGAATGGGTACTTTCATATTCGGTACACCCAGTTGCGCCTTTACCGAGCCGTCGACAAACGTAACCATGGAGTGGATGATCGACTGCGGGTGAACAATCACGTCAATATTCTCGGCGCCGACGTCGAACAACCAGTGGGCTTCCAGTACTTCAAGTCCCTTGTTCATCATAGTTGCCGAATCAACCGTGATTTTTGGACCCATGCTCCAGGTGGGATGCACGAGGGCTTCTTCGCGCGTAATGGTTGAAAAAGTATCCAGGGGTCTCACCCTGAAGGGTCCGCCGGACGCCGTAAGCGTCAGTTTTTCTATGGAGTCTGCGGGCTCACCGACCAGACACTGAAAAATGGCCGAGTGTTCGCTGTCCACAGGAATGATTTCAGCGTGGTGCTTAATCGCCATCGGGCGGATGATCGACCCTGCAACAACAAGCGTTTCCTTATTGGCCAGTGCGATACGTTTCCCGCATTTCATGGCGGCGGCTGTGGGACGAAGGCCGGCCGAACCCACGAGTGCGGTAACAACAATATCCGAATTGGGCCATGCAGCCGCCTCAATCAGCGCCTCCGGGCCTGTCATAACGCGCACGGGAAGATCCGAAAGATGATCTTTCAGAACGCCTTCGCTTGCTCCATTGGCCAGGACGACTACGTCCGGGCAAAATTCTCTAGCCTGCTCCGCGAGTATGTCAATGGCCGATCCGGACGTCAGCACGCGGACGTCGAAGCGATCCGGAAACAGACGCACGATGTCCAGGGTCTGTTTTCCAATCGATCCGGTTGAACCGAGGACTGCAATGCCTTTCTTGTCGTTTGATGCCGGGTCGACCATTGGATCTTGATTACGGATCAGGCGCTATAAACGAGAGCTCGATTCAAATATCCGATTCCGAACACATAAATCTGCAGATGCGAAAATTGAAGACGCGTGAATGGAGACGAATGAAACTTACGCGGTTCGAGCGCCATATTAAAGCGTCATTTAGATAAGCCGGGCAAACACGCTCATGAATTCCAGGTACCCAGTCGTACAACGACACCTCCGAAACATACTCATCGTTTGCTCAGTGGCAGTTGTCGCATGGCTCTCCCCCGTGGATACCAACGGACAGGTGACCGACAGCACCCTGGTCACCCGGTTCCAACTGGCTGAATCGTTTATTCGTGCCGCTCAGTTTCAACGGGCTATCGGACTGCTCGAAGATCTGGTCGCACGAAGTCCTGAAACCCACGTGTTCTACGAACGACTACGATCGGCCTACGAAAATGTTAAGCGCTTTGATGACGCAATTGCGCTCGTCGATTCGCGCATTCGGAGAGAGACCGTACCTACACTGTACATTGCAGAAAAGGCGAGGCTTCTGTTCTTGAAAGGGGAAGAGGATCTCGCCGAAGAATTCTGGCAGCAGGCGATAGAAACCAACCCTTCTTCTGCAGGCGTGTACTTGCTCGTGTACCGCTCCACCATGCAGGTGCGCATGTTTGAATTAGCGATCGACTTCCTGGAGCAGGGGCGCGAGCGTCTGCACGACGAAACCCTGTTTCAGACCGACCTAGCGTATCTCTACGGTCTGTCGTCGCAACACGAAAAGGCGATGCGGGAATATTTGTCGCTCCTGAGATCAACAAATGAACAATTTAATTTTGTGCGGTTGCGGTTGAATCAGTTCGTTTCTGACGAAGGAGTACTGGAAACGAGCATAGCGGAAACGGAAAACGCCGTAGCGGCCTCGCCTCTCGTGCGGTCGTTTCGCGAGATTCTTGCATGGCTTTATATCGAAGCCGGCCGGTTCCGCGAAGCGTTCAGCGTGAGTCGTGCCATCGATCAACTCGAGAACGAACAAGGCCGCGTACTATTCGCATTCGCTCAAGTGGCGGCGGAGGCTGGAGCCTACGGGGTGGCAACAGAAGCCTACAATGATATTCTCGAGCGGTACCCGAACGCCCCCATCGCACCTGAAGCACTCAGAGGGCTGGGGCTCACGCAGGAACGATGGGCCGCAAGTGAAGGTGTTCAGGTGTATAACGAGTCCGGTACATCGATCCCGGGCACGCGGTACCATGAGGCGTTAGCGTCGTATTCGCGTTTCCTCCGGGAGTATAAGAATCACGTTTATTTCCCGGATGTTCTCCGCCGGGTTGGACGCCTTCAGCAGGATGTCTTCTTCAAATACGAAGAAGCCGAACAGATTCTGATGGAAGTCGTATCGCGATTTCCACAAGATCGGGCAGCAGACGATGCGGCCTTCGATATCGCCCGTCTTATGCTCGTAAAAGATGATCTGATTAGTGCGGAGGTTCAGTTTTCGCGCCTCGTATCGAGACTCAGGACCGGTGAGATAGCAGATATCGCCCGCTACGAATTGGCGATGCTTCATTTCTACAAAGGTGAGTTTGAGAGCGCGCTCTCCCTCGCCTCGGCGCTGCAGGAAAACACATCTTCCGACATAGCGAATGATGCGATCCAGTTGAAACTGCTCCTCATGGAAAACCGGGGGCCGGACTCTTTAGACACACCGCTTACCCGCTTCGCCCGCGCCCTGTTGCTCAAACGTCAACGACACTCCGACGAGGCGCTATCAAGCATTGAACTCCTTCTCGATCAAATCGGCGAGCATGCACTCTCCGATGATTTGCGATTCGAAAGAGCGAACCTGCTTCGCGATAACGGCCAAACCAGCGAAGCATTACAGGCCTATCTTGAGATTCCCCTGATGCAACCGGAGAGCTTTTTGGGAGCTAAAAGCCTGTTTGAAGCTGCCGACATTCAGGCTACGGAGCTCGCCGATCCGACGGCTGCAATCGCCACCTACTCTCGCCTGCTGAGTGAATTTCCAGGTTCGCTGCTGGTACCGGAGAGCAGAGTACGGATTCGCAGGCTGCGGGGTGATGGAGTATGATTTTCGACCGAAATCCCTTAAATCCCGTGCATTTATTTTCCCGTTTACGATTCGTATTCGTCGCCGGCCTGGCGTTCGCAACAAGCCTGTCGAGCGCAGCTCAGGATATTCTCATACCAATGGATGTTTCCCAGTCAGATCATCTCAAGGCATATGGGGCTGTTTATTGGGCGCTGCAACAAAAAGTGGAGGTGGATTGGCTTCTGAACTATCGCGGCGGGTCGTTTCTTCTCATACAGGAAAACCGGATCGAATCCGAACTGCGTATCAGAGGAATCTCCTACGAAAACCTGTCGGGAGCCGAGACATCGATCATCATCGCAGAAATCGAGGCCGAATCGAACAATACGAGCATTATTCGTCTGGAGAAAGCGCCCAAAATCGCTGTATATGCACCTGATCAAACGCTCCCATGGGATGACGCCGTTCTACTGGCACTAACGTACGCTGAAGTACCGTACGAAATGATCTACGACGACGAAGTACTCGACGGCGAACTGAGTGAATACGACTGGCTGCATCTGCATCATGAAGACTTCACGGGTCAATACGGCAAGTTTTATAGTTATCGCAGTTCGCAGTGGTATATCGAGCAACAACGACAAGCGGAATCAACGGCGAGGCGGCGCGGTTATCGAAAAGTCAGTCAACTGAAATCGGCTGTGGTCGAAGAAATTCGAACGTACGTCGGATCAGGCGGATTCCTGTTCGCCATGTGCTCGGGCACGGACACGTTTGATATTGCCCTGTCGGCTGTCGCGACAGACATCGTGCCCGCAGAATACGACGGGGATTCCATCGATCCCGACGCTCTCACTGCTCTCGATTTCGAACGAACATTCGCATTCCAGGATTTCAGGCCCAGTTTCAATGCTCGCGAATACGAACATTCGGACATTGACACGGGACCACCTCCGCCTCAACTGCAGAATCCGGCTGTGGACTACTTTACTCTTTTCGAGTTCAGCGCAAAATGGGATCCTGTACCAACCATGCTGACCCAGAATCACGTTGCAACGATCAAAGGATTCATTGGTCAAACCACAAACTTCAGGAAGAGCAAGATAAAACCAAACGTCATCATCCTGGGCGAGGCGCCGGGTCGCGATGAGGTCAGATACCTGCACGGGACTTTCGGTGAAGGTACGTTCACGTTTTACGGGGGACACGATCCTGAAGATTACCAACATTTAGTCGGTGATCCGGCAACCGATCTCGCATTGCACAAGCATTCGCCCGGATATCGCCTGATCCTGAACAATATTCTATTCCCTGCCGCCAAAAAGAAGAAACAGAAAACCTGATATGTCTGCTTCGTCAAAGACACCTGGCGATTCTCACTGCATCATGAGCGAGATCGTTCTGCCCAACGACACCAACAGCCTCGGCAACCTCATGGGCGGGCGGCTGCTGCACTGGATGGACATTTGTGCCGCAATCTCTGCTCAGCGACACGCCGGATGCGTCTGCGTGACGGTCGGTGTCGACGAAGTTGATTTCACTTCGGCCATACGACAGAGCGAGATCGTAATACTGAAGAGCCATGTGAACCGCGCCTTTCGCAGTTCCATGGAAATCGAAATCAACGTTTGGGCAGAAAATCCGCGAGAGGACACAAAAAGAAAGTGCAACCAGGCCTTTTTTACGTTTGTAGCAATTGGACCAGACAGGTTGCCCCGAGCTGTTCCCTCGCTGGCAGTCGAAACGGAAGAAGAGAAAGCGCGCTATGAAGACGCCGGCAGACGACGCGAATTTCGGCTTCTCCATTCATGACGGATCGGACCAGAGGATGCGCCGAATCTTGTTGTATATCTGAATGCATTCAAAAAGAAGTAGCCGGACGTATGGCACCATGGGCGCGGTGCTGTTTCGTCGAATCCACCAACGCACTACTCTGATCAGGCTCGCCCGGGGGATCGCTCTGTTGATCGGCGTGGTGTTCTCACTCATCCTGCCGACCGATTCCGTACGGGCGCAGCCGCACGGATACCGATTCGGCTTCGGCGGCACCGTCGGCGCGATGCCGGGAGTATCGTTTAAACTGTACCTCGATCCGGACTCTGCTCGTACAACCGCCGCTGAAAACTACGCCGTCGATGTCGGCATTTCATGGTTGGATGTCGACGTATACCTTTGGTCGGTACACGCGTTGACGAACAGATCCATTGCAGGCTCGCCGCTCAAATTATTCCTGGGTCCGGGTGCCGTTTTCGGTTCCGACAACGCCCGTCTTTTCTGGGGACTCAGCTCCAATCTGGGTATTTACTTCGAAAAGCGTCGATTCGAGGTGTTCATGCAGATTACACCTCGAATTCTACTTATTCCCGATTTCAGAGGCGAGTTTGGATCAGCCGTCGGGCTTCGCTACTATTTGTGAAACCGGTTGCTCGGTTTCTCGTTAGGCGAACTTCGACTTTAAATGACCGGCCTGGACGACAGAATCATGTTATATCAACGCATCCTGATCACAGGTGCCAACGGCTTGCTTGGGCAGGAGCTCGTCCGCCAGATGAGTTCGCATCCAGCTTATGACGTGCTTGCGACCGCTCGCGAAAGAGAGCCGCGTTTCACGGGTGGCTCCTATGGGTACGTCCCGATGGATATAACGGACGAGCAGGCTGTTTCAACCATTTTTCAGGATTTTTCGCCTGACGTGGTCATCAATTGCGCTGCGATGACTCAGGTGGATGCATGCGAGTCCGATCGCGAGGCATGCTGGTCCGTCAATGCCGATGCTGTAGAGAACCTGTCGAAACTCTGTCTCGCCAATGGCTCCCGGATTGTTCAGCTTTCAACCGATTTCATATTCGACGGACTCGACGGGCCATACAAAGAAAACGACCGTCCCAATCCCCTCTCCTACTACGGCCGGTCAAAACTGGCAGGGGAGAACGCAGCCAGAAGGGCAGGCATGGAGCAATGGGCGATCGCTCGAACGGTGCTCGTCTACGGAGCTGGAGAACATTTATCCCGTTCCAACTTCGTGCTCTGGGTAATCGAAAAACTCTCCAACTCAGAGGCGATTGATATCGTTACCGACCAGTGGCGAACTCCTACCTATGCACCGGATCTGGCAAAGGGAATCGAACGTATCGTACGATATCAGAAACAGGGAGTGTTTCACATTTCCGGCCGCGAGCTGTTTTCGATCTATGACATGGCTGTTATCGTCGCTGAAGCCTTCGACCTCGACACGAACCTCATTCGACCAACGGACGGGTCGAGTTTTGCTCAACCGGCAGTGCGCCCACCCAAAACCGGATTCTTAATCTTGAAGGCCGAGACGGAACTGGGATACAAACCACATGCTTTTCAGGATGCGCTTCATGACCTGGCAAGACGATTGACAACCATTGAAGAGAGCAGGTAATACGCCGACATGCTCGAGACACAGTTCATTCGAGAACATCCGGACAGAGTCCGAAAGGCCATCGAGTCCAAGTGGGTCGGCTCGCCGGCAATGGTCGATGACGTACTCGATCTCGACGAGCAACACCGATTCTGTCTTACAAACCTACAGCAGACACAGGCGGAAGCAAATACAGCCTCTGATTCTATCGGCCATCTGATGCGGCGAGGTGATCGTGATGCAGCCGAAGCAGCCAAAACTCGTGCGGCCGACCTTAAATCAGAGATCAGGGACATCGATCAAGAGGCCCGACGTCTTGCTCGGGAGCTTCGCGAACTGCTTCTTGAAATTCCCAACGTACCGCATGAATCGGTTCCGGTCGGTAGTTGTTCAACGGACAACGTCGTCGTATTTGAGACGGGAGAAAAGCCTTCTTTCGGATTCGAGCCAAAGCCGCACTGGGACCTGATCGAGTCACTCGAACTCGCTGATTTCGATCGTGGAAGTAAGGTCTCTGGAGCGGGTTTTCCTTTTTTTCTGGGAAAGGGCGCCCGACTTGAGCGTGCACTCATCAATTATTTTCTTGATCTGGCCGTTCAGGAAGGAGGTTATACGGAAATCCAACCGCCCCTGGTCGTTAACGCGACTTCAGCAACGGGTACGGGTCAGCTCCCCGATAAAGAGGACCTCATGTACGAAGTGCCGAGAGACAACCTTTATTTGATTCCAACGGCGGAAGTTCCTGTCACAAACTACCATCGAGAAGAAATC
>CAZGOS010000059.1:0-14563 GCA_964527795.1 uncultured Rhodothermales bacterium | reverse complement strand
GAGGCAATGTCTGAATTCGTTGACCTGACCGGCCGACCGGGCCCCTCGACGTGGCAGGCAGGAGATTATCCTGAAGACCAGACCAATTTTCCCGTTTCGGGAGTCAGTTGGTATGAAGCAGCCGCATATGCCGCATGGGCAGGAAAAAGTCTGCCTACCGAAACGCACTGGGGTCGTGCACGAGGCGAGCAGACGCCGCTCATTCGATGGCCGCAGCTCGGAGGATACGCTACGTTCGCGCCCTTCAGCAATTTCGGAGGAGATGGGCCAGTTGAGACGGCAAGTCTACCCGGGATCACATCGTTCGGCGCCTATGACATGGCGGGGAACGTGCGGGAATGGTGCTGGAACCGGGCGGCCCAGGGTCGATTCATCCGAGGCGGGGCATGGAGTGACAACACATACGTATTTTCTAGACCGAGCCAGGCACCGCCGTTCGATCGATCGGAAAAAAATGGTTTTCGATTGGTTGTATATCCGAACGTGGAAGAGCCGCCTGAAGATCTGTTCGGACCCGTGCAATTGCCGCAGACTCCCGATTTCACCAAGATGGAATCCGTTTCCGACGAGATCTTCGAGGTCTACAGGGAGCAGTTTTTCTACGACCGGACGCCCCTCAATGCACGGTTGGAGTCGTCGGACGACAGCGCCGAAAAGTGGATTCACGAGCGTGTATCTTTCGATGCGGCGTATGGGAATGAGCGAGTCATTGCTCATCTATTCCTACCGAAAAACGCGTCTCCTCCCTATCAAACGGTGGTTTACTTCCCCGGCGGTGGATCGCTGTTTCCGACGTCCAGTGACGATATAGAGAACTATTATGAATTCCCGATCTTTCTCTCGTTTATCGTAAAAAACGGCCGCGCCGCACTCTACCCGGTGTACAAGGGAACGTTCGAACGACAGGATCAGAAGTATATTCCGTTGCTTCTGGGACAGAACTCGTATGCCTATACGGAATTCACCATCCAGTTGGTCAAGGACTTCAAGCGGAGCGTCGATTATCTCGAGACTCGGGAGGACATAGACGCTGACCGGCTTGCGTACTACGGCTTGAGCTGGGGCGGTATTCTGGGAGCGATTATTCCGGCAGTTGAGGATCGACTCAAGGCATCCATTCTGGTGCCGGGCGGTATGCACGAAAGGGGAAGACCGGAGGTTAAGCAGATCAACTACCTACCCCGTGTCACAATACCTACGCTCATGCTGGGGGGTGAATACGATATGCTTCAGCCTGCGGAAACGGCGATCATTCCCATGTACAATCTTCTCGGCACACCTGACGAAGACAAGGATTTGATTCTCTATCCAACCGACCACATTCCACCTATGAACGAGGTCATCCGCGAAACGCTGGCCTGGCTCGATCGTTATTTGGGACCTGTAAACCAGTAATCCGCGGGTTCGCCAGATTCTTGCAGAGATTTACGACACGACCTCCAAAATTCGTGATCTGGGGAATGAAGCTGATCGGCGATACTGTCGCGTGCTAATGAGACGTTGTTTCGGTCTGAGTCGCGATGATCTTGCGTCCTACATGCGCCTTAGTAAAGACACATGAGTAATAAACCAGGACAACAGGGCTGGCGCAGGCAACTTCACGAAATCATATTCGAGGCCGACACACCGGCGGGCAGGCTCTTCGATATCGTACTTATCGGAGCGATCGTTGCCAGTGTGATCGCGGTCATGTTGGAAAGCATCTCTTCGATTCGAAGCGATTACGGAGATCTCCTCTATTTCGTTGAATGGATTTTTACGATCCTCTTCACCATCGAGTATGTTCTGAGGCTCATCTGCGTCCGGCAGCCGATTCTATATGCCAAGAGCTTCTTCGGCGTCGTTGATCTGATGGCGATCCTGCCAACCTACATCAGCATCGTCATTCCCGGTGCACAGTACCTCCTGGTTATACGACTCCTTCGCGTCCTGCGCGTATTTCGCGTCCTTAAACTCGTCAATTATCTTCGGGAAGCGCACGTGCTCATGCAGGCGCTACGTGCCAGCCGTCGCAAAATCACGGTATTTCTCTTCACGGTCCTGACGCTCGTCGTGATTCTCGGTTCGCTCATGTATTTCATTGAGGGTGAAGAGAACGGTTTTACGAGCATCCCGCGAAGCATTTATTGGGCCATCGTTACGCTTACAACGGTCGGGTACGGCGACATTCTCCCTCAGACGAGCCTCGGTCAGGTTCTTGCCGCACTCATAATGATCATCGGGTATGGCCTCATCGCCGTACCTACAGGCATCGTGACGGCAGAGCTGGTGCGATTTGATCCCAAAACGATTTCCAGCCAGCACTGTTCTAATTGTGCCCGGGAAGGCCACGCCACCGATGCGAAGTACTGCAAGTACTGCGGCGAAGCTTTGTGAAAGATCGCGTATGAACTTATCGGCTGTTGACTATGCCAGAGCCATTTAAGAATCTGATTAACGTTAATACAGTGCGATCGCTCGCCGCTCGGCTGAATGAGTCCGGAGACTTCCAGGTTGATGCTTTTGTCTCAGACGCCGTTGATGGACTCGAAGCGCTCGAGCTCAAGGATCGTATTCGTCATATTGCAACATCCCTGCACCGTCATCTGGATCCTGATTACGAGATCTCCCTGGATCACATTCTCCGCGCACTCCCTGAAGAAGCAGAGGAGTCGGATGAATCAGAAAATGGATTTTTCACCTGGCCGATTTGTCAGTTTGTGGAATCGTATGGCCTTGATCATGCGGAAAAGTCCATTTCGGCCATGCATGAACTCACCAAACGATTCAGTTGCGAGTTCGCTATCCGACCCTACATCGTCGACGATCCTGAAACCGTAATGAAGCTCTTGGCTGAGTGGGCGAACGATGAGAACGTGCACGTCCGCCGACTGGTCTCTGAGGGAACACGGCCGAGACTTCCGTGGGGCATGCGTCTCAAGTTGTTTGTGGAAGATCCAGAACCGGTTATCGAACTCCTGGAATTGCTAAAAGACGATCCGTCCGAATACGTTCGGCGGAGCGTAGCGAACAGCCTGAATGATATCGCAAAGGATCATCCCGGTCGTATTGTGCAACTCGCAGAAATGTGGATGCGTGGCGCAAGTACGGAGCGCGAACGTCTCGTTAAACATGCTTTAAGATCTCTCATCAAAGCCGGTCACGCGGGAGCGCTTGCACTGTTCGGGTTTGGCGAACCACATGTATCGGTGTCTTTTCAGCTCAGCGACCGTGTGGTCCGATTGGGAGAAAGCATCGGTATGCAGATCGAGCTTCATTGCGACGCTGATCAGTCGCTGCTTATCGATTATTCCGTGCATCATATGAAAGCCAACGGGAAACTCTCGCCCAAAGTGTTCAAGTGGACGACACGTCAAGTTCAAGCCGGCCAGACTCTCTCGCTGAAGCGCCGGCACGCTATGAAAGAAGTCACGACGCGTCGGTACTATTCCGGCCTGCACAAAATAGAGATCCTGATCAACGGCAGGTCATTCGGCACGCAGGAGTTCGATTTGGTGATGCGGTAGTTAGTCCCACCCGTCGAATCGAACATTAGATTCGATGCACAAAAAGTGCAACACTTATCTATAAGTGTGGTAACTTTTGTTCATGCCTAAACCTTCTGAGAAATCGGTCGCTGTAGCCGAAGAGGTGTTCAAGCGCCATGGTGGCGTAATGCGCACGTCGGACGCACTTGCATCGGGCATTCAGTCTCGAACTCTCTACTGGATGCGCGACCGCGGACTACTGGAACGACTAAGCCGAGGTGTGTATCACTTGAGTTCGCAGCCATTGCCCGCCAAACCCGATGTGGCAGCCATCATGCGCCGAACTCCCAAGGCAATCCTATGTCTTGTTAGCGCGCTAGACTTCTACGAAATTGGGACTCAGATACCCACAGAAGTCCAAATCGCTCTTCCGCGAGATACAAAACGACCACAGATTGACTATCCGCGCGTTCGAGTGTTCCACATGAGCCCGGCTTCGATGAGTGCAGGAGTTACCGAGCAGACGATGACCGGCGTCACTTTCCGCATCTTTAACAAATCCAAGACCATTGCAGACTGCTTCAAATTCCGCAATAGTGTCGGCCTCGATGTAGCAGTCGAGGCGCTTCGGGAGGTAATTCTAGATCGACATGTCTCTCCCGGTGAGATCATGCAATACGCCAGAATCAATCGTGTGGAAAGAAAAATCCGACCCTATTTAGAGGCGCTGTTGTGACCACCGAGGACATTCGACGGAGACTGAGAAAGCGCGCGAATGAACTCGGCCTCGACTTTCAACAGGCTGTTCAATACTATGCGATTGAGAGATTTCTATTCCGCCTTTCCAGGACCGCATGGGTCGACAGACTAATCGTCAAAGGAGCGACGATGCTTCGAGTATGGGAAGGCGCCATTACTCGTCCGACTCGAGATATTGACTTCTTAGGGCGTCTTGATAACACAACCGAAGTCGTTCAGGAAATCATTTCGGACTGCTTGGGCGCAGACGTTCCCGAAGATAGTCTCGTATTCGAGCAGACCACCTTTGCGGAGCTTATAGCAATAGACAATCGATACCCAGGCATCCGCATCAAAATAAACGGCAATCTTGCCGGAGCGAGATTCGTTCTTCGTTTGGATATCGGGATAGGTGACGCGGTAGTCCCTGAGCCGATACGGGTTGACTATCCAGTGCTCCTTGACGGACCGGCACCCCGAATCCTCGCATACAGTCCAGCTACTGCCGTTGCGGAGAAGTTTGAGACCATGGTCGAGCTTGGTCTCGTAAACAGCAGGCTGAAAGACTTTTTCGATATCTGGATGCTAGCAATGACGCAGTCGTTCAACGGCCAAGAGTTGGAAAGCGCGTTACACGCCACATTTGAGAGAAGGGAGACCCCGCTGCCTACCGAGCCGCCCGTCGCCTTGACCTTAGAATTTGCGAATCAGGAATCGACTCGTCAGATGTGGAAGAACTTGCACACAAAGCTTACGGCGTCGGGAGTGGACGTACCGGCAGATCTTCACGCGATTGTCAACACGATCGTGGAGTTCATTGCTCCTGCACTGCAAAATTCGGGAGCAGAATCTTTCAACGTTACATGGACTCCTGGGAGTGGGTGGCAATGATTGCGGTACACCGTCATATGCTATTCGGAAATGTGGGACGCTCAAGCAAATGAACTGCCAATCCCCTTCGTGACCTGCGGGTTATCCACACACAGATCTCGTGACCATGCACCCTGTTTTCATGCGTACCACCTTCTTGATTGTCCTACTTGTCTTTACCGCTTTGTTGACTGGATGCGTAAGTCCAGACTATGATATAATCGTTCGGGGAGGAACGATTTATGACGGAAGTGGCGAAGATCCCCATGTTGCGGACCTCGCGATCCTCGGAGACTCTATTGCCGCCATCGGACAGCTCACGGGCGCAACGGCCCGGCACGAGATCGACGCCTCCGGCATGGCTGTATCGCCGGGCTTTATCAATATGCTGAGCTGGGCGGGCAACGCCTTGCTCCGGGACGGAAGAGGTAAAAGCGACATCCGTCAGGGTGTTACGCTGGAAGTATTCGGGGAGGGGTCCTCGGGCGGTCCGCTCAGCGAAGAAATGAAACACGATGCCATCGACGACATGTCCGAGATCGAATCCGGCGTCGGTTCCGGAATCCCCTGGACGACGCTCGGTGAATACCTTGAGCACATGGTTGAAAAGGGTGTTTCTCCGAATGTTGCATCGTTTGTCGGCGCGACGACGATTCGCATTCATGAACTGGGATACGAGGACCGCGCACCAACGGATCAAGAGCTCAAACGCATGAAAGCCCTGGTCCGGCAGGCCATGGAAGAAGGTGCGCTCGGTGTTGGCTCGTCGCTGATATATGCCCCTGCTTTTTTTGCGGAAACGGACGAACTCGTTGCCCTCGTGAAGGTTGCCGCCGAATACGACGGCATGTATATCAGCCATATGCGCGACGAAGGCAATCGATTTCTAGAAGCGATGGACGAGCTGCTGTTCATTGCCCGGGAAAGCGAAACGCGCGCGGAGATTTATCATCTCAAAGCGAAGGGCAAAGACAACTGGGACAAAATCCCGGCAACGCTCGCAAAAGTGGATTCGGCCCGAGAGCAAGGTCTGGAGATTACGGCAAACATGTATACGTACGCGGCCTCTTCGACAGGGCTAAATGCTACAATGCCTCCCTGGGTGCAGGAAGGCGGCACCGCAGCGTGGATTGAGCGCATGAAAGATCCCGCCATCCGCGAGCAGGTCGCCCTTGAAATGCGAACGCCGACCGACGAATGGACCAACAATCTGCTGCTCGCCGGATCGCCGGAAAAAGTACTACTTGTTGGTTTCAGAGAGGATTCGCTAAAGTACATGACCGGGAAAACGCTAGCTGACGTAGCGAGTATGCGTGGTACGACCCCTGAAGAAACCGCCATAGATCTGGTCATTCACGACGGTTCGCGCGTGCAGGCCATCTATTTTGTCATGTCCGAGCACAATATGCGGAAGAAGATCGAAAAACCATGGGTTAGTTTCGGGTCCGACGCCGGAGCTATCGCTGCTGAAGGCAATGCGCTGAAGTCGAGTACGCATCCGCGGGCATATGGCAATTTCGCTCGGCTTCTCGGTAAATACGTTCGCGACGAGCAGGTCATTTCTCTTCAGGAAGCGGTGCGACGCCTGACGTCGCTTCCGGCTGAGAATCTTAAACTGTGGCGCAGGGGTTTTTTACGTCCCGGCTTTTTTGCCGACATTGTCGTGTTTGATGCAAACACGATCTCAGATCATGCAACATTTGAGAATCCGCATCAATACGCTACCGGTGTACGTGATGTCGTAATCAATGGAGTGCCCGTGCTGAAAAGCGGCGATCACACCGGTGCAACACCGGGACGCGTGGTGCGCGGGCCAGGTTGGACCGGTTGGAAAAAAGCGAACTAAGACTCGTGCAACCCAATGGAATCAGCCAGAAAACCGCCGATTGACGAGTTCGAACGACTGCTCACAGACGACACCGTCCGCAGCATGCAGATCATCCAGGCCGCGCTGGGCTCCGGCGTGCTCCTATTCGTCGTGATCGTAATCGCGATGTACTTCAACTATGCCACCGATGCGGCGACAGGAAGCGTCGACTTCGTCTGGATTCTGACGCTCATTCACTTCGTGCTGTCCGCGGTCATGATTGTTCTTTCCTTCTGGATGTACAAGCGCCGGCTGACAGCGGAAGCGGTGTCACCGGGATCAGGATCAAGCTCCATTAGTGCCGACTCCTGCCTGGAGGCGCTCAGAACAGCGATAATCATTCGGCTGGGACTGTTGGAGGGTGCCGCTTTTTATGGGCTTGTCGTATGCATCGTGGCCGTGATGAACGGAGTCATGCAAGAAAATGCCATCTTCTGGATCAATCTGTTCAGCGCGTTTGTGATGCTGTTTTTTGTGATATGGCTTTTCCCGTCGCGAGAAAGATTGATTGAGTTCTACAAGAATGACTTTCAGTTTTGAATTGAGACGCCATCAGGGTTCTGACACCGAGTGAGTCCTATATTTCCGGAGATCTGCCGGGACGGTTACAGATTCCCACCCTTACCTACATCATCCCCAATTTTCAGATTCGGAGGAGACTGCAATGAAAATCACAGACGCTGTTACCCGTTCTACCGCCCTCGTCTTGCTCGTCGTCTGCAGCATGGTTCTGTTTTCCGCCTGCGAGGCTGAAGACGATGACCGTCCCGCTGTAGACGTTGAAGCGGAAGCGGCTGCCATTTTGGACCTTGAGCGTGCATGGTCGGCCAACCTTGCTGACGGCAACCTGGAAGGCATTATGAGCATTCACGCATCCGATGCCATCCAATTCCCGCCGGGAGCTCCTGCCGTTTTCGGCGCCGAAGCACTGCGAGCCGTCTGGGAAGGAATGATAAACACGGAAGGCCTGCAGGTCTCCTGGGAACCGACCGAAGCCGTAGTAGCTCCATCGGGTGATATGGCCTATGACTACGGTTCGGCGACAATGATCACTCCGGACGGAACAGAAACGCCGATGAAATATCTTGTGGTCTGGGTGCGTGAAAATGGCGAGTGGAAAGTTGCTGCCGACATGTTCAATGCGAATGTGGCTCCTGAAAACCCGTAATCGGTCAGAGCTCACGCATGCAGTTACGAAATCTGGGGTTTGACTCTTGGTTTGAGCAACGAGTCGAGGATCTGCAAACGGGCGGATACCATGTCGCGAGAATCACGGCCGTTGACCGTGACAGGTACCTGGTTAGAAACACTAAGACGGAAATTCAGGCCGAACTGACGGGGAAACTGCGTTTTTCGGCGGACTCCAGCCTCGATCTACCCTGCGTCGGAGATTGGGCGCTCGTTCAGTACTACGACGACGATTCGTTCGCGATTATTCACGACCTGCTGCCCCGAAAGTCGGTCCTTCGACGAAAATCATCCGGTAAAACCGTCGAATACCAGCTTATCGCTGCAAATATCGACGTAGCGTTCGTTGTCCAGTCCTGTGATCGCGACTTCAATCTTCGACGACTGGACCGTTACCTCGTCATGATCAACGATTGTAACATCGAACCCGTACTGGTACTCAGCAAAACGGACCTGATCGACACCTCAGTTCTCGAACAAAAAATTGCAGACGTGCGCGAGGCCGGCTTCTCAGGGCGCCTGGTCGGTCTGAGTAACATGACCAGCGACGGTTTGAATGACATCCATAACATGCTGGAGCCGGGCTTGACCTATTGCCTTCTTGGTTCGTCCGGAGTCGGAAAAACGACGCTCCTGAATATTCTGATCGGAAAGGAAGTTTTCGAGACGGCAGCGATCCGAGAAAAAGATCACCGAGGTCGTCATACTACGACGCGTCGTCATCTCATCGTACTCGAAAGCGGCGCCATGATGATTGATAATCCAGGCATGAGAGAATTGGGTTTCATTAAAGCCGACACGGGTTTCGAAGAGACGTTTCCAGAAATCAAAGAACTATCCGAGCAGTGCCGTTTCCGGGATTGCACACATTCGCACGAAGCCGGCTGTGCCGTTCTGGAGGCCGTGGAGAGTGGCCGACTGAGCGAAGCACGATATCAGAGCTATTTGAAGCTGACCAGAGAATCGGAATATTTTGAGAGGTCGTATGTGGAAAAACGTAAACGAGACAAGGACTTCGGAAAAATGGTCAAGTCGATCATGAAACACAAAAAGGATCGTCGATAAACAAAATGAAATCCATCTCCACCCCAAATGCGCCAGCACCAGCGGGCCACTATTCACAAGCGGTCGTTCACGACGGCCTTGTTTTCGTCTCCGGTCAACTTCCCGTTGATCCACTCACGGGTGAGAAGCGGATCGAATCGATTGAAGAGCAAACGAGGCAGGTTCTGAGCAACATCGCTGCGATCCTCGAAGCATCGAACAGCGGCATCGGCCTTGTGCTCAAGATCACGGTCTACATTTCGGATATCGAGCTCTGGGGACGCGTCAATGAGGTATACACGGAGTTCTTCGGTGAGCATCGCCCGGCACGCGCAGTCGTACCCACACGGGAGCTGCACTTTGGATTCCAAATCGAAATCGAGGCAATTGCTGCTGTAAGAAAGGAATAGGATGGAATTGACGGAAACAGGAACACCGGCAATGCGCGCCCGCGGAAGGATGCTGCTCGAAGCGCTTGAACAAAACGACTGAGTCCCTCTGCGAGGTGCTGTCCCCTGGCCAGGAACGATGCGTCTGGAATAGCGGCAGACATCTCATGCGGAACGATTTTTCACAAAGACCCGCGATGCCAGAATAACGGAGAGAACAACGGTGTAGATGACTGGCTCGGAAATATCCTTCTTCACCTGCCAGACCCAGTGAAGCACTCCCAGTACGGCGACTGGATAAATCAACATGTGGAGCCTTGCCCAGCGCTTAGCACCGAGTCTCCGGATCCACCCATTCGTGCTCGTTACAGCCATCGGGATGAGTAGTATGAACGCCGTGAATCCGACCAGAACCCATGGATGCTCCGCGACATCTGCGAAAATGGCCAACAGAGACATGCGTTGGTCGAATACGAAATAACTAAAAGCGTGGAGCAAAGCATAGAAAAAGACAAAGAGTCCGAGGAGACGGCGAAACCGGATAAGTCGATTCCATTCCGTGAGCTTGCGCAACGGCGTGATCGAAAGAGTTATAAAAAGAAGAATCAGCGCCGTCTTACCCGTTCGGTGCTGAATCTCTTCGACCGGATCCCCGGCGATGAAAGAGCCGGCAATGAGGTAGTAGACGAGCAGTCCGAGCGGAATGAGCGCAGCGATCCAGACGCCGACCTTAAGCACAGGGATGACGCGCGACTTCTTTCGGGCCATCAGTAGTATTTCCGGAGATCCATTCCGGAGTAGAGAGCAGCTACGTCTTCGGCGTACCCGTTGAACATCAGGGTATCGCGTTTGAAAAACTCGCCGATCCGGCGCTCGGTTGCCTGGCTCCAGCGAGGATGATCCACTTCGGGATTTACGTTGGCGTAGAATCCGTACTCCCCGGGGATGGCAATATTCCACGTCGTTCTGGGCTGCTTTTCCGTGAAGCGGATTGTTACGATGGACTTCCCGCCCTTGAATCCATATTTCCACGGAATAACCAGGCGCCACGGCGCCCCGTTCTGCGGCGGCAGAGTTTTTCCATAAACACCCGTCGCCATGAGCGTGAGCGCATGCATGGCTTCGTCCATGCGCAGCGCTTCCACGTAGGGCCAGTCCAGAACGCCGCTTCGCTGGCCCGGCATTTGCTTCCGGTCGTGCAACGTCGTGAATTCGATATACCTGGCCTTCGACGTGGGTTGGAGACGCGTTATGAGATCGCGCAGTGGAAAACCGTTCCAGGGCACGACCATGCTCCATCCCTCGACGCACCGGTGCCGGTAGATCCGTTCCTCAACGTCCAATCCTTTTATCAGGTCCTCGTAATCCCAGGTTTTCGGCTCGTTCACCTCGCCCGTTATTTCCACGGTCCACGGACTCGTCTTGAACTTCCGGGCGTTCTTTTTGGGATCTTCCTTACCGGTGCCGAACTCGTAATAGTTGTTGTAACCGGTCACGGCCTCCCAGGGTGTGAGCTCGTCGTCTTCATGACGGGTCGTAGCCAGCACCGATCCAGGCAGCAACGCGCTTCCAACGGCCACGGCGCCGGCCCGCGCCATGAATTGACGGCGATTGACATAGAGGTGCTCGTCGGTGATCTCGGATGACGCGATATCGGGCGGTCGTCGAATAAGCATGGGTTTCTCCTGTCGTGCGTCGGTCTGGGCGGAATGAGCGTGGTCGCGCCGAGGCGTAGACGCGACGAGGTCCCTTCAACGCCCTCCAATGAATTCTCGGGTCTGCGGTTTCCTGTTGTGGCAGACGCTCTGACGTTTTCAGACGGGGAGCCTATTATGGCAATTCAACTCTCTGTGTAACAAAAATCTCAGGCCGTCCGTCAGTTATCCTAAACGGACATCGAACCACTAAGAGATTCAGGTCCGCGCTCCTGTATGGTTTGCATCCCTGCTGCGTGTGCTCGCCGCGAAGAGAACCGATGATCAAGAACTACTTCACGATCGCTTATCGAAATCTGTTGAAAAACAAGATTTCGTCATTCGTGAACATCTTTGGACTCTCTGTCGCGATCGCTTGTGCAATCGTCGTCTTTCTCTTTCTGGAGCGGCAGTACACGATGGACCGGTTTCACGAGAACGGCCGGCGCATATTTCTGGTGGAGAGTTACATCGATCGCAGTAGTAGTCGCCAACTATGGGGGGACTCGCCGATGCCTCTTGGTCCCGCCATGGCAGCCGATTTTCCACAGATCGAACGCTTTGTCCGAGTTTCGTACGGAAACGGAACATTCCAGACGGGCGACAAAGTGTTTGACGAGCGTTTGTGGTTCGTTGATGAGGAATTCCTTGACATGTTCTCGTTCGGACTGCAGAGCGGTACGGTCCAGGCACTCTCCGATCCGAACGCGATCGTTCTCAGCGATAATCTGGCAACAAAGTATTTCGGCACGGAGAACCCGATTGGTCAACAGATTACCATCACCTTCAATGACGATTTCAAGGACGCATTCACCGTTCTGGCTGTGGCCGAACCGTTTCCGATCAAAAGCAGCTTCTCATTCAATGCACTGATACAACTCGACAAACTGAAGGCGTTGAATGTCGAACTAACGAATTGGGCCAGGTTTACGGGGGCGACCTTTATTGAGGTTGGAAATCCAGATGATATCGATGTCATTTCATCGCAAATGGAGCCGTATCGAGCGCTTCAGAACGCGGCCATCCAGGACTGGCCCATCTCCGAATTTGTTTTCGACAATCTGTACAACCTGTCCGTTCACTCACAAGATGTGCGGGGAGACATATCGAGCGGCACGCACCCGACTGCAATTATCGTGTTGGGTCTGGT
Organism: uncultured Rhodothermales bacterium; assembly: GCA_964527795.1. Taxonomy (GTDB): domain Bacteria; phylum Bacteroidota; class Rhodothermia; order Rhodothermales; family UBA10348; genus SMXL01. Next base: position 2,156 of record CAZGOS010000059.1, on the reverse strand, counting down.
GGCAATATTCATGCTGGCGCTCTCGTGCTTCAACTATATGAATCTTGCGATAGCTACGGCGTCGCGACGGTTGAAGGAGATTGGCGTGCGCAAAGTCGTGGGAAGCAGCAAGAGCCAACTGATCGGGCAGTTCCTGAGCGAGAATATCTTCCTCTGTCTGTTGGCGCTTGGGCTCGGCTATATTATTGCCTATTTCCTGTTTATCCCTGGATTCAATAACCTTTTTGATTTTGTCGGTGGAAGCATATCCCTGAATTCGGCCGACCAGAAACTGCTCTGGCCGTTCTTGATCGGTCTCCTTCTTTTAACCGGCGTCGTTTCCGGAGCCTATCCCGCCTTCTTTATTGCATCGTTCCAGCCGACTGCGATCTTTCGTGGCCGTCAGAAAATGGGGGGCGGCAACGTATTCACAAAGGCCCTCCTGACATTCCAGTTTGTGCTCGCATTTCTCACCATGATCATGGGCGTCGTGCTCGCTCAAAACGCGGACTATCAAGCCAATAAAGACTGGGGTTACGACACGGACCACCTCCTCGTTCTTCAATTCGACGAGGGCAGTCAATACGCCGTGCTTCGGGACGCTCTCACGCAATTACCCAGCGTGCAGACCGTCGTGGGCGCTCGTAATCATTTTTACAGATCATGGAGCCGGCCGGTACTGGACATCGAAGGTGAAAAAATGGAGGCGGTTCGATTTGATGTCGGCGATGGTTTCCTGAAGCAGTATGGAGTCGCTCTAAAGGCCGGAAGGGACTTTGAAGGCGAGATCTCCAGCGACGAAGGGGGAAGCGTGATCATCAACGAGACCTTTGCACGCTCGCGTGGCTGGACGAATGATTCGGCCATCGATCAAACATTTCGGAGGGACTCTCTTACCTACTCGGTCATCGGAGTTGCCACCGATTTCATGTACGACGATTTCTACGATCCACTCGAACCGGCCTTTCTGCGCATAACCCGGGAGGAAAACTTTCGTTATCTCACCATGCGCATACAGAGCGGAGCCGACGCACAGACGGCAGAAGAGGTTGAAAGTCTCTGGAAGACGATATTTCCCGATCAACCGTACCCGGGATTTTTCCAGGATACCTTATTTGACGAACTATACCGGCAGAACACGAACATCAAGCAGCTATTCGCCTTCATCGCGGCTTTGGCACTCGTTATCGCATGTTTGGGTCTGTTCGGAATTGCAGCACAGAATATCGTCCGGCGCATGAAGGAGATCAGTATTCGGAAGGTTCTGGGTGGATCGGTGTCTCATATCTCGCAAGTCATCAACCGGGGGTTTCTTCTGCTCGTGGGACTTGCCGCCGTGATCGCAACGCCACTCGGTTATGTGGCAATGAAAATGTTGCTCGAATCGGTCTATGCCGATCCGGTCCCATTAGGCATCTTCCCTTTCATACTATCCTTCTCATTTGTTTTGACTACGGCTGTCGCCACGATTGCGACGCAAATCTACCGCGTCGTATACAACAATCCAGCGGAAGTGCTTAGGAACGAATAGTCCGCGGTAGCTGGAACTGTCACAAGACGAGTGAAAAGGATCGGCAGCAACCCTTTCTGAATCAGCTTCCATCTGGCTATACTTGTTCGTCTTCTCCATCGCCTGAGCCGGCCTCCTGACCAAATATTCCTCTCGCCTGCTCACGTAGACGCTCCTTGGCGGCTTCGACATCTTTCAGTGCATCCTGAAGTTTTTCGAGTTCACTGGCGCGAACCTTAAGACCTTCTCGAATGAAAAGAGCGGCCGCTTCGGAGCGACTTCTAACCGCACCAGCTTCCACCCAGGCATCGAGAAATTTGCTACTCTCCTCATCGATCCGAACCATAACGACCTTGTCCCTGATAGATCGACCCATTTCCCGCACGCTGTCAGAGAGACCTGGCGGGATGCATACCACCTTCATGTTTGACAAGTCGAAATCTGTCATACAGTCGAGATCGCCCAGATCGATCCCATGGTCCTTGAGACGATCCTTGATGTCCTCGAAGAATCCGTCCCATGAATTATCCTTGCTTCCCATCGTACTGCGAAATTTTATTACGTGATGTGTGTAATACTATTACACATTACAAAATGTTTCATAATCGGTCGTCGTATTCAGGATGCCCGTCGAGAGGGCGCTCTGAGGTGTTTTCGAGTATCTCCC
>CAZGOS010000058.1:5177-14590 GCA_964527795.1 uncultured Rhodothermales bacterium | reverse complement strand
GATGAGGGCGCGGAGCACCCGAATAATCCGACCGACACATATTGTTACGAATTGAACTGATGAAGGTGCAAAGCGCTCGAATACGTCCGGCCGGTTTTAAAAGGGAAATAGGATTGAATCGAGTGTTCACTTTATCGACGTCAGGTCAAAGTCAGCTAGGCACTCGGCCGCAATGCGAGTTTTACCGCCCGATCCAAGACGAGTGCAACAAGAGCCTCTTGAAATGTGGGATTCAGAAATGATCGGCGGATGAGATGAATCCAGTCATGAATTACGTCCTTGAATACTGCTCTTGTTTCCCGAATCACTCTTTCAGTCAGCCTGAGACGGTCGGCCGCGAAGTAGTCAAAGACGAGTTCATCGGTCCATTTTGATTTTCTTCCGCGTAGAGGTAATGCACTCTCCTCCTGATAATCAATGACAATAGATGTGCTGAGCAAATCATAGGCAGGCGCAAGCCTGACTATTCCACTGCTGTCCGTCAAGAGCGAATAGTTTTTCAGGTGCATATCCTCATTCCCAACGAGGAACGAAAAAACGACTCTACGTAACAACTTTTCGAGCTCCGGCAGCGGTACCGGACAGTTCGCCTGAATGATCTTTGACACCTTCTCAAGACTCGACTCATACTTTGTGTCCCTCGTCGCACCGGTGAGCTGCGCAAAATCTTCCAATGCAAGCCTCTTATTACGCTCGATTCGGTCGAATCGATTGATGAAATAACATCGTTCGTTCAAGGACGTAAGCAGCATGCCGTGGACGGGTGTCTCGATTCCTGCCATGGCAGCGAGTTTCATAGTCAGATCCTCGTTTTCAGGCAGCATGGGATACTGTGGATTCTGCGATTTGAGGATATAGGTGCCTCCCGTGTCTACAATCTGAAACGATTCCTTCGAAGGCGAAAAGACCGCACTCAATTTTGGCTGAACCCCGGCGATCGACATTTTATGTGCACGACTCGCAGACTCCATTACGAGGTCTTGGGAGGAATACGGGAGGCGTTTTAGCTTAGTAATTCGCCTCGAAAGCGTTCGCAATCCAGATTTCGAATAGTCTGTCTCGTCGGGAGCAAGCTCCTCGTACGTTATCGGACATTTACTCATTTGGACGCGCCAGAGTTGAGACAGGCTCTACGGTCACATTTCCGACAAGATCTTCGCCGACTGTAAGTAACTGGCCCATATAGTCGGTACGATCAAGTTTCGTGTATCGCAGGAGGGCGTCGAGCTGAAATCCCTCGGGCAGCGTTCCATCGAAGTATGGAGGAAATTGATCGAACTCAAATTCTCTGTCTTCCACAGGAAGTGTTAGCGATATAGGCTTACCTGAATACTCCGGCAGGTATTTGATGCTATAGGAGCGGCCTCGAATAATCTCTATCAAATGCGCAGCGGGTTGTTTACTGACGCGAACCAGTCCGATTCTGGGCATCTCAACCTCCAATACTTCTTTGCTTTTGATCATACTCATCAACGAACGGGCCTCTGACGTCAAGTGACATATTTAGTGCATTCAGGAGACGCATCACTGTATCCACCCGTACTGTTCGTTTTCCTTTTTCTACATCATAGATAGCGGAAGGACTGACGGTTGCAAGCCTGGATAGCTTTGCCCGCGAAAGCCCGACTCGCTTTCGATGGTACGTTACAACCCTTCCCAGCTCCGTCATATCCATTGTTGTCCCTTCATTTTTGCTGCCTGATCAGTAAAAACACTTGTACAGCGTGATATTAGCTATTATTATATGAGTATACAGTGAATATTGCTGCTATAGGAGTGAATATTGTTGCTTGAGTAGCAAAACAGGATCATATCATGTAGAAAATGTGAATATAAGTGCGATGACGGCAAATATTCATTGCCAGAGAACGATTCCACGACGACCTGGAGAATCTTCCATGACGCGCGCGCAACACCCCTTAATAGCCTGCCAATGTGTGCGATCCGGCTGATTGGTTGGAGCGATTAGAGCGAGATGAGCCGAAAGGTAAAGGTAGCCTTTGCAGGTAATCCGGAGTATTATCGGATCATAATGAGTTAGAAATCTCCATATGCAGACCATCGGAAGAAACGATCCCTGTTTATGCGGAAGCGGCAGGAAGTTCAAACACTGCTGCGGGCGGACCGGGAATGCCCCTACGGCGGAGCCGTCCGGGGAGGAAGCGGAATGGAAAGAGGCTCTCAGGCGCGAAATCGGGGACTCCGACTACGAAAGCATGGAAGAACTTCAGGCGGCCGTGGGTAATTTTTTCGGGCGTTACAATCAGGCCGTCATGGACGATTTCCACGGTTTTTCGCCCGATCAGATGTACCGGGTTCTGCATTTTCCTTTCGAATCGCCGCGCATCGTCGAGTTCTCGGACCGGCTCGATTCGCCGCCGGATACGCCTTTCATGCGCCTGTTTGGCAGGCTTGCCGATGTCGTGGACCGTGAAAAATTCAAACCCACGGCCAGAGGAAATCTGCCGCGCCGCATCTGCCGGGACATCGCCGAGGAGTACTGGAACGAGGAGGCCTTCCCCTACGAGCGCTCGTTCTGGAAGGTCTATCAGGAGATGGACTTCTTCGATCTGCATGTAGTGCGCGTCGTGACCCAACTCGCCGGATTCCTGAGGAAGTACAAAGGGCGCTTCATCCTGGGCCGGGAGTGCCGAGATCTGCTGAAGAGCGGCGGTCTGGGCGCTGCCTATCCAAAAATCCTCAGAACATATGCCCAGAAGTTTAATTGGGCATATCGCGACGGTTATCAGGAGATTCCGTTTGTGCAGCACTCATTTCTGTTTACACTCTTTCTGCTGTCCCGGTACGGCGGCGAGTGGCGCCCCAGTCGGTTCTATGAAGATCAGTTTCTGCGCGCTTTTCCGATGGTGCTCGACCAGATCGAAGAGAGATTCTATTCAACGCCGGAAAAGACGCTGCGCTCGTGTTATACCGGTCGCGTACTCCAGGGCTTTGCCGGATTTCTCGGCCTGGCGGAAGTTGAAGACGTGTCCCCCCGCAGAATGCCCTCCGAATATCGGGTTCGAAGTACACGGCTGCTTGCGGAGGCGCTGACGTTCCACGTTTAACCTGGACGGTCTGATCAACGGTCGCCGCGTTCTCCCCGGGCGTCCCGGCGCGACCGCTGCCGGACGAGTCCGCGGCGCATCGCTGCGACTGCCGCGGACCTTTATCTCCCAAAATTGGAAAGCAGCGAGAGCAACCGGTGGTTCACGAAGTATTTGTCCCGGTGGACTCGTTTGGTCTGCAGAATTCCAAGGCGATCCAGATCAGCCAGATACTTGGAAGCCGTGACACGTGAAGCGATACCGGCGTCGACGAGGTGCTGGATTTTGCAGTACGGTTGGTAAAACAGCGCATGGATCAGCTCGAGAGAGTATCCGGTTCGCATTCCCGATCTTGCTTCATGCTCGATATCAGCCATTAGTTGGTTGATATCTCGAACAAGAGCTAAGGTGCCTTGAGCTGTCTCGGCAACCGCTCGGAGGATATACATTACCCATTCGGCCCACTCCACACGCTCTGTGACACGCCTCAAAAGGTGATAGTATTCAGTTTTGTGCTTCAGTATGAATGCGCTGAGATACAGGACCGGAAGCTCCAGCAAATCCTGTTGAATAAGGAAGAGAATATTGAGGATGCGACCGGTTCGTCCATTTCCGTCAAAGAAAGGGTGAATGGCTTCGAACTGATGATGAATGAAGGCAAGTTTTACGAGCGGATCAACGGCGTCATCGTGATGGATGAATCGTTCAAGCCCATGCAGTTTTTCCCGAATCAAATGTTCACCTTCGGGCGGTGAATAGATTATTTCTGCAGAGACGGGATTGGCGATTACAACTCTATTTTTTCTTATGCCGGCATCGTTGCCTTTCAGGCACTGGACAATCTTGATAAACGTGTTTGCGGTGAGGAGTTTGTTCTTTTGCAATTCTTTCAGGCCGACTGAAACAGCTTCCCGGTATCGAAGGACTTCTCTTGTTGGACCAGACATCGAGTCTTGTACTTTGACCGAGGCAGCTCGAAACAGCTCGTCCTGAGTAGTTACGATGTTCTCAATCTCAGAACTGTCCTTTCCTTCGTGCAGAATTACGGAGTTCAGGAGCAATTCTGGATTTGGCAGTGTTCGGCAGGACCCTTTTAGCTCGGCCAAAGCACGGTGAGCCTCGATGAGATGTTGTACCAGAAGCCCGTCCTGCAGAAACGCTAAGTCAGGAGGGAGGTCAGGGAGTTCGTTGAAAGGCCGGTCAGGATCAAACGTCATTTATAGCTCGCTTCATCTCGTGATCTGGTCATGTTCACTCGCTTAACATGAGGATGTTGTCATGTTCAATGATACGAAATATTTAAACATGATGAATATTCTGGCCTAATTCGACAATCCCTCTTTAGAGCTATTTTGGATCGTTTGCGAACACAAAATGTTTCCAGAAGCCCTCGAGTATCATCTGCAAGTTGCTCTGCGGCCGTGTCGAGTCAGGCTGACTCGAAATTCTTGACTCGCATGTACTACTCTCTATTCCGGGCCTGCACCGAGGCCATCGGCGGTTTCGGTAATCGTCAATTCAAGCGGCGTGATGCGCTCCGCGTTGAAATGCGCGATCCATTCGTCCGACTTGCATTTGTGACAGAATATTCCGACTGTTTACATCTGTGCTGCAAAGAGATGAGAGCTTGAACCCGGACCCAGTGGGAAGAAGTCGCCTCGAAGATCCTTCCCGAACTCGGTTGTGCCTTTTTCCCCGTCCCCCAATCTGGAAGGCAGTGTTCGACCAGGTTAGTCTTATTCACTGGAAATAAAAAGAGAGGTGAGCCATGGCTACCGTCAAACAAATACTGGAGAAGAAAGGGTGCGAAATATGGTCTATTGCCCCAGAGGCAAGTGTATATGAAGCCCTGCAAATAATGTCTGAAAAGAATGTGGGGGCTTTGCTGGTAATAGAAAGTGGGGATCTCGTTGGCATCTTTTCGGAGCGCGACTACGCGCGCAAGCTCATCCTTAAGGGAAAGTTTTCCAGGGATACCCGGGTCAGCGAATTGATGACCGCGGAAGTGATTTACATAGAGCCTCATCGCTCCATTGAAGACTGTATGGCATTGATGACCGCCAGGCGCATCCGCCACTTGCCCGTCATGGAAAACGAACGGTTGATCGGAATCGTGACGATTGGCGATGTGGGCAAGCGGATCATCTCAGATCAGGAATTCACGATTCGGCAGCTTGGGAAATACGTCACGGGTGGGACCTGGGGTTAATACGTGCATGACAAAAACTGCAGCGCTGGTAACCGCCTTTCTGCTGGTCGGCTGTTCTGAAGGAGTAGATCCATTCGGCCCCACGGAACGCCCCAATCTCCTGTTCATCATAACCGACGATCAGCGATTCGATATGATGGGCGTCGTGAACCCGATTCTCCAGACTCCGAACATGGATCGACTGGCGACGGAAGGTGTGCGATTCGAACGGGCCTATGTCACCACCCCCATTTGCGCAGCCGGCCGAGCGAGTCTGCTGACGGGCGTTGTCGAACGCACGCATCATTATACGTTCGGTACGCCGCCGCTAGCCGCCCAATTCAGCGACCGGAGTTATCCTGCTCTTTTAAGGGGCGTGGGCTATCACACGGGATTTATCGGGAAATTTGGTGTTAATACGGAGCCGGGAGCCGTAGATACGATGTTCGATACATTCGTCCCTTTGCGACCCGCGCCCTACCTCAAAAAGCTGGAAGACGGTTCGATTCGTCACCTGACCGACATCACTGCCGATGAATCGATTGCATATCTCCGGCGGGCCGAAACAACCCGCCCGTTCGCCCTGACAGTCAGTTTCAATGCCCCGCACGCCGACGACGGCGATGAGCGACAGTTTATCTGGCCCGAGGCGATGGACACGATGTATTCCGACGTGTCGATCCCGGATCCACCGCTATCCGATCCAGCCTTCTTCGACGCATTGCCGGAGTTTCTGAAGGAAGCATCGCTGAACAGGATCCGCTGGTACTGGCGCTTCGATACGCCCGAAAAAGCGCGGCGAATGACAAAGGGATACTATCGCATGATCAGCGGCGTCGACGCGGCAATCGGTCGCATTCTCGGTGAGCTGGAGTCTCTCGGAATCGCCGAAAAGACGATCGTGCTGTTGATGGGAGACAACGGATATTTCCTGGGAGAACGCGGATACGCCGGGAAATGGCTTCCGTATGACCTTTCGATACATGTGCCGCTCATCGTTTACGATCCCCGCTCGGAAGAATACATTCGGGGATCCACGCCCACGCTGCCAGCCCTGAATATCGACATCGCGCCAACACTGCTCGATCTCGTCGGTGTCGAGGTTCCGATGGACATGCAGGGCCGCAGTCTCGCGCCGCTTCTCGCAGGAGAACCGCCCGCCGACTGGAGAACCGATTTTTTCGTGGAGCATCTCTTCGAGCATCCGGAGATTCCAAAACACGAAGGCGTGAGAGGCGAACGCTTCAAATACGCCAGGTATTTCGAGCAGAATCCTGTCTATGAAGAGCTTTTTGACCTTCTCGAAGATCCAATGGAGACCAGAAATCTCGCCGGAAATCCTGATTATCGGGAGATTCTGGAAAGACTAAGAAGGCGTACGGACGAACTCCGGGACGAATATGGAGGTCCGTTCGCCCCGAGGGCTTTTTAACAAGTTCACTCCCCCGCCAGCGAATAACTCGTACTGCGCCCCCCTCCAGGATTCTTAACGAGTATACCTTTCGCCAGCAGATCCGTGATATCGCGATAGGCCGTGTCCTGAGAGCACTTGGCTATTTTAGCCCACTTCGATGACGTCAGTATACCTTCGAATCCGTCCAGGAGCCGGTTGATCATTACTATCTGGCGCTCATTCAGCGACTCCCCGGCAAAACGCTCCCAGAAGCGAGCTTTTGTGAGCACACCGGAGAGAAGGTCCCTGGCTGCCTCAAGAGCCCGAAACAGGCATCCCAGATACCAGACGAGGTATGCCGTGATATCCAGTGATGCTTTCTGCGTTTGCTCCAGGATGCGGTAATACTCCTTTTTTTCCTTCTCGATCTGTTTCGAGAGGCTATAAAACCGGCGAGCATTGTTTTCTGAGCGAGCGAGTGCCATGTCCAGAATTGCTCGTCCGATGCGACCGTTGCCGTCCTCGAACGGGTGGATGGTCACGAACCATAGATGCGCAACGCCGGCTTTGATAACGCCACGTCCAAAGCCGCCGAAATCGCCGGATTCGTACGACTGCAGAAACCACTTCAGAAAACATTTCAGAAATCGTTGCATTTCATGGTCGAGGCACTCGGCCGGGGGCGCTTCGAAGTGTACGACTTCTTTTCCCATCGCACCTGAAACGACCTGCATAGGACCGCTTTCCGCCGGTCGCCATGCACCTGTCCGGATGCGAACCATGCCGCTCCAACCCGTCGGGAAAAGCGAACTGTGCCATTCAAACAGACGCTCGGTAGAAAGAGGGACGGCGTAATTCATGGTCGCATCCAGAATCAATTCCACGACACCCTCAACGCGGCGATCGACGGGTTTCAGTGCTCCGATATCGAGGCCGAGTTTCCTCGCAATTGAAGAGCGAACCGTATCTCCGTCGAGCTTCACACCCTCTATTTCCGACGACTTAATAACATCCTGGGTAAACACTTCGAGTCGCGCCTCGCGACGAAACGTGAAACCGAGTCCTTCCATGCGTCCCTGCAGGCGCCCTTGCTCATAGACGACTTTGTTCAATTGCTCAGCAAGGGGAGCTGCATCCCACTTGAATTGAGGCCAATCGGGTAATTCCCAGATGTACATCATTATACTCCGCAATTTATGCGGTTATTATAAGATATTATCTCCTTATCGTCAATTAATCTCAGTATTAAATGCGGAATATGAATCGAAACGGCGTAACCACACAACCTGCATCCTATACGATGTACCTCGCTCTCAACTCCTCCAACACCTCGTCAAGGTTCATACCGTATACACCCAGGTCCGACAGCGTCACATTTTCTCCAGACATCGAGTCAAGAAACTCGTTCATGTCTCTGACAAGTTTTGCTGGGATCGCAGGCCGGATAGCTGGATCGAGAATTATGAAGAGGCGAAAGACATCGTTTTTGTGCTTGTTAATATTTCTTGTATCAATGTGTGTATTCCGACTTATTCGGCCACCGATTCCGATTGATTCCGGCCACCTGTTCCGATTCTATTCGGCCGGGTGTCGGAGCGTAGCGACGCGGGTCTTAATTGTCTTCGTGGCCACGGTGCCACGGAAATGATCTCGAAAAATGTTGAGGCCTATGACCATTTGAGCCCGCCGATCATTTCTTCCAGGGCAGCTTCGACGCGCTCATCCACGTGATCTCTGAGCGAGAGATAGAGTGACAGCGGATCAACATACCCACCTACGCTGAACAGGGCCGGATCGTATGTCCAAATCTCAACATTAACCGAGTCCGGATTGTCCTCGGCTGCGTAGTTTTCGGGGCTTTCCGTCCTTATGGACTTCCACTCGCGTAGGCTTATAGCAAGAGTCTCCTGGCGAGGCGATGCCAGCATCGAATAATATGACAGTGCTGTAATTCCAGCAGCAGGCCGACTTTCGCTTTTTTCGAGACTGGCTACAGGCCGCTTCCTCTTTACGGGGGATCGCAAGCGAGTTTGAGCAGCCAGCCAGACCACCTTTTTGCTCGCGGTGAATTGAATTCGCTTGTCTTTCCCCTCCATAGCCACAGTGACATAGTCTCGGGACTCCAGTTCGTCGACGGCTCTTTTCATCGTCATTTTCGAATAACCCAACCGAGACGCCAGTTCAGTTGCCGTCCGGGGATGAGTCGTATCGCCCAGAAGCCAGTTGATCAATACTGTCTGGGTCGAGGGCGCGAAATAATCGTTGGATTTCCTGGAGCGTTTTTGCCTGAAGTGTTCTCGCAAGTCGATGCCCAATAGCGGTAAATACATCTGATTTCCCGGCACGATAAAGGAAACCTCCTGGTCTATCAGACGCTTCCGATTGTAGGATGTAACTCTATCCTGGACATAAATAATCTCTCTTTCGTGCTTTGCGCCTATAAGGCCAATATGCTTCTTTAAAACGGCTGGGGGTGTCTCCATATCCTCTTTTTCAAAGAGCAGGAGACACGCTTGGCCCAGAAGATTTGCGGTACGTATCTCATATTGTTGCCGCAGCAAACGAGGAAGTGTTCCAACATCCGGCCACTCGCGCGTGATCACTGTGATACCCAGCACCTCACGCACGTAGTGTTCTAATTGTCGTGCTCTTTCTTTCATTGAGAACTCTCCAAGGTTCTTGCGCAATAATTAGCTATGACTGAATAGAATCTCGTTATTTTCTACTTAGTAACACATCGTTGCATAGTAACACCGCTAATGTTACCATGCAATAATAATGTTAC
>CAZGOS010000058.1:0-5077 GCA_964527795.1 uncultured Rhodothermales bacterium | reverse complement strand
TAACACATCGTTGCATAGTAACACCGCTAATGTTACCATGCAATAATAATGTTACTAAAAGAATTACATGAGTGTATCGGCAGTCTTTGGGGACTCCTGATTCCAAACTGAATAATCCGGCTCAAACGGGAGCGGAATACATTGTCAGTGCGGATTCTGGCGGACCCTGCCACGAGTCTGATGTTTAGGCGCATCGATGTTTCGGCGCAATGAAATCAATTGCGCCATTTAGAATTACTATTTGTCCGAATTAATTAATTGCGCCAATTGCGGGAGCGGTCTTGCAGGGAAATAGACGGAAATACACCTTTAAGAGGTTAATTCAGAAAATCACTTCGAGTAGTAATTGCGCCAAATGAACGGGTACTATGTCGTAAAAAATACAGATCGATCCGATTCGGGTTAGATGCTACCTCCAGAAGATGTGCCAAAGTACGTCCTCACGACTTTTTCCATCTCTTCGATCTCGTCATTCGTAAGAAAAGTAAAATGCGATTTTCGTTTTGAATCCGAGAGCCTGCCACTGTTCTGCAGTACCAGACGTATGAAAAGATCAAGTTGGCGATCAGGGATATCGAGGAAACGCGTTATCTCGCCGACGGCCCGATCATAGGAGAGAAGAAACTCGAATTCATCGCTTAGTTCTTTCTCGATGGTTTCACTGACAAACTCAAAGAGTCGCTCGAGGAGTGGCGTATAATCGATGTACCGGTAGTGAACGGCGGTCTCGCCGTCAACAGACATCTGGCCCTCCGTGTCGAGGTCATAATGAAGAATTCTCAAGAGAGGGACGGAGACGATCTCCAGGGTCTCATCGTATTTTCGTCGATTTCGCAAAAGCGTAGCTGAGACGGGAAATATGAAACCGGCGGGAGTCATGCCCTGGACGGCCAGAATATTATGGATCAGGAATCGATGAATGCGTCCATTTCCGTCGAGGAAGGGATGGATAAATACAAAACCGAATGAGGCGACCCCTGCCGCGACGACGGCATTGATATTCGACGACGACATACGCTCAAAAGCGTGCATCCATCCCTGCATGAGATCGGACAGGTCATCCGGCTTCGGTGGCACGAAGTGAACGATTTCCCGTCCCAGGCGCACGGATTGTCCGACATAGGTCTGTATGGATCGATAGTCTCGTTCTGCGAACCGCTCGTCAACAAGCGAATTCCGGATCGAAATCAGCCCGTTCTTATCCGTGAAGAGACGCCGATTTGCCTCTTTCAGAAGTGAGATAAAACGTGTCGTGCGATCCTGTGGAGCGTCGTCCCGCTCGATTTCGAACGAGGACTTCGTCTCTTTCGTGTACAGATAGGAAACAGCGCGCCTCAGGATATCTTCGGGATAGTGGGAGGCAACGGCCTCGGCTTCCGCACGAAAATCCCTTTCGAGAAATTGCCGAATGAGCGGTGTGCGACGCACGTTCGGACAAAACGAGGCGGGCCCGAGCGAATTGTCAATGATCTTGTGCCGCGGCGAACGAAGACCGACGGAGGTGATGTGCTCGTTCTCGTCAAGAAGAGGCACGTAATTTCCACGATCGAGATCCGGAATCGCGAGTTTCACTCCGGTCAGGAATTCGTACAGGTACCATGCCTTTCGTGCGAATTTACTAAGTGGCTGATCGCGGATGAAGGCTTCTATTTCATCGCGTGGCATGCGTTCAAAAAGCCGGCTCAGTATTGCCAGATTGATTCCCTCATACTTGAATGCGAAAACCGTATGGTCGAAAGGTGAATCCCCGGGCCAGTATTGTGCCCTGTAAATCTCAATACGTCGGTTGTTCCGGATGATGCTTTTTGAAGACCCGCGCGCAGCTACGAATGACTCGACGTGATTGGGGAGAACATGCAGGTTAAACTCCTCAATCAGTCGAGCATACCCGGCTTTGCGGAGCGGTATTTCGGAGGGTAGTTCCATGGAACTCGGTGAATCGCGGTCGGAAATACGTGCCGGCGTGCTGTGCGTGGATAAACTGCTTTATAGGAAGCAAAATCATTTAATTCGCAGATATTTACGTCTAATATAGTTAAGAAACTGCTAAAATGATTAACTGATCATAATATCTGCTAAAATAGTTATTCTTATCAGCAACGATGATCGCAGGGCTCGATGTCGCTGTACTTCACGCTGAAAGCGCCGGCAAAACTTTGAAGAAGTGCAAAGGCGTTTCGTACGTCGTGCGAGACCCGGCGCCGCCGGTCGATCTTGAGTAGAATTCGATGGAGCTGCTCGGTTAACAACTCGGGCAGAGAGCTTTTGCTGTTTGCTTCGAACATCGCCGTGTGACAGTTGAGATCCTCAGCGATCTGGTTAATACGAATAAGTAAAACGGTCTTTCCCACTCCCTGAATTGCGAGCATCAGCAGACTTCTGGCCGCACGCCCGTTCATTATCAGTTGAATTGCGACGGACGCTAATGTCGGTAATTCGTCGCGGCAGGCCAGTTCGGGCGGAGGTGAACCGGCACCGGGGCTATCGGGATTATCTGTAGGGCTCATGTATAGCTTTATTATCCAATATTATGGGCTCATACGATAACATTTGGTAATAACGATATACAAGATGAAACACTTCCAAGACTATGAAACTGTCCAGAACGCAAATTCCTCAACTCGATCACGGGCGAGTTTCTGACGCCTATCCTGCTTTGTGCGCCAGGTAATTGCTTAGAGAAACTATTCGGAGCGGCGTAACAATGGGTCAAACGGAGTTGATCCGCCACGGTGGACAATTCGTTCGTCCCATATGGCTGCGGGTAAGCTAGACCGCCCGGAATTTTTTGACTCTCATGTTCTTCGCTCTACTGCGGGCCTCGGCCAGGTCAAAGGCATTCTGCAGACGCAGCCACATTTCCGCGGTGCTTCCAAAGGCCATTGAAAAGCGCACCGCCATCTCCGGCGAAACCCCGCTCAGGCCGTGGATGAGGCGAGACAGCGTATCCGGGTCACACCGAGCCCGTCGGCGGTCTCGGTAACCGTCAATTCAAGCGGGCGGATGCTCATCAATGAGTTCCGGAAAAAGGTGATCTCGCACGTATCTTCCGGGCACAGACCGTCTCGACTGGTGGAACGCCCGCAGGTGGAGCGATGACAGGAGACATGCGATGAACGCGCTACTCATATACCCTGAATTCCCCGATACTTTTTGGAGCTTCAAACACGCCCTGAAGTTCATCCGCAAGAAGGCCTCGATGCCGCCTCTGGGCCTGCTTACGGTCGCCGCGATGATGCCCCCGGAGTGGAACAAACGCCTGGTCGACACAAATATCCGGTCGCTGGAAGCTGAGGATTTGGCCTGGGCCGATTACGCGTTCATCAGCGCCATGACCGTGCAGCAGGAATCGACCCGCCGGATGATTGCCCGATGCAAAGAAGCGGGTGTTACGGTCGTCGCGGGTGGGCCGCTATTCACCCTCGAACACGGGTTGTATTCGGGTGTCGATCATTTTGTACTGAATGAAGCCGAAATCACCTTCCCTCTTTTCCTGGCCGATCTTCGGGCAGACCGGCTAAAACACGTCTATTCCACGTCCGAGTTCGCAAATACCGAAACAACACCTGCGCCGCTCTGGGACCTGGTTGATTGGAAGCAGTACGCCACCATGAGCGTTCAGTTTTCTCGTGGATGTCCATTCGATTGCGACTTCTGCAACGTGACTACGCTGCTCGGTCACCGCCCACGGATTAAGACCGCCGGGCAAATCCTGACCGAATTGGACGGTCTTTATGATTTGGGCTGGCGTGGATCCGTGTTCTTTGTGGACGATAACCTCATCGGCAACAAACGTTACCTGAAAAACACACTGCTGCCTGCTTTGATCGAGTGGAGGAAAGACAAGAAAGGATTTGCATTCAATACGGAAGCATCGATGAACATTGCCGATGATGCCGAGCTGTTAAAGCTGATGGTTCAGGCCGGATTCAATACGGTTTTCGTGGGCATCGAGACGCCGAGCGTCGAGGGTCTCGCCGAATGCGGCAAGTTGCAGAACGTCAAGCGTAATCTTCTAGCCGATGTCAAAAAACTCCATCGGGCCGGCATCCAGGTGCAGGGCGGATTCATCGTCGGATTTGACAGCGATACGACCGCCATTTTCCAGCAGCAGATCGATTTCATCCAACAGAGCAGCGTTGTAACAGCCATGGTTGGCATGCTGCAGGCGATCCCGGGCACGCAGCTTTACGAGCGCATGAAAACTGCCGGCCGCCTGCTGAAGCAAAGTTCGGGTGACAATGCCGACGGGAAGACGAACCTGGTTCCGAAAATGGGCCTTGAGCAACTGAACGCGGGCTACAGGGCGATCATGAGCCATATCTACGCCCCAAGTCCGTACTACGCGCGCGTTAGAAGTTTTCTGAGGGAATACAATCCACCGCGCATTAAGGCCCCTATTCGCAAAGAGCGTCTTATGGCATTTGTTCGCTCGATGTATCGTCTGGGAGTTCTCGGAAAGGAACGCCTGCACTACTGGAAACTCATGGCATGGACCGTCGCTCATCGCCCCCGAAGTCTGCCTCTTGCCGTCACGCTTGCCATTTACGGCTTCCATTTCCGCAAGGTGAGCGAACTCCATGTCACATAGATATTAATAATTGCTCAGGCGAGGTGAGAACATGAAACTCTCAGAAACAAACTACGACAACGCAGAAACCGGTTGCTGCGGCAAACTTGATACCGAACGTTGGGATGAGCACGAATTCACGTGGGAGAACAAGCGGTTCCTTAAAGACCACGTCCGGTCCGTTTTTCATATCCCGGTCAATTTCGGTGCCGTCATGACCCGTGACCATGCTGCGATTGAGGCGGCCGAAGGCTATGCACGAGAGCCAATGTGGCTCACGGATGAAGTGTCCCCGTGGCGGTCTGACATCTATATGGCGGTCGATAGAAGCATCCCCGACGCGGACATGGATGAACTGTCAGGCACGTTTCTGACCAAGGTGTTCGAAGGGCCCTATCGCAACGTCGGTAAATGGACAAAGAGCATGGAGGAATACGTCTCCGGGAAAGGGCGTGACGTAAAGTTTGATAATAAAATCATAGGCTCCAAGTTTTGTGGCCGTAATGG
>CAZGOS010000057.1:12489-14602 GCA_964527795.1 uncultured Rhodothermales bacterium | reverse complement strand
ACAGCCGGGGTAATGCAGGAAACGCTAAGAACCGACACAGAGCCGCACTAGTACCTCGTGTTAGACATCCAACTCATCGACGTCGGCCGCGTGCTGCATGATGAACTGAAACCGCGCCGATGCATCTTTGCCCATGAGTTCCGAGATGGTCTTTTCAGTGACCAGGCGCTCATCCTCTGAGATCGCCACCTGAAGCAGGCGACGCTTCTCCGGATCGAGTGTAGTCGCCTTCAGCGTAGCCGGCATCATTTCGCCCAGCCCTTTGAACCGCTGCTGCTCGATTTTAATGTTCCTGCGCTCTTTTTGTAACTGCCCGATGAGCTCCTCCCGCTCCGCTTCATCGAGCGCCCAATAGGTTTTTTTTGCGGCATCCAAACGATAGAGCGGCGGCTGGGCAATGTATACGTAGCCCTCGTCGATAAGCGCGCGCAGATAGCGATAAAAAAACGTCAGCAGAAGCGTTGTAATGTGATGGCCATCGGAATCGGCATCCATCAACAATATGACCTTGTGATAGCGCAGTTTCGACAGGTCGAGATGGTCGCCGATGCCACAACCTAAAGCCTGAACGACATTGGATAACTCTTTGTTGTCCAAAACTTTGCGAAGAGAGGCCTGCTCCGCATTCAATACTTTCCCGCGAAGAGGAAGAATGGCCTGAAACCGCCTGTCTCTGCCCTGCTTTGCCGAGCCGCCTGCGGAGTCGCCTTCGACGATGAAGATCTCACTGTCGGAAGGATCCGTCGAAGAACAGTCGGCGAGTTTGCCCGGAAGATTAAGTCTGTGGCTGACGCTAGCTTTGCGCCGGACAGAAGTGGCAGCCGCACGGCTGGCATGACGAGCCCTCGCTGATTGTATGACCCGCGTGGCAATGGCTTCTCCGGTTGACGGGTGCTTATTCAGAAACTGCTCGAGTTCGATGCGAAGCGCCCCGGCAACCAGAGCGCGCGCCTGCGGGTTATTGAGTTTCTCTTTTGTCTGTCCCTGGAATTGAGGATCAATCATGAATAGATTCAGGACTGCAACCATGCCTTCTCGGATATCATCCGCTGCGATATCCATTTTTCTGGGCATCATATCATGCGTATCCATATAAGCACGAATCGCGCTGCGCACCGCATCCCGGAGTCCCTGTTCATGCGTTCCTCCATCTTCCGTACAGATCCCGTTCACATAGGACATGACGGATTCACGTGGTGATTCCGTCCACTGCAAAACGATTTCAACACGTGTACCGTCCTGCAGCTTATCCTGATTGAGCAGAAACGGGGTTTCATGCACCGGACGTGTTCCGCTTTTTTCGATCAGGTGGGCCAGATACTCCAAAATACCGCCGTCGTGATGAAACTCGACTTTGCTGCCCGCGGCCTCGTCCTTGAAAATGATTCTGAGAGAGCCGTTGAGGTACGTTTTTACTTCCAGCTGCTCCTGAATCCAGTCGGGATCAAATTCCGTCGACTCGAAGATTTCCTCATCCGGACGGAAGAATATGGTCGTGCCCGTTCTCCTGCTCCCTGTTCCAATCTTCTTGAGTTTGGTAATGGGCAGGCCGCGTGCAAACCGCTGTTCAAAAGTGGCGCCGTCTCGCTTGATGGTGGCTATCAGTTCTTCCGACAGAGCATTTACTACCGAAGCGCCAACCCCGTGCAAACCACCGGATGTGATATAGCTTGTATTGTCGAATTTGCCGCCGGCATGAAGAGTTGTCAAAATCAGCTCAACGGTTGGAATCTTCTTCTTCGGGTGACGGTCGACGGGAATACCCCTTCCATTGTCACTCACCGTGATGCTTCGCCGGTCTTTGTGCAGCGTCACATCGATCTGAGACGCATATCCATTCGTGGCTTCGTCAACGGCATTGTCGACGATTTCCCAAAGAAGATGATGTAGACCCGGGCTTCCTGTCCCTCCGATATACATCCCCGGTCGTTTCCTGACGGGCTCGAGCCCTTCAAGAACCTGGATACTCTCTCCTGTATATGATTTCCCGCTCACGTCGTATGCAATATCCGTTCAGTTACTCCGATTCCGGATCGGTCTGTTTCCCATTGTTGCCGGCCCCGTTGCCGTTCCCATTGCCATTTCTAATTCCGTTGCCATTTCCGTTGCCATT
>CAZGOS010000057.1:0-12389 GCA_964527795.1 uncultured Rhodothermales bacterium | reverse complement strand
TTCCGTTGCCATTTCCGTTGCCATTGCGTCCGTTGATGCGAAGCTCCGTGACTCCCGGAATGACATTCGAAATGTGACCCCGGCTTATGATGCATCGTCCCTTGTTCCCACGATTCTTTACTTCGAACTTGGTTGTGCGAACAACTTCCCGGCGTCCACGACTCGTTTCAACTTCCAATCCCTGGCGTGCGGCCGTGGCGAGAGCAAATCCGAGCAAGCGATCATCCTTACCCAGCCGGATTCCGATAACGCCCTTGGCTACCGCTTTTACCATCGGTATCTGGCGAACGGGAAAGATCAGAACATGGCCGTTGCGTGTTGCAAGGCATACATTTTCATCACCGGAAGCTGCAGCCGCGCCGATCAGGACATGACCGGCAGGCAACTTCATGAACTGCCTGCCTGTGCGCGTCGAAGGCTCGACAAACTTCGATGTCGCAACGCGCAGACACATTCCACCCGACGATGCCGCAACCACAAACGGCCCGGATTCAACGATCTCCCCTTCGTCATCAAAAAGTACCTGCTGATCCTGAATCTCGTGAGTGGATTTCGGCAGCGCCCGGGGATCCAGCGAGACAACGCCAACAATATTTTCGGCATCCGAAAAGTCGAAGAGTTTCTGGACCGGAAGGCCATGTCCCGTGGTGCTGGGAAGTTTATCAATTCTAGTCGAGTATGCTTTCCCTGAACTCGTCAGAAAAACAATGGTCTCTCGGGTAGATCCAGGAAGCACCCACCCGACATGGTCACCTTCTCGAACCCGGATGCTGGAAAGCTCAGTGTAGGAGTGCTGTCTTTTGACCCATCCATCCCTTGTAACGATGATGTACACGTCTTCATCGACGATGTAATCCTCGACCGAATACGAACGTTTCTCATCCGGACCTGTGATAATCGTTCTGCGCTTCTCACCAAATTCAGACTTCAGCGTCTTGAACTCATCCTTGATGAGTCGCCAGCGCCCTGGTTCGTCTTCCAGTAAGGAGCAAATGTCAGATGCTTCAATTTCCTTGGCTTGCAGTTCCAAACGAATCGCATCAATTTCCATCCTCGAAAGTTTGTAAAGTTTCGTCTCGAGGATGGCATCGGCCTGTAACTCATCTATCCCGAAACGGTGCACAAGTCGCTGAGAGGCGTCCGCCTTGTTGTCCGAGGATCGAATGATGCGAATGGCCTCGTCGAGCGCGTCGAATATTTTTTCGAAACCGCGTAGAACGTGGATACGTTTTTCGAGCTGAAGAAGATCGTGGCGAAGACGCCTTGTGACCACATCAAGACGGAAATCCAGGAAATGCCTGAGTATTTCGAACAGATCAACTTTTTCCGGTCGTCCGATTTCGGGATTGTCCGTCGGTACCAGGCACGTCATATTAACGTGGAACCGCGTCTGAAGGGAAGTATGCTTGAGCAGATAGGCCATAGCAGCTTCCGCATTGGCTCCACGTTTTAGTTCCAGAACGATGCGCACTTCGTCCGTCGATTCATCTCGAACATCTACGAGCTGCGGCACTTTGCCCTGAATAATCTTTTCTGCGATCTGCTCAATCAGGGTGCTCTTTGTTACGCCGTATGGAATGGATGTAACAATGATCCTGGTTTTTCCATCTTTCTCGTAATCGCCTCTGATTTCAATCGGTCCTTCGCCTTTCGAATAGATCTCAAGTAGCGATTCAGGCGTATTCAGAACGCTTCCACCGGTCGGGAAATCCGGGCCTTTTACAAACTTTTCGACGAGCGTCTGCACGCGTGCCTGGGGCGAAGCGATCATGTAGATTAGCGCGTCGAGAAGCTCCGAAATATTGTGCGGTGGAATGTTCGTCGCCATACCAACGGCGATGCCACTCGCTCCATTGAGGAGCATATTCGGGAGTTTGGCCGGCAGAACAACCGGCTCGAAAAGCGAGCCGTCAAAAGTCGGCCGAAACTGAACCGTGTCTTTGCGAATGTCGCCCAGCAGTTCCATCGCGGCCGGCCGCAATCGCACCTCGGTATAACGCATGGCCGCAGGACTGTCACCATCGAGCGATCCAAAATTGCCGTGGCCATCCACCAGAGGAGCACGAAGAGAGAAGCCCTGAGCCATGCGAACCATGGCGTCATAGATGGCGGTGTCCCCGTGAGGATGGTACTTCCCCATCACCTCACCGACGACAGCGGCACTCTTGCGGAATCGGGCGTCAGGATACAGGTGCAGATTCGAGTGCATCGCATAGAGGATGCGCCTCTGAACAGGTTTCAGACCATCTCGAATATCGGGCAGTGCACGGCTCGTAATAACGGATAATGAATAACTGAGGTACCGTTTACGCGCCGTTTCATGCAGTGGGATGATGTCTACGATTGGCATCGTCGAGGACCAATAACGGAACTAGGATTGCTTAAACACAATGTACAAACACGCAGGGACTTAGTTCTCACCGTCATACGTCATTGATCGCATAACTGATCGTATAACATGGTGAAGTAGTCTCCTTCCAGATCGATGTGATGTACTAGAATGCCCGCGCGCGTCAACGTAACAAGAACTTTCCCGGCCTCCTCATCCGGGATGTTCACGAATCGCGAGAATGATTTGGCCGAAATTCTTCCGTACCGCTCCAGGTATTTCATAAGGCGAAGTTCAACCTCCCGGAATTCGAATTGCACATCGTCCCCATTCTCGGCGGCAGTCATCAGCTCAACGGCTTCTCTGGACGCTTCGATCGATCGATCGCCGACGCGTATATACGCCGTTTTTTCATCCCGCCTGTCCACCCCGATCAGAAAGTGTGGGCGCAATTTGCTGCGAGGAACTGCAACAACGACTACATCCCGTTTCCTCGTTATTTCGACCCGTTCGGTCCGCCATTTGATTCTCGGTGCGCAGTGAGCCTCGAGAGCATTTCGAAGAGTAAATTCCTCTTCCTCAGCGTCTTTCACACCCACTACGTTTCCGTCGTCGTCAATTCCAATTATCAGACGCCCGCCGTCAGTATTGGCAAATGCGATGATTTCTTTTGCCAGACGCGGCGGTTCCGGAGTTCGTTGTTTGAATTCGAGCGTTGGTCCCTCCCCTCTACCAGCCAATCGTTCTATGTCTGCAGCCGTCATTCGCTCTTATATGGCATCCTCTCGAAGTGTGGCCGGCAGCCAGTCTTCTCGCTTCGCCGTTCTGGACATAAGTTCCTGGATGACCACATCCGGCTTTTTTCCTTCAAACAAACAACCGTACACGCCATCCGTAATAGGCATTTCAATACTGTGCCGCCTTGACAGAGCACGCGCAGACACGGTCGTTCGCACGCCTTCGGCTATCATGGTCATTTCCGCCTCGATCTCAGCGAGCGATTTACCTCTGCCGATTTGCTCCCCGAAATACCGATTGCGGCTTAAATGGCTCATGCACGTTACGACGATATCCCCAATTCCAGCCAATCCGGAGAACGTCGTAGGATTCGCACCCATAGCCATCCCGAGACGTTTGATCTCGTCAAGGCCGCGTGTAATAAGCGCAGCTTTGCAATTGTCTCCGTAGCCTACGCCCTCGACGATTCCAGTTGCAATGGCAAGCACGTTCTTGACGGAGCCGGCAATTTCGACACCAATGATGTCGGGATTAACGTAGACTCGAAGACGAGGCGTCATGAACACCTCCTGCATTCTTTCTGCTGCGCTCAGGCTGTGGGCGGCAACGACCACGGCCGTCGGCACACCCGCTGCGACTTCTTCTGCATGACTTGGCCCGTAGAGTACTCCCAGATGACCGATGGGAATGTTCGGCAGCACCTGACTCAGAACACGTGTTGTCGTCAGAAGTGTATCGTTTTCGATGCCTTTCGCCACGGAAACGATCAGGTGATCCTCGGTAACAGAATCGGCCAGCCGTTCGGATACCGAGCGCACCGCCTGTGAGGGAGTAGCGAATACCCAGAAGTCTGAATGCTCTACAGCCTCCGCTAAATCGGACGTTACCCATACGGATTCTGGAATAACGACATCCGGGAGATACGTCGGATTATGGCGATCCGTCCGCATCTGGGCAGCCGCTTCTTCCCGGCGAGCCCATAGCCTGACAGGGATATCTTTCGATGCGACACTTACTGCTAAGGCTGTGCCCCAACTTCCGGCACCAATGATGGCAACAGTCGTCTTTCTTGAGCCGATGGCGCTCATTGTTTGCTCAAGCGTATGCTTTGATCGGAAGGCGTTCCGTGTCAGGACGGATTCCGCCCTGTTCGGGTTCCTGAGCCCAGCCGGAAGCTGCGAACTCTGCTCTCTTTCCCGACCAACAACCGATGGATATTTGCCCGGTGGGCCAGGAAAATGGTCAGCGCCATAAAAATACCGAAGAAAAGAATGCTCGCATCAATAGAATCGACGTGAAAGAGATACTTTCGTACGACTACCGTCGACGGGAAAGCGATGGCCGCTGAGAGCGACGCCAATGAGACATAGCGAGAAGAAAGGAGCACGATTGCAAAAACTCCAATCGTGATAACCATTGTAACGGGCGTGATCGCAAAGAGTACTCCGGCAGCCGTATTGACACCTTTTCCACCCTTAAAACCAGCCCATATGGGAAACATGTGACCCGTGATAGCTGCGAGGCCTGCAATCAGGCGGACGACAGATTCGGCTTCCCAGAACCCCAATCCATGAGGAAGAGTATCGATTCGAATCGTGGCGACAATGCCTGCTGCGAAAAGGCCTTTCCCCAGGTCGACAGTCGTGGCAAGTGTGCCCGCCTTCCATCCAAGCACCCGGAATGCGTTCGTGGCGCCGGCATTTCCGCTTCCATGCTTGCGTATGTCAGTACCGTATAACCATTTACCGACCCAGACGCTGCCCGGAATAGATCCTGCGAGGTAACTGAGGACGATAATGAGTGCGACGGAAAACATGATCTGGCCTTATAATATCATTCAGTTGTATGATCTAGACTGTATGATCCAGTCATCTCTGACTCACAGTACGAATCTGATACCCATAAACTCCCAAATAGATCGAAAAGGTTCAATAGGTTGGCAATCATGAGATTACTTTTCCGATCATGATCGTCTTTTCGTGCGCTTGACCGCAATACTCCTCAATTTGGGTTGTATCGTCCTGATGCACGACAAAGATTAGTCCAATACCCAGGTTGAACGTATCTCTCATATCCTTTTCAGGAACGTTTCCCGTTTTCTGGATCAGATCAAAAATGGCCGGTCGTTCCCAGGCATCGTAGTCGATCGATGCCGATAGCCCGTCCGGCATGATTCGCGCAGAATTTCCCGGAATACCGCCTCCCGTAACATGAATCATCCCCTGAATGCGTACGTCGAGGTGCAAAAGGCCCTGAATCAGTGCCAAATACGAGCGGTGAATGTCCAGCAACGCTTCGCCGATCGAGCGACTATGCAACATTTCGGGTTGTTCGTCCACAGAATAGCGTGAAAAGAGCACTTTTCGCGCCAACGAATATCCGTTCGTGTGCAGCCCCGTCGACGGTATGCCGATGAGAATATTCCCCTTTTCAATTTTTCCGCCGTCGACGATATTCTCTCTCTCGACTACGCCTACGATGGTGCCGGCCAGGTCGTATTCGCCCGCTGTGTAGAGATCGGGCATCTCGGCCGTTTCGCCTCCAATGAGTGCGCAACCATTTTCCACACAGGCCACCGAAAAACCCGATATGATTTCTTTCGCGACCTCGGGACATAACTTTCCGGTCGCAAAATAGTCGAGGAAGTACAGCGGACGAGCGCCACACACGGCAATATCATTTACACAATGATTGACCAGATCCTGCCCGACCGTATTATGTTTATCCGTTAGAAAAGCGACTTTCAGCTTCGTCCCGACGCCGTCGACTGAAGAAACAAGCACGGGCTGCCGGTACCCGGAAAAGTCCGGTTGATAGAAGGCGCCAAACGCGCCGATGTCCGTTAACACCTGTGGCGTAAATGTTTTGCGGACCAGCGGCCTGATGTCCATTACAACCTGGTCTCCGGCTTCAATATCGACGCCGGCTTCGCGGTAGGTCGTCATACGCATGTGCTGGATTCAACAATATGGATGGCGCGAATCGATCATTCCCCGTCGAACGACTTTTTCCAGGGCGGATCCTCGCGATTCAAAAAGGCCCGAATACCTGCAAGACAGTCCGGCGTGCCCCGCATCAGAGCGTTTTGTTCTACGGCGTGTGTAACGGCAGCCTCTCTGGTGAGCCGGTCGATCTCAAAAAACATGCGCTTTGTCGCAGCAACTGCCTGTGGACTTGTTTCACGGACGATTTCATCCGCGAGAGCGTGCACGGTCTCATCGAGGCGAGCTCCGTCAACGACACGGTTCACCAAATCCAGTTCTCGGGCTTCCTGCGCCGAGATGAGGGATCCTCGCAGTAGCAGATCACGCAATTTCAGATCAGGAATCCGATTCTGCAGAAGCGTCATCACGATAGCCGGAATAAAGCCGAGTCGTACCTCGGTAAACCCGAATTTTGCCCGACTGTCACTGATCGCAAAATCGCAGGCTGTAACGAGTCCACATCCACCAGCGATGGCGTGGCCATTTACTCTCGCAATCACAGGTTGGGAACACATTCGAATAGTCGAAAACAGATCGGCCAGCTTTCTGGAATCTTCCAGATTGGTCTCGTAGGAAGCCGTTTGCATCTGTTCAAGCGCCTCGAGGTCTGCACCGGCGGAGAATGTTGTTCCGGACCCGGTCAGTACAATAATGCGCACGGTCTCATCACCCGAGAGGTCCTGAATGACTCCGGTAAGTTCAACCACTAATTGCCGGTTCAGGGCATTGCGTTTCTCAGGCCGATTGAGCGTAAGTGTAACTACGTCCGCCCGATCAGATTTATTGATTGCGATCATGCGTTCGACTCCAGGAGAAAATTACAACCCCTCAATTCCGCTCCGGACAATCTACCGAGGAGCTCAAACCCTTCTCCCCTCCTGACGGCGGAATCTTCCGTTAGAATGCCGGATACCGAGTACATGTTCGCAAGATCAAAGACAGCGAGTGCTCCGGGCTGCCCATCGGTCAGGATTTTCCCGGGTCGATACGGATCGACGATTTCGAAACGCACCCATGGCGGCGGAAAAAATAAACCATCCTCCATCGAATAGAACTGACTCATCAACTCGCACATTCCGTATTCGCTCCGAACGCGTCGCCTGTCTACACCGAATCCTTCCGCGAGCGACGCGTGAAGTTCATCGCGGCCGATTTCCCTTCTGAACGTTTTCATGCCCCCCGTCTCGAGAATGACTGCGTCGGAAGGTAATCGCCAACGCGCAGACTCGGCGAGATCCAGCAAACCAAACGCGGCACCGAAAACCAGAAGGGGTGCCGAAGACCTGGATGACGGCTCTGAGAGACGTTCAAGAATATCCGGTTGCTCCGCTACGTAGGAGCTGTCACATGAACCGACCGCGTCGACCAGCATCCTGGTCATGTGAACCAGCGAAGACTTTTCTTTCAAATCCTCGTAGTTCGGAAGACAGGCGACAATAGTATACGGTCCGTGGCCAAATACAGAATAGAACTGCGTGAGAACCGCCCGGCGATAGATTTCGAGCCGGCGTACATAGTGCAAACTTCTTGTGTCCCGGCTTCCGGTAGCGCTGCTGCAGAAAATTGCCTCAGCTTCTTCCGGCGGAAAGCTTACGACCTTTGACGATTTGAACGCCTGAATAGGCAGATAGCGATAATCGGCGAAACCTCGGTATACGGGATTGTGCTTTCGCTGAAATGTGAGTACGGCGTCGGCAAACAGCGAGAAAGACATATTGTCTCCTTCGCTTAGACGGTGGAAATTCAGTTCGACATAATCAATGTCGATGGGTGCGGAAGGTCGATTCATTCACCATTCAACGTTGTTAAGTAAACGTTTTTCAGAAAACGTTAGCAAGAAGACGGTTTACAGAAAAAAGTTTGCAGAAAACATCCAGCAATCAGCGAAAGATCAATCCATCGACCGATAAATCGGATAAGTACCTCCAGTCTCGATGTGCCGATCCAGCTGCGCCCAGTTAAGAAGTCCGTCGTCGGAACGCGGTTCCAGAAGATAAAAGACCAATCGAGCAAGCGGCTGGGTCATTGGCACGACCAACGTTCCGGCGGGTAGAACTACCTCTTCCTGAGAATAGGCTCCGTAGACTGTTCTTTGGGTAATCTGCTGAAATTCCCGAAGCGCCACGGTTGTTGAGTCGATGACAAACGTTTCCACGAGCGCTTGCCGCCGATCGGTGCTTACCCGATACTCGATACCGTGCAGGTCGAGATAATTCCGAACTATCTCCGCCGTGGGACTCACAAAATATCGAGCGGGTACGCGCTCAGTTTCACTCGCACGAAATGTTCCGTATTCATACATCTCCTGCGCTTCAACATGATCCTCGCGCACTCGAATCAACGACCCTGAAAACGGATTGGCCTCCATGCGCGTGCGTCCCATCAAAATGTCAACTTTCTCCGGGCTCTGTTCGAATTCGGATCGCACGGCGAGGGCCTTTCCAATAATATTCTGCGACTCTGCCCTGTCGATCGTTTCCTTGAGTTCTTCCGCATGCTGATGCGCGTAATTCAGGATCTCCTCCACAAAATACCTGGACGCCAACACGCGTTCTTCGAACGGTGCATAGGCGTAGGCCTCGCTTAGAATGGCAATCCGATTTCTGAGACCAGCGTAGTTGTTGTTGAATCGCGGACGGTAGTCGAATGTGTACCAGCCGGTCTCCCTACCCCTTCTGAAAGGAAGATTGCCATAGTAGTAGTACTCCCAACCATGTTTTTCACGGACTGTATTTGTGATGGCCGGCAGCATCTCCTCGCGCAGCAGGGCTATGATCTCCGGAGCCGTGTTTGGATTCAGAGGTGGCGAATAGGTTATGTGATACGCGTGCTGCGTTCCATTTGTCGTGTGAAGATCTACAAGCACGTGCGGTTCGTATTCGTTCATCAAACGCAAAAGGGAACGAGCTTCAGGGCTTTTTGCTTTCATGTGATCCCGGTTCAAATCCAGGCCCTGCGCGTTTGGCCGCTGGCCCACGCCGCCATACGGGCCGTTCTGACCGCGTCGATTGAAAAGACTGACGCGTTCGTTGCCGTCAGCGTTATAAATGGGGGCGATCAGGACGACGAGAGAATCCGCCCATTCCGCGTTTTTGCCTGTGGCCAGGTCTCGAACAAGTTGGAGAAGTGCCTCTTTTCCGCAAACCTCACCGGCATGGATGTTTCCCTGGATATAGACCCGTAGTTTGCCTGTCGCAATTACCGCCGACGGCGATGAGTCTGAAACGTCTCCAAAAATGACGAGCGGCAAAGCCCGACCCTCTGTCGTATAGCCAAAATCAGTCAGATGCAGCCTGGTGTGTTGCAAGGTTGCCACTTCCAGGAAGCCGATCAGTTCATCGTAACGCGTCGTTTCCAGGTAGTCAGTTCTTTCTGCCCGTGTTGTAAGAAACGAGAGGTCGGCCTGTTGAGCACTTAGCGGCAGTTTTGCGGCCAGCAAAAGACCGGAAAGAAGAATCAGCCTTTTCCACATGACGACAAACCTACAGATCAGCAGAACGAATGAAGAACGTCTGACGTACACGAAAGAAAAAATCCGCCCTGGCTTTGGAGCGGATTCCGGGCGATTGAAAGGTATTAGCCCTTTTTCTTCTTTTTGTTCTTTTTCGGGCGTGACTTTCCATAAGATCCATTCACAATCTTCCCTTTTCGCGTGCGCTTATCTCCTTTTCCCATAGATAGAACCAGGATTTCGTTAAATTCAACCTTTCCAAAGAAAGTACGATATATATAAAAGAGCACAAACCGCTTAATCCTTTTGCTTCTATGGTGAAAATTATGGAGGATTTTTGCTCCCGGAAACGCGGACGCAGTTTCATGGTATACGGCACCGAACGAGTGCGGCCATGGGGTTCTTTCAGGCATGCAATTGTTGACAATTACCGGCAGATCCAGTTAGGTTCAATCTAATCTTTCTCTCGGATCATGATTCCATCTCCAACCGAAATTACTCTTGCCCTGACACCCGAATCCCGCATTGATGTTATCAATGTCTCGGTGGGTGTCGCAAAGCAGAAGAAGGATTTTTTCCAGGTGTTCAAGAAGAGCCTGTTCTGCTCCTATCACACGACTGCGGGATACTTCGAGCAGGCCTTCTGCGATAGGCTGAAAAACAATCCGGATGCCCTGCATGCGTATGTCGGATCGTTCCGTCGCCTCTTTCCACCCGAGGCCAACTATCGCCACGACCAGATGCATCTGAGGGAGGAACTCTCCGATGCCGAGCGCAAGGTCGAGCCGCGAAATGCGGATTCCCACCTGACGTACATAGGTGCCGGACTGGAAAACTGTGTCACGTACAGGAACGGATTCGATTCCCCTGTCTTCTTCGTCGACCTGGATGGGCTCAACGGAGGCGTCAGGCGCACGCGAACAACAACCGTCATCGGGTATAATTCCGAAGATGTTGCGCTCCGGGATAAAATGGACATCCGCATGTCGGCGCACCCGATCGATTCCGTAAATCTCTGGGATGCAAAGTACGGCATTATTGAAACGCTGGAAGAGCGGGTGCGCGCACTGGGTATTCGGAAGGGCCGCATCGAGATGACGCTGGCCGCTGCGGAACGCAACACGGGATTGACGGTCAATGAATACGAAACGCTTCTAATGCAGCATGACCTCGTCGACGTCCTTCATAACCCGATACGGTTTATGGCGCAGAAGGGCCGGAATATGCTCCGGGATCCGAAGGCCATAAAAGAGAAAGCAAAAGACTATGCCAAGTATGATCTCGTGCACGTCGTCAACGAGTTCATTGACGCGATGGGCTTGAGCGAATCGCTGATCGAGCGCATCATTGATAAATTTTTCGCTGTTCCGGCGGCTCGTTTTCTTCGAATGAAGAGGTCCGTGAATCTCGTCGTATCCGATGATCAGGAAGAAGGCAGAGGCAGAATCATAACGGGCACGTATCAGAGCCCAATCCTGGTCCAGTGGCAGAAAGCCGTCGAGGGAAAACGGGCCATCAATATCACCTATACGCGCTTCGAATAGGTCTCGTCATATCAAAGACTTCGACTGGACGCCGTCGACGTTTATGCACGCTCCGGAAATCCAGTTTGCTCGCGCTGAAGAAAGAAAGGCCACCACGTCGGCCACTTCCTGAACGGTCCCAAATCTACCCATGGGAAGATTATCGGCAATGAAAATCGCCATGCCCTCCGGATCTTCCAGGCAACGGCGATCCCAGCTCCCGCCGGGAAATCGTATGGATCCGGGCGCGACGGTATTGACACGAATCCCATCCGGCGCCAACTCTTGTGCCATGATTTTTGCGAGACTGATCAGTGCCGACTTCGTGGTGTTGTAGATGGAAAGGCCCGGGCCACCCGCCTCGCGTCCAAAGATGCTCGAGATAAAAAGTATCGAGCCACCACGCTGTTTCCTCAGTTCCGGTATCACCGCTCTACTGCAACGCACATGGGCGTTCAGATTGAGGTCGAGAACAGCGGACCAGTCGTCGTCCGTCGTTTCTTCAAAAGCACCTCTCCTGTTTCCGCCAACGTTTCCTATGAAAATGTCGATTGCTCCGAATGCGTCCCGTGCGGCCTGAACCAGACGTGCGCCCGCATCCGGTGACGTAACGTCGAGCGCCAGAGAGGTCACCTCTGCTCCAGACATCTGTAATTCGTTCACGACGGAGCTCAGCGCATCTTCACCGCGCGCACAGATGACAAGGCGGCATCCCTCCCGCGCCAGGCTCCGGGCAATGCCCTTGCCGATTCCCCGGCTGGCACCGGTTACGAGCGCTACTTTGTTCTGTAAATCGAGATCCATTTATTTTATATTCGTGCGCGGGCGGCTGATATCTGAAGCAAAGTATAGCGATCTTTCGGGCGGAATATGCGTATTCTGCACGCACCATTGCGTATTCAGCATTTCTGAAGCTATTCGTCGGCCCGATGACCAACTACTCAAAACTTTTCCCCGACCAGCCTGCTGACGCCCGCGTCTGGATTTATTCGGC
This sequence comes from uncultured Rhodothermales bacterium, assembly GCA_964527795.1. GTDB lineage: Bacteria > Bacteroidota > Rhodothermia > Rhodothermales > UBA10348 > SMXL01. The sequence continues at coordinate 370 of CAZGOS010000057.1, read as the reverse complement.
AAATCGATCCGTTACCGCCGCCGAGGCAGAACGTATGCTTGGCAAAATAGAAAGCTTCCTTGCCTCTTGGACGTCGCACGAACGCCCGGTCGTCGCCGAGGCCACAGCCGTAGATGAAAGATTTCTGATTATCGCAGCGCATATTCCAGGCGGGGATGTATCCGGATGCGGAGTCGACAAGCTGGTTCATGCCGTTTCCCGGGCAGGCGATGAAGTGGGCGTCGAATGGCTCGACGGACTTGCTGTTTTGTTTCGTTCCGATACCGGAGATATAGCGGCCGTCGCGAGGCCGGACTTCCGAAGACTCGCCGCCGAGGGCGTTATTGGAGCCGACACGCCCGTGTTCGATACGAGCATACACTCATTGAGT
>CAZGOS010000056.1:0-14646 GCA_964527795.1 uncultured Rhodothermales bacterium | reverse complement strand
GGAGCACAACATTTGCATCGTCTCTCAGAATTTCGATCGTTCGTGCCCGACCCAGATCCCCCTGCATCGCTTTCAGCAGCCGTTCGTTTCGGTTCAGGCTAGCCTGAATATCAAGGCCATCGACGGTATATCCCTGGGACGCCAGGAAGATATTCGCTCGATCCGTGGCTTCCTCTTTCGTGATTCCATACCCGGCCGTGCCGTCGATATGATGGTCCGAAAGCTGGGTGGCGAACAGCCAGAACCCGATAAGCGCCAGTACGAGAAGCACGGCATCTACCAGGCCCGGTTTAACCAATGCTGTTGTCGAATCGGAGGCCATCACGTTGCGAATAACGGACCTGTATACTCGTCGGAGGGTGAACCGGGAGAATCGGATCGTCCTGAAATGGGAGAACCTGTATGGAAGATCCCGAATTAATTACTCTTCTGATGCCATCGCGTCCATTTTTGCGAGCGCTTTCCCCATCTGGTCGAATGAAAAGCCCCGTCTGGTTAGATAAGACGTAAGTTTTTTCCGTCGCTTTCCAGGATCAGGTTCCTTTATTAACCGGTGCAGAATTCTGGTTGCAGCTGCGAGCGCCAACTCGTCAAGTGATGCATTCTCATACGCTTCGTCCAGGGTCGACTCAATGATGTCGCGGGAGATGCCTTTACGAATGAGTTCACCGCGTACTCTTACCGGCCCATACCCTTTTGAACGCAGACGGGCTGCGGCGAAATTTCGAGCAAACGATTCATCGTCAATCATCTGCAGTTCGCTCAGCCGATCGATCACTCGATTCACGGTATGGCGAGGGATGCCCTTTCTGAGCAGGCGCTCTGAGAGTTCCGATGAACTTCGCTGCCGGTAGGAGAGCAGATGATAGGCTTTCTCTCGAGCCCGGAAATACGCGTCTTCATCGAGTAGCTCCGCGATCTCCGTTTCGGAGAGGGTGCGTCCTTTGTTCAACCTTTCCGAAATCAGAATCTCAGCATGAAGTCCGAATGCAAACTCCCCGTCAATGAAAACGGAAATGCGATCCCGGTCTTTCTTCTGGGATTCGATCGACGTAATGGTTCCTGGTTTTCTTTGCTCTCGCGTATTCGTTTGAGCGTTACGGGGGTTAAGAGCGTTCATGACGTTCGGTCTAATCGACGACAACCCGGAGCGTATCCAGTGAAATTCCTCCTACGAAACCAATACCCCCGCGCACGTTCGAGACGGGTTCTCTGCGCTCGGGGCTGTCACGACTGGTTTCAAACAGGGCGAAGGACTGATCTCCTCGAAGCAAACTTACCTTTAGCGTGTGTTCCGGTACCGGGGTATCAGCGGATTCTACAGGCACGGCATAAACACCATTCCACGCAAGAGCGCCCGTTTCGTCGGGTCGCAGACCGGCCTCCGGTAAGACCTGCTTCGGAAGAAGGAAGAAGTCGATGAGTGGAGAGGAGAATCGCGTAACGGGTTCCAGACGCGTCTCGACCCAGTACTCATTTTCTGAAGGCTCGACGAAATCCAGGCTCTGCCAGGCAAGTGTTACCTGAACCGGATAGATGTATCCCTGCTGTGCATCCAAAGCCAGGTCAAGCGAATCAAGCCCGATATCCAGAGAATCGACAAGTATGGCCTCAATCGCTTCATCGGGCACCTGAACAGACACGCTGCTCAGTAGAATCCGAGGCGGAATTCTGCCAAAAGCAGACGCCTCGTCATCTCCGGCACGAACACGCAGGAGAAATTGCGCAAAGGGGCGAACAACCGATATCGGCGAAGGCGATTCCGGTCTGTAAATACCCGCAGAGTCTTGAGCGGGTACGTACCGCACCGTCACATCGTCGATCACGAGTTCAACGTCCGCGTCGGTCACACCTTCGGAAAGGGAAGAAAGCGGTTCCGACGTGTACGACGTTCTCGTGATTCGAATGGGGGGAAGCGCCTTGCCCGCCTCCAAATACGCTTCGAGCACCAGCGTGCCTACGTGCGATGGCTGAACCGTATCACAACCCGTGAGCATGCCCACTGCCGTGAACAGGCAAACGGTGATGGTATATCGTTTCATAACTGCATTTCCAGTTCAAAAAGAGGGAGAAGCGGTAATCCGAGGTTGTTTTTCGGACGGAATCCTTCTTTCGACGGATCGTACGTTGAGCTGATTACGTTGCGCCGATTGAGAATATTGTAAACGTGTATCTGCGCCGACCACGCCGCATCCAGAAAATGGAACCGATATCCGACTCCGACATCGACCCTGAAATATGGCGGAAGACGACCGTTATTTATCTCAGGCATGTGGAAAAAGTAGCTTCGCTCACCACTCACCGGGTCGATGATGGCGTATCGAGCCACCGGTACCGTCATAGGGTATCCGGACCTGAGCACGGTTGACAGGGACATTCTCCAGTTTCCGAGAGAACGCTGGGCGACGGCCGAAAACGTACGCGGTATATCATAGCGGCTGGGTCGATACGACGTCTCCTTGAGTTCCGGCGTGCGGTTCTGGGAACGACCTCCCGTATAGGCGAGAAGCACCTGCCAGGTCAGCAGTTGCAGATCCGCACCCACCTCTATTCCGAATGAACGTTCACGACCGCGCGTGTATTGACCGAGCAGCGTGGAGATATCAATTCCCGGACCGAGCAATCCACTTTTTGACTGAAATTCGTCTCTGGGTAATACGACCCCTCGACCGTGTCTGACGTACCCATCGACGGTGACATTCAGCCACGGGAACAGAAGAGACTCTCCACCGAGCGCGAACTGCCGGCTTCTCGATGGTGCTACCGCCCGGTCCGACGGAATCCAGCGGCTTGAAACCAGGTCGTACAGAAAAGAAAACCGGTCACGGACTCTCTGAAGGAACTGTACCTGTGAGGAAGCCGATCCGCGAAGGATGAACCATCTTGGATCGAAAACCGCCTGGAAACTGAATCGTGGGCTCAACCGAAGATAATTCCCGCTTCCGAAATAACTAAGTCGAGCTCCCAACAGGGCGTTGAGCCTGTCAAAGGGTTTCCAGTGATCCTGGAAATAGGCTGCAAACTCGGTCGCACGAACATTTCCTTTCTGGCGCAGGGTTTCACTGAGGCTGGGACTATACTTGACAAGGGCGTCTATGCCTGATCTGAATTGATGATCAACGGCCGATAGTCCCGCGCGAATCTGGTGCGAGAGTGATGCGAAAAAATCTGCGTCGACCCGTATTCCCAGGTCTCTCAAGGTGACATCGTAAGACGAGGTCACCGACGCAGCCTGCGTTGGACGGATGAATGCTGCTTCACGTGCACTGTATTCCGAATTATAGGCCGTACCCGTCAGGAACAGGCGATCGCTTACGAGATGCTGATACCGAACGCTGTAGAGCGTATTGCCCCAGTCCTGGTCTACCTCGAAAAAAAGATCGGCGGGCCTCAGCCACGACGAAAAATCAAGTGAGAGATCAAAAGGTAGTCTTAGGTCCAGGTCGTCACGTCCCGAGTAGTAGGTAAACGAGAGTCGGTTGTTTGTTTGTGGAGCGAAAGAAAGCTTCGCACTCCAGTCGTAGAAAAAGTACCCGGTTCTCAGCGTATCACGTCGGCCATTATCGTCCGAGACGGGATGCGACCGGCCGATCAGCTTATCGATGTAGGAGCGCCTTCCCGACAGCATGAAGGAGCTTTTCGATCCGATGGCACTTTCTATCAGAAATCGCGCATTCAGAGGATTGATAGAGGCCAACAGCCTGGGTTCGGAGTTGCGTCCATCACGTAGCTCCGCGTCCAGAACCGCGGAAAGCCGGCCGCCGAATTCCGCCGGAAACGATCCGCGATAGAATTTCAGATCCTTGAATGTTTCGGTTTGAAACGTCGAAACGAGGCTGAATGCGTGCCAGGGGTGATAGATCGGAGCGCCGTCGATCAGATACAGATTCTGATCCGGACCACTTCCACGAACAACAAGCCCACCGGTCACTTCTCCTGTTCGCTGAATCCCAGGCATCCAGCCTAGCACTTCGATCACGTCTTTTCCCCCGAATGACGCCGGCAGTTCTTCAAGTCGACGAACAGGCACGTTGACAATACCGGGAATAACGGACAGGTCGGCTCTGCCGACAGCATCCTGCTCAATCACCACGCGGTCAAGCGCCAGCGCCGTAGGCGAAAGCGCCAGCATCTGGGGGCGAGCCTCGACGTAGAGCGTGGTGTCCTGAACCAGATAACCGATGTAGGACAGCTGTACCCGGTGGCGGCCGGAAGGGATTCCCGGCAGCGCAAAGTAACCGGCCTCATTTGTGACCGTTCCGGCGCGGAGATCCGGGAGTGAAATGGTTGCCCCATAGAGAGATTCACCGGTCTCAGCATTGAAAACAAAGCCGGCAATTGTGCCTCGGCCGGGCCGCCGAGTCCCCGTTTCTTCAGCGGCCGGAATCAGTACAAACTGTCGTTCATTGATGACTCGGATCTCGAGCGCATTTTCTCCTATGATGCAACGCAGGGCGATGCGCGCGTCTGTGCCTGAATACGTGCACGTGGCACGCATGGAACCGATGAGATCAGGAGAATAGACGACATCGACGCCGGTCAGAGCCTTGAAACCCTCGACCGCATTCGCCAGAGGTTCATCCTGAAACTGGAAACGGAATTCCTGACCCCACACGGAACTACCGGGTGTGGAGCTGATCAGTACAACGAGGAGTAAAACAACGCTCTTCAGCAAAACCAGAAAAGCACCGGGAAACGATGCGTCGCCAGGGAGTGAATGGGGCGATTGGAGCTGTCGGACGCGTAATCCGATTGCTGATGGCTTATAGACGTGTTACTGCACTCAGTTCCGGTAATCGCAAGTGCCTTACGAAATGCATAAATGCTACGGCGACAGTCTGAATTCGCCTGTTTCCGGATCTTCAGTCAATCGAATGTCCAGCGCGGCCACGACGGTCTCAAGAATCACCCGCAGACCCTGTTCGCGAGCAAAAGTACCGGTCAAAGTTTTTTGGGCAACTGCGCGATCAACGACAATCGTCGTTTCAAAACTTCCGGCAAGACGATCGGCTGCGTCAGCCAGCTTCGTATCCCTGAAAATGAACAAATTCGTCCATCGTAGAGCTTGATCAAGATCGACATTCTGCGGGGTTGACGGAGCCTGGGATCCTACCACCCGGCTAAACTGACCGGGACTCAGCGTCACGGAGCCTTCGCCGAGCGATGCCAGGGCGACGCTGCCGCTCACCAGCACGACTTCCGTGATAGACCGGGAAGCACTCGATGAGATCCCAAAGCTGGTTCCGAACACGCTCGTGACGGCATTTTCTGTCTGGATCTGGAACTGGAGATCACCGGGAGATACATCAAAGAACGCCTTTCCTTCCAGCGTGAGGTGGCGGTCGAACGTTTCACGCAATGGATATGATAAGGTGGAGCCATCCATCAGGCGCACGGTGGAGCCGTCCGCCAGGTTGATGATATGCGTCTGCCCGGGTTCGGCAGTAAACGTCATCAGCTCTTCAGCAGGTGAGCCCTGTCGAAGCAGAACGACGGCAGCTATCGTAAGAGCAAGAACCGCAGCCAGGCTGTACCCCCATCGTTGAACCGGAAGAGAAAATCGAATTCTACGTGCGGGCGCTCTTGAAACAGATCGCCGAGCAGGAGCGAGGGCTTCCGACCAACTTTCTTCAAAAGCTTCAGCGTCGTCCCTGACCCGGTCGAGAATGAGTTCGACCGATGGATGCTTTTCCAGGGCCTCTTCAATCTGAGCCCGGACCAGCGAAACCTCTTCCTTTTCGTCCGGCGACAATAAACGGGCGCGATCCGATGTAGACAGGCCGTAGAGCACCAAAAGACGCCCATCCGGCAGAGTGTCCTGGAAGGACTTCCGAATGTACCGGGAGACGGTCGTGCACTGTCGAACCAGCTCGGCGAGCTTCGGGTCGGCAGCGCACGCTTCCTCGAGCGCCTCCAGATCGGCTGATGACCATTTGTCCTGGAGAAGAATATGTTCGATACGGTCAGTCATCTGAAACGTTTATTCGAGCGCGTGCGCGGCAGAAGTTACGTACGATAATCGTGTAACCGACACAGACGGTGGGTGGGAAATACCCGGACAAACGACGCCGAGTTGCACACCCAAACGGTGCAATTTTCGACAGCAGTCTTCTTCCGGTCTTCCGTTGGTCTTCCGTTGGTCTTCCGCAGGTCTTCCAGAAAAGCGCGCATACGTTCTCCACGCACGAGATAGAGCCGCATACAGTCGCAAAAAGGTAACATGTCCTACAGACCATAAATCCGGTGGTTATCAGCGCCAGATGCCGAGCCAGAAGTAGCTCACCCAAAGCGCCGTTATTATCAGTCGCAGTTTTTCGAACGCCCTTTTCACCTGCATTTTTATGGCGGCTTCCGTGCTCCCGATCATTTCAGCGATCTCCTCATATCTATATCCGAATTCTCTCAATTCAATAATTTGGCGGGCTCTGGGAGACAATTGTTGTAACGCTTTTTCCACGTCGATAGCTGCTGCCACGTCCGGCTGGCTTGAGTGCGATTCGGGCGGCGACAATGCGTCGTAGAGCGCCTCCTTTCCCGTATACCGACCTCGGTAGAAATCCTGCAGTTCGAAAAGAGCAGCTTTCATCGCGAAGCCCTTGAGGCGACCGGGATCCTTGAGGTCGGAAAGTCCTCTGGCTACGCGAACCAGCGTATTCTGAATCAGATCGTCCACGTCGACGCGTGCTCCTATGCGCTTCACGAAAAAGCCCCTGAATATGGGTTCGAGCGCTTTCAGCAGCAGAGACAACGATGTTTCGTCACCATCCCGGGCTGCAACCGCAAGTGTGGAGAGGTCCTTCATCAGGGATACTTGTCAGTCGAGCGTGCGGCCCACCGGGTAGGTGCCGAGCACCGTCACCGTTGCGGCCACTTCTTCGAGGTGCTGGAGTGCGTTTTTAACCGGTTCGTCGTTCGATGAACCGGAATGATCGAGATAAAAAAGATACTTCCCGGGACTTCCAACGAGCGGACGGCTTTCGATCTTATACAGGTCGATATCTCGAAGAGCAAAAACGGCCAGGCTTTTAAAGAGGCTGCCTGGCATATTCTCTCGCTGCGCGTATACGATCGACGTTTTCAAAGGAACCTGGTCGTCTGCGCTCGAAAGTGCACGACTCGCATCCTCGGCGCGAGCGAGTGAGAGAAAGCGGGTATAATTCTGATGATTTCTTTCGATACCCTCAGCCAGCGTAATAAGCCCGTACTTTTTTCCGGCACGCGCACTTGCTATTGCAGCGTGAGATGGATCAGACCGCTCAGCAACCATTCTTGCTGCACCAGCGGTGTCATAAACTGCTACGATTTCAGCATCGGAGCAATTGTCTTTCAGAAACGTGCGACACTGACCAAGCGCCTGTGGATGGGAGCAAACGGCACGGATATCTTCGAGCCCGGCCGAGGCTATCGCGAGAAGATTGTGTCGGATGCGCAACTGAATTTCGGAAACGATTCGAAGCTCATGTACGCGCAGCAGGTCATAGTTCTCGTGCACACTGCCATGAAGAGAATTATCGATCGGAATTACCCCACGATCAGCGCTGCCATCGTCGACCGATTCGAAGACCGATTCGAACGAAGACCTGGCGAGGCATACTGCATCCGGATACAAGGCGAAGACCGCTTCTTCGCTGAATGCCCCGGCCTCTCCCTGAAAAGCAACTTTCATATCAGAATGCTCTGTGGGATTTGCCACGAATGGTGGTGAACTCAAAAACGCCTACATGCGTTCGGGCGCTGAAATCCCGAGTACAGTCAATCCGTTCTTAAGTACGGTTCTGCTCGCTACGGCCAATTTCATGCGCGCAGCGGCCAACTCTTTCGACTCACCGATGATACGACAATGGCCGTAAAACTGGGTGAACGCGGTAGCGGCGTCGCGAAGGTAATTAACGATGCGATGAGGTTCACGCGCTTCCGCCGCCCGTTTCAAGACATCGGGAAACTGAAGCAACACCTTGATCAGGGCCACTTCTCTTTCGTGATTCAGCAAGGACAGCTCGGCGTCCGGATCAAAAACGAAGCCAACCTGCTCGGCTTTTCTCAGAATCGAACAGATGCGCGCGTGCGCATACTGTAAATAGAACACGGGATTTTTTTCGCTAGCCTCACGAGCCAGATCAAGATCGAACTCGAGGTGCGTATTGGCTGATCGCATGACGAAGAAAAAACGTGTAACGTCTTCGCTGACTTCGTCCATAAGCTCATCCAGCGTCACGTACTGTGCCTTTCTGGTGCTCATCTTCACCGGCTCGCTGCCTTTCATGAGCGTCACGAACTGATAGATGACCACATCGATTCCTGCTGGATCAAAACCTAACGAACGTACTCCGTTTACGACATCCGGAAACGTGGCAATGTGATCGGCACCGAATACATCGACCATCAGGTCGAATCCACGCTGGATTTTTTCGATGTGGTATCCGATATCGGGAAGGCGATATGTTGGTTCACCGGAACTCTTTATCAGAACCGTGTCCTTGTCTTTTCCGAACTCGGTTGTCTTGAACCAGACGGCCCCCTCTTTATCGTACGCCAGATCAAGTTCTCGAAGTCGGTCAACGATCGACCAGACTTGCCCACTGTCGTAGAGGGTCTTCTCGTTGAAATATGAATCCATGCGGATACCGAGACGATCGAGCGTCGCATATATCCCTGCAAAGATGAGATCCTCGGCCTTCGATTTGAAAACTTCGTAATCTGTCGTTTCAACGAGCGCGCGGCCATGTTCTTCGAACAGCGATAAAGCGATATCCTCGATGTATTCTCCCAGGTATCCGTCTTCCGGAAACGGTTCCGGCACGGTGACCTGTTCGTCGTGCTCGCCAATTGTCTTCGTACCGATGCCGGGATTAACGAGCGCCAGATACCGCGCGCGGACGGATTCGGCAAGTATTCGCATTTGCCGACCTGCGTCGTTGAAATAGTACTCGCGGGTGACATCGTACCCGGTCCAGGAGAGCAGATTGGCAATGGTGTCGCCCAGAACGGCGTTTCGACCGTGTCCCACGGTAAGAGGACCTGTTGGATTGGCGGAAACGAACTCCACCATCGCAGTTTTGCCTTCAAACTTGCATGAACGGCCAAAACGGTCTGCATCATTCAATATTTGTCGAAGACCGGTAAGAAGGGATCCCGTTCCAAAGCGAAAATTGAGAAAACCGGGTCCGGCAACCTGCACACCCTGAATACGGTCGGGATCCAGCGGCAGTGCCTTGAGATGGCCAACCAACTCTTCTGCGATCCAGCGCGGGGCTTTCTTGAAATGGCGGGCCAGCTGCATGGCCGCGTTGCACGCAAGGTCACCGTGATCCGGATTACCGGGTACCTGGAACTCAGGCTCGAAGCCGTCCGGTAATTCCCCCATTGTCGAAAGGGCCAGGATGACCTGATCTCTTAGATACTCCTGCACGGTAAAGCGGCGAATTGAAGCTAATGGACGAACAAAAAACCCTGACCAAGCCGGCCGGGGAACCCGGGTCTAATCTACGAAATAGTGCCAAACGGAAAGAAATCGAATGAGTCTGCTTCGTCGGATCGTTTTAAACAATCATCTACCCGCTTCGTACGACCGAGGCACCAATCTCCGTCTGAGATGCGATTCATTTTCCGCCTGACTGTCATTTCAAGCTTTTGTTTGATCGTTTCGATGCCATTGGCGGTGTCGGCACAGTCGGAATATGCGTTCGAGATCGCCCGGGTCAAATATGGGGGCGGTGGTGACTGGTACAGCGATCCGCAGTCACTGAAAGAACTGCTGGCTTTCGTTCGGACCCATACTGCCATCGACGTATCGCCGAGAGAGAAGGTCGTTGAACTTACGAGCGACGATCTCTTTTCGGTTCCGTACGTCTATTTGACAGGCCACGGCAATGTGCGCTTTTCAGAAGACGAGGTTCTTCGGCTCAGGAGATACCTGGATGGAGGTGGATTTCTCCATATTGATGACAATTACGGACTGGACCCGGCCATTCGCCGCGAAATGAGAAAAGTGTTTCCCGACAGGAATTTCGTAGAACTCCCTTTCGACCACGCCATCTTCCATACCCGCTTCGATTTTCCGAACGGGCTTCCCAAAATTCACGAACACGATGGCAAATCTGCTCAGGGATTTGGGTTATGGTCGGATTCCGGTCGTTTGATGGTCTTCTATTCCTATGAGTCCGACCTCGGGGACGGCTGGGAGCCTGAATCGGTGCACAACGATCCTCCCGAGAAACGTCTGGCAGCGCTGCAAATGGGCACGAATATTCTCGCCTACGCCATGATGAACTGACGAGGTCGATGTTCGGAGATGGTTCTCACAAGACCTTGAAAGAGAAAATCCTCTGCCGGACGTACATTTCCGACTCTCAATCCCGCCGGGCGGGCCTGGCCCGGATTCCAAAAAAAACGCCACAAGCTGATGTCCGTACTCGAGACCTGTGATCCGGAAGTATTTGATGCCATTCAGAAAGAGGTAGCCAGACAGAATGACGGGCTGGAGCTGATTGCATCCGAAAATTTTGTGTCACGCGCCGTGATGGAAGCCATGGGCACACCGCTCACGAACAAGTACGCAGAGGGTCTGCCCGGCAAGCGGTATTACGGCGGATGTCAGTTTGTAGATGTGGTAGAGGATCTTGCACGGGAGAGAGCCAGGGAGTTATTCAAATGTGATTGGGTGAACGTACAGCCCCACTCCGGCGCGTCCGCTAATGCGGCGGTCTACCTGGCCATTCTTAAACCGGGCGATACGTTTCTCGGCCTCGACCTGTCTCACGGTGGTCACCTGACCCACGGCAGCCCGGTCAATTTCTCCGGGATTCTTTATCACGCTGAATACTATGGTGTCGAAGCTGAAGGGCCGCTCATGGGCAGGATCGATATGGATCGTGTGCGCGATAAGGCGAAAAAAATCCAGCCCAGAATGATTTCCATCGGTGCCTCAGCGTACAGCCGCGACTTCGACTATGCGACCTTTCGAGAAATTGCGGATGAAGTGGGCGCGCTCTTGTGGATGGATATGGCACATACGGCCGGATTGATCGCAGCCGGTCATCTCAATGATCCGTTGTCCCATTGCCACGTCGTTTCGACCACGACGCACAAGACCCTGCGTGGACCCAGAGCAGGCATGTTGCTCATCGGGAATGATTTTGAAAATCCGTTCGGGAAGGTGGCGCCCAAATCCGGACGCGTAAAGATGATGAGTGAGCTACTGGATTCGGCCGTATTCCCCGGCATGCAGGGCGGGCCGCTGATGCACATCATCGCGTCAAAAGCCGTAGCTTTTAGAGAAGCGTTGAAACCGGAATTCACTTCATATGCCGCACGGACGATCGAGAATGCGTCCGCGATGGCGGCGGCATTCGTCGAAAAAGACTACTCCGTCGTCTCTGGTGGGACCGACAATCATCTGATACTCATCGATCTGCGAAACAAGGGTATCACGGGAAAAGAGGCCGAAGCTGCGCTTCAGGAAGCTGAGATCACCGTGAACAAGAACATGGTTCCGTTTGACGACAAGAGCCCATTCGTCACGAGCGGACTCCGGCTCGGCACACCGGCGATGACAACCAGGGGCTTTGGTATCGAGGAATTCAAGCAGGTTGTGTCGCTGATTGATTCCGTGTTGACGAACCTTCGCAACCGCCTTCACAACGACGTTCGCAACGAAGACGTGCAAAGCAGAGTGAGGGCCGAAGTGGCTGAGTTGTGCGGGCGGTTCCCTCTGTATGATTTCGTAACGTCGTGATCGGACCTATTCAGTGTTTTCAAACGTTTTCAATGGTGTTCAGGCATCAACAGAGTGTTCGCGCATCAATCCGGGGCTTTTTTTCGTAATCTGATGCAGAATCCCCGCGAATCCGGCCGACCGCTGATTTTTCAACCGAAATATGTCCGAAAATCCCCTCACATCGACAGCCTACGCCGATCTGGTTGAACTGGGCCGAAATCTTTACGAGAAGGCCCTTGTTCGCCGGGAAGAAGAGATTATTACCGATCCGAGAGGGCAGCCCATCGGGTGGCTCCTGGATACGCGCATGCCCATGCTCGAAGGAGAGGTTTTCCAGGAAGTCGGCCGGGTGCTGGCCGAGCGACTGAGAGCGAAAGATATCTCCCAGGTGGCCGGTTACGGATTTGGCTCGTATGCCATGATCTGCGCCGTCATGTCGGCTCCCGTCTCGCCGTCTTTCAATGGCGGATTTATTCGTGAACAGCGCAAACCTCACGGACGACGACGATTGGTTGAAGGACCGCTGGAAAGGGATAAACCACTCGTTCTTCTCGACGATATTCTGAACAGCGGGCGTAGCGCCACGACGGCGCTGAACCTGCTTCGTGGAGATGGTTTTAATGTTGTCGGAATGATGACGCTATTCAATTTCACCTGGAGTGGCGGTCGCTCCCGTCTGGAATCCCTCGGTATCTGGGTGGATTCCATTCTCGATCTGAATCTCAGGGAGAACGGACGAAACGGTTTATGAAGACCTTGTTCCTGGAGCTTTTCCAGCGCGTCCGGAATCCAATCCATTCCATAGTCGTTGATCGTTATCGTTGGCCGTACTTGCTGTACCCACCCCATAACGCATGTCTCTGATCACACGAATAAAGTCACAGCTGCGGCCAAAAACGCAGGAACAGCTCGATCCCGACACATCCGTCGACGTGATGCCGCAACAGGAGCACATGTCGGAAATGGGATTCCTGGAGCATCTCGAGGATCTCAGGTGGGCGATATTGAAAGGGATGGGCGGCGTGCTCGTTGCGACGATTGTCGCCGTGTTTTTTCGTGACTGGATTATTGAAGAAATTCTGCTCGGCCCGAAGAAACCCGACTTCTTCATGTATCGTCTCCTGGGCATTGAAGCCACTCCGTTTGTCCTGCAGAATCGAACGGTCACGGGGCAGTTCTTTGCCGATATCGGAACGGTAGTCGCCGTGGGACTGATCCTCGGATCGCCGATCATCGTGTACAACATGTGGCGATTCATTGAACCCGGTCTGTTTCCCGGCGAAAAAAAGGGACTGCGATTTTCGGCCGTTTTTGCGACGCTGTTTTTTATGATCGGCATCTCGTTTGGATACTGCATAATCACGCCGCTGGCGCTCCAATTCTTTGCCGCCTATTCAATTTCTCCCGAGATCTCGAACGAGTTCGACATCACGAGATATTTCAGTATGATAACCTTCTGGTCGTTCGGTGTCGGGGTGTTGTTCGAGATGCCGGTAGTGATCTATTTTCTGGCGAAGCTGGGCCTGGCAACCCCGAAAGGACTCAGAAAGGCGCGGAAATATGCGCTTATCGGGGCCCTGTTCCTCGGAGCCATGTTCACGCCACCGGATCCCATTTCACAGATTCTCGTGGCTACACCGCTGCTCCTTCTTTACGAAGGTTCCATAATTATCGCTGCAGTTGTTCAGAAACGCCAGGCGAAGGAACTCGAGCGCGCGCTGGCATAGTCATTAATTCGTTCATCATTCAGTGGACCCTTCGATCTGCATCCGGCGTCATAGCCCGGAATGTATCCAACGTCCAGTGATATGAAACGATTGCGTGCGCTTTTGATTGTCGGTGCGCTGATGCTCGGTGCCTTGACCGGCGGGTGGGCAGTGATGCACCAGAACGATGATGACCTGTTTGAGCTGAAGAAGAACTTTGAAATCTTCGGGGCCCTGTACGAGGAAATCATCGTTAATTATGTTGACGATGTGCGTGCCGGGCCATTCATGCGTTCCGGTATCGACGCCATGATGTCACGTCTCGATCCGTACACGCGTTACTACGACCAGGCCGTGAACGTCGATCTGGATCTGATTCGAAGAGCTCCGCCGGGCGATGTGGGATTGAACATCGGTATGCGAATGGGTCGCATGACCGTTCTGGCGCCCGAAACGGAGACCGGGGCCTATGAACAGGGTGTGCGCGTCGGTGATATCATTCTGCGCGTCGATGGCGCTGATGCCTCCGATCTGACGGTTCAGGATGTCGCGGGTCTGCTGCGTGGAGATCCAGGTTCCCTGTTACCCATCGATATCGAGCGCCCCGGAGAGAATCGCCCGTTGTCGTTCATGTTGCTTCGAAGGGTCTCTCGGACCAGGAACGTTTCCTACGCCGGTTTTCTCCGCGATGACTCGACGGCCGGAATCGCCTTTATCCGGCTTTCGATGTTCGGGAGAAGGAGCGCAAGAGAGGTGCGGCGCGCACTCAGGGAAATGGCCCGAACAGCCGGTCTGAATGCCGTCATTCTCGACCTGCGAGATAATACGGGTGGGATTCTCAGTGAGGCGATTGAGCTCGTAAGCCTGTTCGTTCCCAAAGGAACGGTTGTCGTTTCGACGCGGGGACGTATTGAGAATATCACGCAAACGTATACGACGATGTCCGATCCCTTTTTTGAGGACGTACCCGTTGTAATTCTGGTGAACTCGATCAGCGCGTCCGCCAGCGAAATCGTAGCCGGCGCCGTGCAGGATCTGGACCGCGGGGTTATCGTCGGAGAGACGACGTTCGGTAAGGGCCTTATCCAGATCATGCGAAAACTGCCGTACAATACATCGATGAAGATCACGGTCGGCCACTACTACACACCGAGCGGCCGGGATCTTCAATCTATCGCCATCTCGTCAGACGCCGCAGATATTTCAACTCCCAACGTTCAGACC
>CAZGOS010000055.1:13731-14997 GCA_964527795.1 uncultured Rhodothermales bacterium | reverse complement strand
TCCCCGGGTTCACCCGGGGAGTGTCAAACAGATTCTGTTTGCCGAGCAATCCGTGGCTTCCGAGAGCAAGACCATTGTCCGACGAAAAAATCACGACCGTTCTGTCGCTCAGTTGACTCTCCTCGACGGCCTTAAGAATGTCTCCAATCCGCTCGTCCATATGGCTGATTAGACCGTAATACTCGAAAATCTGACTGCGAATGTCCTCCGGCCGACGAGGCCACCCGGCAAGTTGTTCATCCCGGCCGGTCATCCACCCATTGTCAAACGGGTGCAGTGGCAGGAAATTGGGTGGAAGAGGTAAACGATCTTCTGAATTCAGTGACAGATATTCCGGTTTCGGTGTCCGCGGATCGTGCGGCGCCGTAAACGAGACGTACGCGAGAAACGGCGCCGTCGTATCCGAACGGGCGTACCGCTCGATAAAATCGATGGCCGCGTCGGCAAACAGGTCTGTCGAAAAGCCCTTGCGTTCGATCCCCGTAAAGCCGCCGTTTGGTTCAAGATCCTGCACCGGAACGGCTGCGTGATCGCTCATGCCTCCAAAAAAGATGTCGCGCCCTTCGGAAAAGCTCCGGGCAAAAGATTCCCGACTCTGGTGCCACTTGCCCGTTCCGAAGGTTACGTATCCGTTCTTCCTGAGTTGTTCGGGAAAGGTCGCAACTGAATCCAGCTTATCGTACACATGATAGAGACTGCGACCGCTCATCAACATGGCGCGGCTCGGTGCACAGACGGCGCCGTGAATCGAGCCCATGATATGCGCGTCCCGAAAATTAAACCCGACGCTCGCTAGCCGGTCGATCGCCGGAGTGCTGATATTCTCATTGCCGTAGGCGCCGACGGCATCCGCCCGCTGATCATCCGAAAAGAGAAACAGAATGTTTGGCCGGTCGATGGTTTGATCGGAACGACAGGCAGTTAACGTCAGCACCAAAAGCACGTTTGTCAGCAGAATTCGGAGCGACGTAGTTGGGTGCATGGTCGCAGTTGTGGGTGTTTGACGGGGTGGTCTCTACTCGTCTCAAGATAGGAGATCGTAGTCGATGAGGAAAAATGGGGGCACAATTATGTGCTGCGCAGCTCTACGTAAGTGTTTGAGAAACAGTCAATTCACGTCGATACCCTCATGATTGACACTCCTTGAGCATGTGGCCTCAAATGAAAGCAGGAATTATTGTGTTGGTAATGGCCGTTCTGGGCGTTGGCGAGTACGCTTTTGTCGAATACTACCCCCTGAGCCCACAGCGAAGAACGCAGAAATTT
>CAZGOS010000055.1:0-13631 GCA_964527795.1 uncultured Rhodothermales bacterium | reverse complement strand
CCGATCGTCAGCTCATTCGTGATGGCGGCAGACATACGAGCAATTCGTAAAGCCATTGAAGAGTCGGACTCGGGTTATGTGTCTGTGGTTCGAAAGGGCGAACGCAGGAAATGGGATGATGCCAAAGTGCTGTACGCGGACTACAAAGAGCATGACCAGGCCGCTTTAAGAATGGTATACCGCATCCGCGACAAAGAGCGCACGGGGCCACAGATAAAGGAAATACGCCACAGAGCCGAGGAAGGCGACCTGACGGCAATCGTGCAGCTCCATATGCTGGGCAGATACGAGACCGGAGAGAAAGATATGGCCAGAGCTATCGAGTTGCTGGAAACACATGAACCCGGTTTCCTCAAATCGTACCGTTTCCAAAACATGGTCAGCTCGGTCCCGCGGAATACTCGAGAAAGATACTTGCTAAGTGCCCGCGTCATGCATGAGAACTACCGTTTCCCCGGACAAGATGATGCAGCCTATGCCCAGATGACACTGCAGAATGAAAAGGGCCTGGCAACACTCAAAAAAGCGGCAGCCGCGGGTGACCCGGATGCCGTATGGGTCGTCGAGCAATTGGCGGCGGGGAACCCGGCCTTCCCGATGCCGTGATGCGGGAGCGCACTGCGCCAAGAACTGGTACTCATTCCCGGCATTGCATGGCGACAGCGACACTCAAATCCAAATACCTGATCGTCGTCGGAATTGTCACCATGCAGATGGATAGAGCCGTGGTTTCACGGCCACGTCAATCTGAAGGTAACACCTATTGTGGCTCCGCCTTCACTGGGCACCAGGTACGGTTGCACAACAGCCTGTACCCGTTTCCTTGCATACGCGCTGTCGACCAGGGATGCGACAGTCATTGTTACGATAGCGGCAGTGTACAAGTAAACCACAGTTACCACTACCGCCATTCTGTTACTTAAATCCGGCGACAACAAAAACGTCCCACCAACGATTGAAGTATGTGCGATCGTGTTATACAGAAGTACGTTCTTCCAGTCATGAGCCACGGTGCCGGCGCCAATGATGCCACCGGCTTGTCCGGTCATAAATATTAGTCCATACGTTCGGAGGAATTCGTCATCGCTGAGTCTCTCCTTCTCCTTGTTGTAGAACAGAAGACGAGCCGCACCGGCTCCGATAATGAATCCACTAAGCTGCCCCAGGAAAGTCGGCGCGATATAACGACCAAATTGCGTGCGAATAGGTTCCTCCGATTGAGCACTTAAGTTTTCCGGCCTTACCATCAAGAAAACAGCGAGAATGGACGCGACTACCCGGCCGATCAGAAGTCCTTGTACCCGAGATCTCTTCCGTGCCGGATAATTCGTAGCCATGAATTGAACCTCGCGTTTCACCTTCAATCGTCAAGCGATACCTGGTTTTTTGAGATCGTGGGTCAATTCAGAAGCAGCATCGTCCCCGTTCCTGAAGCCTGATCCATCCTGATTTCGTAGAAGTACACGCCTGAAGGCAAATCCCTGCCGTCAAAAGTGACGGAGTATTCACCTGCATCCTGCGGCTCACTTACTAACGTTTCTACCTCTCGACCGAGCACGTCAAAAACCACCAGTTGCACCTGTGCCAAGTGTGGGACTCGATACTTTATCGTGGTTAGATCAGCGAACGGCTCCGGGTAATTGTGTGCAAGCGCCGCGACCGGATTCGGTTCAGCGGAACTCTCATGTACCGGATATGATCTTGGATTGTTTAAAAAGTCGGATTCGAATGCAATACGAATCTGATCGGCGGCTCTTCGTAGCTCAGTTATGGAATCAAGATAGTCCCTGCCACGAGCCCAGACGACGGCAAATGTAATATCAGTCTCTTCACCAGGTTCAAGTTCGAAAGGACCAGAAGCAATAAAGAGGCTCCTGTCTCCACCTCCGAGCGTATTCCCTAAACCGTCAATATTGACCTCTGACCAGAACGCACCTGTTACGGGATCTCCGGGAAAAAAATAATGTGTCGGAATGTCTGAAACTTCGTAGCCAGACCAACCGACAGTGAAAGGTCTTCCGCTTCGCCATTTTCCCTGCATGCTGTAATAATAATGCAGCCCAAAGACGACAGGCGCCGACTGGCTTCCGCCTCCGCCTCTTGTCCACATCCCGACCGTAGAAGTGCTCAGCCGCTCATCTGGTTCGTCAATTTGACCGTCCGAATCATTGTCAATCGAGTCGTTTTCTGCTGTCGGGCCGTCTAGAAATAACACGCCGACAGCGGGCGGCGGCGTGCCATACCCATAGTCGCCATCATCAAAATTGTCGGCGTTGTAGACAAAACCCATGCCGAGAAGGCTGTCGGAACCCATGTGGTCATCGCCGGCATTCCCTAAATCCGGATCGAGAAATACGGCGATATAGGCATCCGTCATTGGAAACGTATTACGGTTAATAATGCGTACCGAGTAGAGCGTTGCGTCATTGATTCCATCTACCCAACTGGAGGCCGCGAAAGCATGTCCATGCACTTCCAGGCCTATCGGGGGCGTATCGGACGATCTGTGCTCGTTTCCCCGGTCATTCATCACCCACCAGATGGATTGATCGCCGATGATGGCAGGCCGTTCTCCAGAAGCAAGATTAATTTTTCTGTCCAGTCGTGATGAGAGCGGTTGGCTTAACAGATCGATTTCGTTCCCGTTCGCGTCTCGCGTGGGCGCGCCCAACCCCGTCGGCCACGCCTGTAAATCATATGTGGCGACGCCAGTAGACTCGTACTCCTCGATATCCGTCTTTCGTACGCTATAGACATAATCGTAGTCGTCACAGTTGGTTGGCGGTTGTCCATCTTCATCTAATGGTCCAGCCCACAATTCCCAGTCCCCGTATCGAGTTGCCGAAGCCCGGAGAGATCCGTCGACAACTCCTGCGATCCAAAGATTGCCGGCGAAGATCGCGTTGGTTCCAGAAGAGCGGGGCACTTCGTATACATGGGGTTCTCCGCGAAAGAAAAGCCCCCCCGTGTTGACAACGCGAGCGCGTACATTGTTGGCATCCAGGTACGCTTCACCTGTTGGGGTATTACAGTTGCCCGTTAGCGGTTCATCGGACTCGGCAATACAGCCCGACCTTCGCAAATCAGCCACCTCGTTTATCCACGACTGGAAGCCACTGTACGAAGATTCGCAGAGATTCGTGCCGTCAAACCAGAATTTCTCCGGCCGAAAAATATGTTTCAGGCCGAATGGCAACGTGCCGGTGAGACCGCGATTATCTTGAACATTTATCGCTTTTAAACGCAGGCCCGAGAACGTATATGGAATATTGCCGGTAAAAAGATTGTTGCCGAGATCAAGCGAACGCAAAGCTGTCGAGCCAAGCTCCAGTGGGATTTCCCCGGTCAAGAAATTGCGGCTGAGATCGAGTTCTCTCAGATATCTTAGAAGGCCTATTTCTTCGGGGATTACTCCAATCAATAGATTATTGCTGAGAACGAGCGTTCTCAGACTTCGAATTTTGCTTAACTCTTGTGGGATTTCACCGACCAGATTGTTGTCTGATAATTCGATTGCATAGACTCTCCTTTCGCCGGATTCGTACGCTTCGACACCGTACCATTCATTGATATTGGCGGTCAGCCAATTGCTGTTGTTGGTCCAGTTGTCACCACCCGTCGCATGGTAAAGTGCCTCCAGCGCATGTCGGTCGCTTTCCGAAAATTGTGCATGGGACGAAGAGCAGAAGAACAGGAAGCCTAAACCGAGACAGGCAACTCGCACGAAATATGCGGGCTTTCGATTGATCATAGCGACCGATTTCATGACTAAAAACCAGCCTCTCAGTGCCACAATGGAAGAAGGATGGGTCTTATATGTGCAAAGGTAGAAAGTAGTTGTTGGTGCGTCGAGTGGAAACGAAGTGCACCACGATACCCGGTGCACCCCTTTTTCACTCTAATGTGCTGTAAAGAGTTGTTACTCTTCGTGTTAAGACGCACCCAATAGCCATTTCCGGCGCTGAGAGGCTGATTTCAACGGAAGAGATCACCCATGGAAATTCGAAAAGTGCACTTTCGCGTATTTCGAATCGCATCGTTTCTGCTGGGGCTCTGCTTTTTGCCCTGTCAAATGCAGGCTCAGGTCGTCGAAAAAGATTCGTTGGCGCTCGTAGCGCTCTACGATTCGACCGACGCATCCAACTGGATCAACAGTCAAAACTGGTTAAGCGGCCCCGTATCGAGTTGGCGCGGGATCACAGTCGCAAGCGGTAGAGTGAGCGCTATCAGTCTTCGAGCGAATAATCTGGTAGGTCAGCTTCCACCGGAGCTGAGTGATCTCTAGGAGGCCGCAAGCGCATCGGCGCCGCTCGTGATTTCGATGAGCTCGTTCGTAATGGCGTCCTGGCGAGCGCGGTTGTATTTCAGTTTGAGGTCGCCGAGCATTTCTTCGGCGTTGGTCGTCGCACTATCCATCGCCACCATGCGGGCGCCCTGCTCCGAAGCATTTGATTCGAGAAGTGCTTTCCAGAGCTTGTATCCCAGATACAGGGGAATCAGAGCATTGAGCGTCGAAGGTGCGTCTCTCTCAAACAGATAATCGACTGCTTCGCCCTCTTTTATTTCAGCCGTGTGCGCATTTTCCTGTTCCATGACGGGCGTCATGAACTGATGGCCCGGGACAGGAAGAAACGGCTCGACTATGCGATTCTGGGAAATCGTATTCTTGAACTCGTTGTAGATAAGGTGCACTTCATCCCAGCGGTGCGCTTCGTATCCCTCCTGCGCCAGGCGACGTACGTCGTGCGCCGTATCGAACGAAAGGTGATCGAACACGCCCCGAAAATCTCCGATGAGAACATATCCCCGTTTCTCAAAATGATCGTGCGACTTCCTGCCTACGCAACATAGAAAAAGATGCCCCGAGTCTTTCTGGTGCTGGTATTTGGTCTGAATGGTCTGTTCAGCGAGCCTGATGATATTCGAGTTGAATGCTCCGGCGAGACCTCGATCCGCCGTGACGATTACCAGAAGAACCGCGTTCACTTCCTCGCGAGCATTAAACAGCGGGTGAGCCAGTGGATCGAGTTGATTTTTCAGGTGGCTGATAATCTCACCGATCTTGTTCGCATAGGGGCGCGTATTGAAGATGTCCTCCTGGGCGCGACGCAGTTTTGCTGCGGCAACCATTTTCATGGCACGCGTTACCTGTTGGATATTCTTTACCGACGCTATGCGATTTCGTATGTCTCGAAGACTTGCCATGGCGATTCTTCTGAGGCGTTTGTTCCTCGTTCAGTAGGACGACTTAGCTGTCCTCCGCGTAAATAAGGACCATTTCTTCCGCCTCCTTGCGCAGAAGATCGTTGACTTCATCCGTAACGACGCCCGTCTCGGCGATCGATTTCATCTCATCGCCGTGCTTCAACTTCATGCGTTCGATGAACTCCTTCTCAAACTCTCTGACGCGAGCGGCGGGTACTGCGTCGAGCAGACCTTGCGTCGCGATGTAGATGATGGCGACCTGTTCTTCAACCGGTACAGGCACGTACTGACCCTGTTTCAAAATCTCGACAAGGCGCTCTCCCCGGCGAAGCTGACGCTGCGTTGCCGGATCCAGGTCTGATCCGAACTTGGAGAATGCCTCCAGATCACGGAACTGTGCGAGATCGATTCGAAGCGTACCGGCGACCTTCTTCATGGCCTTGATCTGCGCGTTGCCACCCACGCGGCTAACCGAAATACCGACGTTGACCGCCGGACGCACACCCGCGTTGAAGAGGCCTGGCTCCAGGTAAATCTGTCCGTCCGTGATCGAAATCACATTGGTCGGGATGTAGGCCGATACGTCGCCGGCCTGTGTCTCGATTACCGGGAGCGCCGTCAGGGATCCCCCGCCTTTCACTTTCCCCTTGAGCGAATCGGGGATGTCGTTCATCTTCTGCGCGACTTTATCGTTGGCAATAATTTTTGCCGCACGCTCCAGAAGGCGCGAGTGCAGGTAGAACACGTCACCCGGATAGGCCTCGCGTCCGGGAGGCCGGCGAAGAAGCAGCGAGACCTGGCGATAAGAAACAGCCTGTTTCGAAAGGTCGTCGTAAATCACGAGAGCGTGTCGACCCGTATCTCGGAAGTACTCGCCGATGCAGGCGCCGGCATATGGGGCTATGAACTGCAGCGGCGCCGGCGAAGAGGCCGATGCGTTGACGATGACCGTGTAATCCATGGCTCCGTGCTTCTCCAGCGTCTGTCGCACGAGTGCCACGGTAGAATTTTTCTGGCCGATGGCTACATAAATACAGAAAACAGGCTTATCGGTCTCGTGGGTCGATTTCTGATTGATGATCGCATCGATCAGCACGGCGGTCTTTCCCGTCTGACGGTCGCCGATAACGAGCTCGCGCTGTCCCCGACCGATCGGCGTCATGGAGTCGATGGCCTTGATTCCCGTCTGAAGGGGTTCCGATACCGGTTCACGGTAGATAACCGACGGCGCTTTGCGTTCGAGCGGCATGTCAAAGATCTCGCCCGGAATGGGGCCCTGACCGTCCATTGCTCGTCCGAGGCCGTCGACTACGCGGCCCAGCATGCCCTCCGAGACGGGGATAGAAGCAATGCGTTTGGTGCGGCGCACCTCGTCTCCTTCCCTGACTTCATCCACCTCACCAAACAGCACGGCGCCGACGTTGTCTTCTTCAAGGTTCAATACCATGCCCGTAACACCGCTCGACGGAAAATCGAGCAGCTCACCCGCCTGTACTTTGGAAAGACCGTAGATACGCGCGATACCGTCTCCTACCTGGAGAACCGTACCTACTTCGTAGACGTCAGTGCCGGCCTCAAATCCGCCTAATTCGCGTCTGAGAACCGCTGTGACTTCATCCGGTCGAATTGCCGTTGTCATCTGTATTCGTCCTTTAACCTGTTCGCTTTCTTATCCCGACCGTATCCGGTCACCTGTTAGTTCGTTGCAACCTGCCCGGCTTCCAGCCGCTCCCGAAGCGACTGGAGCTGATTGGCAAAGCTGCCGTCGTATACCGTGTCACCGATTCGAACGACCAGTCCTCCCAGCAGGGAGCCGTCGATCGAAGTCTGCAGGCGAACACGCCTTTCGACCATTTTCTCGATTGCTGAGACCAACTGCTTCTCTTCCTCCTCCGACATGGTTCTCGCTATCCGAACGCTGACGTTCACGATGCCGAGCTGCTCATCCCGTGCTTCGCTGTATGCCTGTACGACCTGAGGGAAGATCTGCTCGCGCTGTTTCTCCACCATGAGCAGAAGAAACTGAAGCGTTATGGCCTCAATGCGAGCTTCGAAGAGTTCGCGCACAACCGTCGACTTCCTTTCGCGCGAAATGATGGGAGACTCGAAAAACCGAAGCAATTCGCGGGAAGCGGCAAGGCTCTCGCGAATAAGTACAACATCGGCGTCCACCTTCTCGGTGATTCCCGATTCGTCAGCCTCCTCCTTGAGCGCCCGGGCATACCGCCTTGCGATGATGATGTCACTCATTTATCCGGCTCTGCTTTCTTCTCTCATCGTACGGTCATGGTTCGGTCGTCGACTCCAGTGGTTGTGCGCCGGGCACCGTCGTTAATTCTTCGGAAGCGATTTTAGAAAATCGCCAACGATTCTCTTCTGTCGATCCGCATCCAGATTCTCATTCAGAATTTTCTCAGCCGCGTTGATGGCCAGATCTGCCACTTCCTGGCGGAGGGAATCCAGGGCGGAATCCTTTTCTCGTTCGATCTCCTGCTTTGCCTGCTCCTGCAGGTGCTGAATCTGAGCCCTCGTCTTGTCGATCTCCTCGCTCCGCAGCGTATCGGCCGCTTCACGAGCCTCTCGAATCAGACGCTGTGCCTCCCCTTCAGCTTCTTTACGGGCCAACCTGTTGTCGGCCTGAAGCTGCCTGGCCTCCGTAAGAGCCCTTTCCGCCTGATCCATGGACTCCGTTATTCGACCCTCTCTCTCGTCGAGAGCGGTCGTAATCGGGCCCCATGCGAATCGCCCGAGGACGTACAGGAGCGCAAGGAAGGTTACCGTTATCCAGACGATAAGCCCGACGTTCGGCGCCAGAAGGTTTACTGCTATCAGCGGATTCATCGATTTCTACTCTTCGTTCAAATGGCGATTGATTTCGTCGATTCGTGCCGACCTATAGAAATTCCTCGCGTAGCCCAGTTTCCGGACACGCCGGGCATTCGCCGCACATTCGCTGCACATTGGCTGCGCATTGGCTGCGCGTGTGTAGCAAAACGTCCGAACGATCTATTTGAACGCAAGAATGATGCAAATAACCAGGCCGAAAAGCGCCACACCTTCGATAAGGGCCGCAGCGATAATCATCGAGCCACGGATATCACCGGCGGCTTCCGGTTGACGCGCCATGCCTTCCATCGCCGGACCTGCCAGGCGTCCGATTCCAAGACCGGCGCCAAGAGCGACGAGCCCGGCACCTAGACCTGCACCAAAGAATGCCAATCCTGTGGGTTCCATAGTTTTTCTTACTGTCTTTTGTTGGTTTCGAGTTTAGACTGAATATGGGTGTCAGGCGACTGCAGGCTCCAACCGGGAAGGTATCGTTTTCTCCCCGACAGGAGGTTCAGCCGATGAACCAGGTATCGTATCGCCATTGTCGGATTCGTGCTCGGAGTGTCCGTGCTCCTCGACGGCCATGCCGATAAAGAGCGCCGAGAGCATCGTAAAGACGTAGGCCTGAATACCGGCAATCAGTAGTTCAAGCAGATTGATGAACAGGGCGAAGGCCACGCTCACCGGTATAACGCCGTAACCGGCAGCCGGGCCGAACAGATTGTTGAATGCGAAAATGAGACCAATGAGGCTCAGAATAACCAGGTGCCCCGCCGTCATATTGGCAAATAGACGAATGGCCAGCGCAAAGGGCTTTGTAAACAATCCCAGGATCTCAACGGGCATCAGGATAAACCTCACAAAGACGGGCGCGTCGGGCGGCCAGAAAATGTGCCTCCAGTAATCCTTTGTGCCTCCAACCTGCGTGATGATAAACGTAAAGGAGGCCAGCACCGCCGTGACCATGATGTTCGACGTTGCGGTCGCCCCGAACGGAATGAGTCCGAGAAGGTTGCTGGTCAGAATGAAAGAGAAGACCGTAAGTAGATACGGGAGGTACTTGTCCGACTTCTCACGCAGAATGGGCCGGGCAATATCGTCGCGAACAAAAAGCACCAACGACTCCATCATATTCTGAAAAAGTCCTCTCGGAGCCGTTTCGCGTCCAATGCCTCGCTGATACATGCGCGCAACGCTCGTGAACATCAGCAGAACGATGAGCGCCCCCAACCAGGCGAAAACCAGGTGTTTGGTGATGGAGAAATCTACCAGGACTTTACCGGCAGCCGGTTCGAGGCGGGCATCCAGCACCGTGCCATTCTCCCCTTCTTCCATATGGGGGACATACCCTTCCTCAATGGCGGCTTTCGTTGACCAAAAGAAATCAACGCCCGTTGATCCAACTTCTCGCCGCACGAGGAAAATGCGTGGAAGCTGAAGTATGCCAAACGGTTCGAACTCGAGGTAGACAGCGTCCGAGATGTGATGGACGGGATCGAACTGTTCCTCCTCGGCGCTTTCCTGTTCTGCAGTTCCATGTTCACCGGCCTCCTGATCGGATGCATGCTGATCGGCTTCCTGGAATATAAACGACGTCATTGTGCCACCGCCGAGATGCACGGCGCGTACCGGAAATGCAAGAAAACTCGCAATTGCCAGAACGACCAGAAGATTTCGCTTCCGGAGCTTCATGAGTTAGAATGTTGTTCTGAGTGAGAAGGTAATCTAGTGACCGAGTGGGAATTCGTTACTCGGGTGCGTTCTTCGTCGAATCACTATGCCGGTGCAATACCGCTATCTCCAATACCAATCCGATCAGGAAAACACCGAAAAACGCGGCCAGAAAAACCACATTATTAACCGTCACGAGTGCAATAATCAATGCAATCGCAGCTACGGCGAGAAAGAGACGAAACGCCATTCCTCCAAATACGAACAGCATGAAAGATTGCTTTGATCGCCCGAGCGCCAATCGAAGGCTCACGTACACAAGCAGGATGTAAATCCCTCCTGTGACGAGACCAAGAATGGCGCTGAACCAGAACCCGTCCCGCATGCGGTTCTATATCGAAAGAGCTGGAATTATCGTCAGAATTTCAAACCCCGTAAACTACGTAGAAAGCCCCGCAGGGCACGCAGGGGAGCCGTGAAGAATAAATGAACGGCCGTGCTGGAGGGTGAAAAGTAGGTGAACCGAGCCTCGGAAACGGGGGCTGTCATTCGTCGCCGGCTTCGTGACTCTTGGAACTGCCCGACATTCGTTTGGCAATTCTGGCAAGCTGGAAAAAGAATGCTACCATACCTACGATGGAGCCGATAACGATGAACCACGGTGCCGTGTCGAGCCACTTGTCCACAAAGTAACCAATGATCACGTATACGAGCATCGATCCAGCGAGCTGAATCCCGAGTCCGAGTGAAGAGGAAGATCGACCAAGTTCGGACTGCCAGGACTTGTCTTTCCTGGCTGATGGCTGCTCATTTGTTGACAACGGGCGACGGCCGGTTAAGTGTCGGTGGTTTGCCGGGCGCTCCTTTGTCGGGCACTCCTTCGTCGAGCGCCTTGGCTCGCGACTTATCGAGCTGACCCATTTCACACTTGCCCTCGAACAAGGCGCCTTCCTCCATGATGAGTCTCGACGTCTTGATGGCTCCATCAACACGAGCCGTGGTCTTCAGGACGAGCCGGCCTTTCACGGCTATTTCGCCGTTGACGATACCGGAAACATCGGCTTCAGTAGCGTAAATATCCCCGTCAACGATGCCGTCGGAAGCTATAATCGCCTTGCCCTCGACATGAAGAGAGCCTTTAATACGACCGCTGATCCGGACGTCGTCCTTAGCCCGAAGCGTTCCTTCTACTTCAGTGCCGGCTGCAATCATGTTGATTTGGGCAGGGCCATTCGGCGAATTCTGCTTGACCATAGTGTTCGTCCTTTTGGAATTTGGGGCTAAGCAATTATATACCAATAACGTAATAAATCGGATCCTGCGCCAGTCCGTTATGCCAGAGTTCAAAGTGCAGGTGTGGACCGGTTGTAATCTCGCCCGAGTTTCCGCTGAGTGCGACGGCCTCTCGATCGCGTACTTTATCGCCGAGTCTTTTGAGCAGTCGGCTATTGTGCTTGTACACCGAAACGAATCCGTTCGCGTGCTGAGTGGCGATGATTTGCCCACCGTCATGTGTCCAGTCGGCCATTATGACGTAACCATCGCCGATGGCGCGAACGACTTTGCCTTCTTCGACAGCGATATCTACGGCGTAGTGACCGGTCCGCGCATCAAACCCCCTGGAAACGATGCCCGTAACGGGTGAAAGAACCGGGAACTGAAGCCCCGGCAAATAGCGTGATTCTACTGAAGAGAGCGAAACAAGCGGCTGCGTTTCCGCACTGAGCCTGGTGAAGGGCAATGCAGGTTGCCTGTGATCCTTCCAGTCATCTGACGAAGGATCGTCGCCGTTTTCGAGTGGATCTCCCTGAATAGAAAAAACAGGTTGGGGTGAACGGATCGACCTTACAGCCGCCGTGTCCACCGTTCCCATCATCAGGTTGCGCAATTGATTGGCGTAGGCTGCCTGCATAGCCAGCGAATCCTCCATCGCCTGAAGCCGCAGTTGGTTCAGACGCGCATCTGAACGCATTTGAATCGACCCGTATCCGGGTAAAAAGCCCCTGACGGGTGTAAAAAGAAGAAGCGCCATGACGATGAGCGTCAAGCCGATGATGCTGCCCAGAAAGAAAACGAACACCTGCGTCGGGCGAACGTTATGCCGACGAGGAGGATCAAGGCCCTCCTGATCCATCACGATTACCGTGATGCGGTTTCCCAGGTTGTGAACGATTTCTGAAAAAAAAGAAAACATGGCGCATTCATTGCCCATCGGAGCGGTATTTCGAACAACGACACCAGGTTCGGCCGGGTTCCTGTTCGTATACTGATTGACAATGGACAGAGGATCGCAGTATATTTTTAGGTTGAATGATTTTATAAGTCGACAGAATTAAGAGAAAACATGCCGCAGCACAAATCGGCCGCCAAACGCGTTCGGCAGTCCGAAACACGCCGGGTGCGCAACCGCTTTCATAGAAGTCGGATGCGTACAATGATGAACAGCCTGAGAGAAACTTCCAATAAGGAGGAAGCTGAAGCCCGGCTGAAAGAAGTCAAGGCGTACCTGGACCGCATGGTTAATAAACAAATTATCCATAAGAACAAGGCAGCGAACGATAAAAGCGCATTGGAGAAAGCGGTAAACTCGCTGTCGTAACTGTTCGTTTAATCTGTTATCCGGCCCGTACTCGTTTTGGTGGCGGGCTTTTTCAGATGGTTCTTGTCGCATTACCCAGAATTATAAAAATGGGAGTATATTGCGTGAACCCCTGAAGTGGAGAATCGCCGAATTCACCTGACACAGACTCGAAATCTCATGGCCAGAAATTTCACCTCGACATTCTTCGTGCTTGCAATTCTTCTCGCAGGTACGATAATGACCGGTTGCCGCAGCGTTCCCGTCGATATTCTTTCGATCAGCGCTCCGGACAATCTCCAGACGAACGAGAGCGGTACCTTTACGGTAACGACCAACGATGATGCCAAACAACCGGTAACCGTCACCTGGAGTTTCGGTGACAACAATAGCGGTTCGGGCAGTGCATCAACGCATTCGTTCCGTCAGCCTGGAACCTACAATGTGAAGGCAACGGCTACGAATCGGAAAGGAAAATCAACGGATACGGAATCGGCAACGGTTGTTGTATCGAATCCTCCGGTACCAGCCGAGGTTATCAGCCTCCAGGCAAGCAACATGAACCCCGATACGCGAACCCAGGTTCGATTCACGGCGACCGTGAATGGTGACTCGCCTGTCACGTATGCCTGGGACTTCGGTGATGGTGGTTCCAGTTCCTCCGCCTCACCTTCGTATACGTTCAGCGCACCTGGATCGTATACAGTTACCCTGAATGCTGAAAACGAGCACGCGTCGGATTCGCGTTCCATGAATCTGACGGTAAAATGGTATGAAGCTGCCATCTGTCGTGAGATTACGGAGCTCGATGCTGCGCTATTCTCGCGTAATGGAAGTGTGCTCTCTGATGAGGCACGGGCATCCCTGGATCAGAATCTTCAGATTCTCAATGACTGCCCGAATACGAACGTGCGCGTAGAAGGCGTCGCTGCTCCCGGCGAACGCCGTCCTCAGGAGCTTTCCGAGGATCGTGCACGCGCCGTTGAGCAGTACTACATCGATCATGGTGTGCCGGCCAGCCGCATTGTAACCGTCGGAACGGGTCGCGCATCCGGACTGACGAGCAAGAAGGAAGGCTTGAGCCAGTATCGCCGCGTGGATACGATCATTATTCGTTAGTTCTGCGCAGAAAACAGCTTTCAAGGGCCATTCGTGCAAACGGATGGCCCTTTTTTTATCCCTTACTGGAACCGAATTGTCGCCTCTCTCTATTGCATCAAGCCTTTGGGGCTGTTACACTTATACCAGCTCCGGATCGTGCGGTCTTTGAAGTTTTCAGGGCATGCGGTCCGTAGAATCTGTATTGGAAGACAGCATTACCCCGGCGCTCGGCAAACAAAAGGCGACA
>CAZGOS010000054.1:0-15211 GCA_964527795.1 uncultured Rhodothermales bacterium | reverse complement strand
ATCGGTTCAAGCGGCAGGCAGCGGATTGTTGCTTTCGTCTCTGCCTTGATTCGCGCTTCCGTTTCTTCGGAGCCGTCCCAGTGCGCAAGGATAAAACCTCCTTTGTCGTCCAGCACTTCTTTGAACTCATCGTACGTCTCTACGGTCGTCGTGTGGGACTCCAGGTTTTCGAGGGCGCGATCGAACAGATTCTGTTGGATCGTATCCAGCAGGCCTGCCAGAGTAGATGCCAGGCCCTCCTGAGAAACAAACTGTTTCTCACCCGTATCTCGGCGAGCCAATTCGATTGTTCCCTTCTCCAGGTCTCTCGTACCGAGCGCCAGGCGCACAGGAACGCCTTCTATCTCATGCTCGGTGAACTTCCAGCCGGGGCGATAGCCCTCCCGCGTATCTATTCTTACGCGAATTCCGGCATCCCGAAGCTCGGCAACAATTTTATCGGCTGCTTCGAAGACGGTGTCGCGATCGTCATCGTTTCGATAAATCGGTACCAGCACGGCCTGCGTCGTCGCAAGCTTCGGCGGCAATACGAGCCCTTTATCGTCGGAGTGCACCATGACGAGGGCGCCTATCATTCGCGTCGAAACGCCCCAGGACGTCGCCCAGACGTATTCGAGTTCGTTGTTCCTGTTCTGGAACCGGCAGTTGAACGCTCTGGCAAAATTCTGTCCCAGGAAATGGCTCGTGCCCGCCTGCAGGGCCTTGCCGTCCTGCATGACGGCCTCGATGCAGAAGGTCTCATCGGCACCGGCGAATCGTTCACTGGGTGTCTTGATACCGCGGATCACCGGCATCGCCATGTAGTCTTCGGCGAATGTTCGATAGATGTCCAGAATCTTGAGAGTCTCTTCCATCGCCTCGTCCCGTGTCTCGTGCGCCGTGTGGCCTTCCTGCCACAAGAATTCCATCGTCCTCAGGAAAAGACGCGTGCGCATTTCCCATCGCACGACGTTGTTCCAGGAGTTGATCAGGATGGGCAGATCGCGCCACGACTGAATCCACTTGCTGTACGTATCCCAGATGATCGTTTCGCTGGTCGGGCGAACAATCAGGTTCTCTTCGAGCTCCGACTCCGGATCGACAATCAGCTCTTTCGAATCGTTCATTTTCAGGCGGGAGTGCGTGACGATAGCACACTCCTTGGCAAAGCCTTCCACGTGCGCCGCTTCTCGCGCCAGAAAGGACTGAGGAATGAAGATGGGGAAGTAGGCGTTGCGATGTCCCGTCGCCTTGAACATACCGTCCATGGCCGACTGCATATTTTCCCACAGCTCGTATCCGTTGGGCCGGATGATCATGCATCCTCTGACCGGTGAATAATCGGCCAGCTTGGCGTTCAGGACCACGTCCAGATACCACTGCGGATAGTCGCTTGCGCGAGGCGTAATAGCGTCAGCCATAGTGTACAGTATTGCAGATTATCGAGTACAATATTCAGCGCAAGTGGCCTATATACGCCGATCCTGAGCTCGTGAGGTGAGTCGGCCCGGTATTTGCCATAATTTCAAAACAGACTCGCAGTCGTTCGTTCCCGCTCAAGATAGGCCTTTTTCGGGGTTTGCCTGGAGCTGGATCGAATCCGGTGAAGACCACCGGGAGGGAGCGGGTGTAGATTCATCGACAGGCTGTGAATTTGGAAACATTTTGGCTCTGAATCCTTATCGGTTACTACCAGGGTCGGACCAGCGAACGATGTACAGGGAGGTTGACATCATGAAGAAGCTCGAAAACACCGGCTCCCGACGCCGCCTCTTGCCGGGTGTAATAGCTCTTGTCGCCATTTTTGGACTATCCGGCTGCTATACGCGCCTGGCCGTCGTCGATTACGGATATGATCGGATTCCCGAATACGTAGACGAAGGAGATTACTACGGAGGCGAATACGACGGGTACTACGACGACTATTACGGCGACTATAATCGACCGTATCGCTACAGCAGGTACTTTTCCCGGTTCTACGATCCGTTTTACTCTTCATCGCTGGGCTCGTGCTGGGACTGGACATTGTGTGATCCGTGGTACTACGGTTCCAGTTTCCGACTTGGCCTGGGATTCGGTTTGGGCTACGGCTACTATGACCCCTTCTTGTACGGTTATGGTGGTTATGGCTATGGCGGTTATGGCTATGGCGGTTATGGCTATGGCGGTTATGGCTATGGCGGTTACGGCTACGGCGGTTATGGCTACGGCGGTTACGGCTTCTATGACCCCTACTTCTACGGTTATGGCTACGGGGGTTATGGCTACGGAGGATATGGCTACGGAGGTTACGGTTACGGCGGTTATGGCTACGTTGGACTCGCCCGCAATTACAAACCTCGTGGTTCGACCATGGGTCGAAGTTCGCTGACCGGCAATTCACGTCGCCTCAGGGGCGGTGTACGAGGCTTCAGAGATGCAACGCGCAATGTTGCGACGAGAGGTGATCGTGGCGTCTACCGTCTCGGTATTACTCGCACGATCGTACGGTCCGGCAGTTCAACGGCGGCAAAAAATTCGGTAGGGCGCACGACGCGCAGCACACTGAATGCAGGGCGGGCAAGCACCGGCAGAAATTCCGGCAGCGTTGGTCGAACGACCTTCGGTTCGAATTCGCGATCGGCGATGTCACGAAGTACCTCGCGCACGCGCGGCCTGAAGTCGGGTTCGACGACCCGGACAGGCGCGCGGACGTCAGGGGCCGTGAATAGATCCTCCACGCGCTCACGCACAGGTGGATTGGTAAGTCGAAGCGCAAGATCGGCGAACAAGAGAGGCCTGACGAGTCGCACGCGTAATACTGAACGGAGCGTCCGGATGAGAGCACCGAGTTCTTCACGTACGGTCAGACGCGCAGCGCCGAGCAGCAGGTCATCAGGAAGGGTCGGTCGTAGTGCGCCATCTCGGTCGTCAAGGTCTTCCGGCGTATCCCGTTCGTCGGGTGGCAGCTCGCGTTCGTCGGGCGTATCCCGTTCGTCGGGTGGCAGCTCGCGTTCGTCGGGCGTATCTCGTTCATCAGGTAGAAGTTCGAGGTCCAGTGGCTCGCGGAGTTCGTCCGGCAGAAGCTCGGGTCGTTCAGGCCGCGGTAGATAGATAACATTCTGAGGGAGGGAGGCTGTTTGTTCGCAGTCTACCGGGGCCCGTGTCGGGTACGGGCCCTTTTTTTGCCCGGACGGAAGTATCAAGACAGTGATTTAAGTATCTGTAATTAAAAAGAATAGGTATAGAAAATGACACGGTGTTCAGTAGCGGCAAAGACGCCCCTGCAAGTCGTTTCCGTGCTCGTTGCGATGCTTTTGTTTGCCCCGATCGCACTCGCACAGACGGGGGAAGATGCTCTTCGATTCACGCAGCGATTTCCGGGTTATACGGCGGCCGGTATTGGCCTGGCGGGCACCGGTATAGCCGGTGTTGCCGATCCTTCGGCGCTGATTTTGAATCCAGCCGGTCTGGGTTTGGCCAGAGCGTCGTCGATATCCGGATCTTTTTCTTCGTTTGAAGTAACGGACGAGTCATTCTTCCGACTCCCGGGCGCAAGCTTTCCGGGTGAGTCGGACGTCACTAATACAGGAATAGGGAGTCTCTCTACTGTTTATAAGGTGCCGACGAGCCGTGGCAGTCTCGTTCTTGCCATTTCTTTCAGTCAGATTTCGACATACGAGCGAAATCTATTCTTCGAAGGTGAAAACGACAGAAACTCGATAACGGACTATTTCATGCCGCTTCCGGGTGAGTTCGAGTTCATAGATGACGGCGTTGACTTCTTCCCCGAGTTTTCCAGGACACCGTCATTCATAGCATACGAGACGTTTGCCATTGATTTCAACCAGGGACTCTTTGACGATGGCGATCCGGTGCCGTTTTTGCCGGCTGTGTCTGCCGGAACCGTCGCCCAGATTGGCTCGGTTGTGGAGGAAGGTCGCATGAACGAATTAAATTTTGGTGGCGCGTTCGAAGCCGCCGAAGACATAATCGTTGGTGCGTCGGTTAACATTCCATTTGCACGATATACGTTTACGCGCACGTTTGAAGAAGACGACGTCTTTAATGACAACAACGGCGCGAACGGCACGTCCGATTTTGCCTACTTGAGTTATACGGAGTCCTTCCAGTCCGATATGATTGGAATCAACGCGCGATTGGGATTGTCGGCGAAAGTATCCCCTCGGATCCGTATCGGTGCAACGCTTGAGACGCCGACCGTCATTGCCGTCGAAGACGAGTTTAATACGGCTCTGTTTACCGAATTCGACAATGGAGATGCCTTTGAATATGGTGACGATCGTGCGGAAGACGCCGGCACGGGGTTCTTCGAGTACGATATTACGACACCCTGGCGGCTTGGTGCAGGTGTGTCGTATCGAAGTGCGGGCCTTACGCTTCTCGCCGATGCCGAATTTGTCGACTGGTCGCAGCTTGAATTGAATAGCAAAGACGTTTCGTATGCGGCTGAAAACAGGGACATTCGGCGGCAGTTAGACGCAATAGTTAACACGCGCATCGCAGCCTCCTATGAAACGGGGGACTTCATTATCCGAGGCGGTTTGGCGCTCTATCCGGATCCACGCGATGCATCTTTTGCCGACAGGATTGATGATTCGGTCGTCGATCGAGACCGGAGGTTTTTCTCCGTTGGACTCGGATACCGTATTTCAAAAGAGCTGCGGGCCGACCTGGGATGGATTCAGGAGCGCTTCGACGATGTATACCGGCCGTATTCGGAGGTAGCCGACGCACCTGTCGTAGAAGAGGAGATTATTCGCAATCGTTTCCAGATCGGAATCTCGTACACGCTCTAAGCCCGGCCAGAACTTGAAGATCAGGATCCTGACTGCGCTTCCGCCCTACGCTGTTTCATCAGTTTCCGGTACTCGTTCGCTCGACGATTGTGCTCCGACAGTGTACGACTGAAAATGTGACTCCCATCTCCGGTCGCGACGAAAAAGAAATACCCGTGTTCTTCGGGTTCCAGTACGGCGCGAATCGAGGATGCCGATGGATTGGTTATCGGGCCGGGAGGCAATCCGCGGTAGTTATATGTGTTGTATGGATGGCGAATATCATAGTCCACGTAGAGAAGACGGCGCTTTTCACCTTCTCGCATCATCACTACGTATTGAACGGTCGGATCCGCCTGTAACGGCCACCCGTTTCGAATCCTATTCAAATACACGCCGGCAATTCGGGCTTTCTCAGGATTACGGGCCGTCTCCCATTCCACGATCGCGGCGAGGCGTAACACCTCGTCCGGGGAGAGGTCGGGAGAACCTGTATCTGCCCGAGCTTTTCCGTTTGCGATCAAGGTGTCGGCGGCGGCTTTAATTTTACGGGCGACATCCTCCGGACTGGTCAACCAGTAGAAGAAATATGTTTCGGGCAGGAGATAACCGAAGAGCTGGGTGGTATCGGTCTCAAGCGCAGCGGCAAACGTGCTGTCCCGCAGGACCTGCATCATCTGCTCGGTTGAGAAGGCCATATTCCTGGCGATAGCGCGGGCGATTCGCTCCTTACGCGCACCGGCCGGAACCATTACACGTACAGGTTCCTGCAGGCCTCGACGGAGTTTGGTAAGAATATCCTTGTTGGAGCTACCCGAATCGATGATGTAGTGACCCGCTTTAACCTGGTCGCCCCACCCCGAGACAAGAGCAAATATCGAAAAGCTGCGTTTCTTTTTCAGGATACCGCTGTTGGTCAACGAGTCCGTCACGGCCTCGATATCCAATCCCCGGGGGATGAGTACGGACCGAGACCCTTCATAGGACTCCGTGACGGAGGCGAAAACAAGGAGATAGCCCGCCGGAACACCAATTCCGATAAGGATTACGAGGGAAAGGACGAGATGCTGTATCCGTTTACGCATTCGGGTTCAGAATTGACCCAGGCAGTTGAAGTTGTTGAAATTGCTCAAATGGTATCGGCCAACGCGCGAATTATTTATCAGATTCATCCTGATACTTCTGTCGCTCGAGCGATCGCGTTTCATCTATGATACGCTCGAAAAGTCGCCTGACCGACGCCTCTGGTAACGGTCCTTTGTTCGACTTTCGTGCCTGTTCAAGAACTTCCTCTTCTCTCTTGGGGACGTAGATACGCATACCGAGTTGCTTTTTTATGCGTCCGATGATGTTGGCCGAACGGGAACGCTCATTCAACAATTCGAGCAAGCCGCGGTCAATTTCGTCAATTCGATCCCTGAGCTTCAGGATGTCTCTTTCGGTCGGTTCGTCTGAAATCTTCGGTTCGCTTGCGAGCCGATCAATCAACTTCTTGATTTGTTTCAGGGACATCGGTAACTGTTTGCAGAATGGCGGTCGAAAGTTATCAACAAATATGACGTCAGGCTATCGCGAGCGAAGGATTCGCCGTGAGCGTAAGCGGACTTGTCTCCCCGGCGCTGAGTTTATGGTGTCCGGCAATGGCGATCATTGCGGCATTGTCCGTGCAGTAAATGGGATCGGGTACAAAAAAACGACCGCCAACAACCTGTGTCAATTCGTTCATGCGTACCTGCAAGACGGAATTCGCCGACACTCCACCCACTATGGCCAGTTCTTTGATACCCGTCTTGCGCAGAGCCTTCTTGACGCGTTTCGTGAGCATGTCCACAATCGCTTCCTGAAACGACGCGCAAATATCCGGACGGTGGTGCCGTAGATGTTTTTCGCGATCGGCTTCGGAAAATGCATTGAGGTAGTAGAGCACGCTCGTTTTGATGCCACTGAACGAAAAATCGAATCCAGGTAGAAAAGTGCGTGGAAAGTCATGAAATCCGGGATCGCCGGACGCTGCGAGCTTTTCAATGACGGGCCCACCCGGATATTCCAGGTCGAGCAATTTCGCCACTTTGTCAAAAGCTTCTCCTGCGGCATCGTCGCGTGTACGCCCTAAGACAGTGTGCTTAAATCCGGATTCCACTTTCATGAGTTGGGTATGACCACCCGACACGATCAGGCACAGAAAGGGGAAATCGGGCCGTTTGTCCGTGATAAAGAGCGAATAAATATGTCCCTCGAGGTGATTGACGCCTATGAGCGGGACATTCAGGCCATAAGCAAGTGCTTTCGCGAAACTCAGACCGACAAGGAGCGAGCCGGCCAGGCCCGGGCCTCGCGTGACGGCAATCGCTTCGATCTGACCGCGCTCGACGCCGGCTTCTTCAAGGGCTCGATGCACGGTCGGTACGATAAGCTTCTGGTGGTCCCGAGACGCGAGTTCGGGAACGACACCTCCAAATGCTGCATGACCTTTCTGCGAAGAGATCACGCTGGACAGTAATTTTCCACCGGCTACAACCGCTGCGGCCGTATCGTCACATGACGTCTCAATGCCAAGCAATATCGGCGATGCATGCATCGTTTGTTTAATTGAGGGTCGTCCGGAAATACCCTGATTGCGTTAAAACCAGTCAGAACATTCGCCGTGCATCTGCGTTGTTGACAATGGAAACGTATGGCTCTATAATACGTTATTCGCTCATAGGAGAAGCATTCATCATCATGCGGCAGTCACTTTTCGTTGTCTGTTTGATACTCACGCTCGGCGTAACGGCTCCGGCGCAGAGTCAACTACGCAGCGACGTTAATACGGAAGACGCGCGTGTCCGGTTGTACGATTACGGACAGACGGGTTTTTCGCTGAATCGTTTCTTCAGCCCTGCGAATTTCCGTATGAGCCACTCCCTCGAGTTTTCGACCGGTTCTTTTGGCGGCTCGACGTCGTCGCTGGGAATGTATACCAACACGATGATGTGGCAGTTCAGTCAGAAGCTTGCCGCCCGTCTCGATATTTCGATGGCGTACTCGCCGTATTCCGATACGCGTCTGCAGGGTCTAACTGGAAATAATAACGGACGTATTTTTATCCGAAATGCCCAGATAGCCTATCGGCCGACCGAAAATTCACGAATCGAGTTTACGTTCCAGCAGAGCCCATACGGATCGTATGCCGGCCCGTACGGGTATAACGGCTACGGAAATGGACGTTATGGATATCGCGGATGGGGCGGTGGATCTTTGTTTGCCCGTTTTGGACCAAGTGACAGGGATCTTTTCTGGAATGATCGTTAACAAGAGCGATCCGGCTTTTTACGATTTTGAGCGTGGTGACGGCAGGAGCAGGTCGCCGCGCTTTTTTATTTTGCCGGAACTGAAATCAGCCAATCATGGACTCTGAACCCTCCAACATTGGGAATCATGCGCTGAGTATCGGGATTGTCGTGTTCGGTGTTGCGACACTCATTCTGGCCTTTGCACTTTTTAATCGCGCGGGCTCGCCGAGGCCTGATGCCACCCGTGTCTATAATCCCGACGGCTTCTTCGGCAACATTATCCAGGTGGACGTGCGAAACGGATGCGGGGTATCCGGTCTTGCCAGGCGCATGACGGATTTTCTTCGCTCGTATGGATTCGATGTCGTTGAGCATGGTGATCACACCTCGTTTGACGTGCAGGAGACGCTAATCGTGGACCGCATTGGAAACCTGGACGCGGCAAAACAAGTAGCTCTGGCGCTGGGCCTGACGGAGGACCGTATCGTGCAGGAAGTGCGAACCGATTATTTCCTGGATGTATCCATTATTATTGGCATGGATTATGAAGCTGTGATGCCGTTTATGGATGAAGTGGAATAGTGTCTTCTGATTTCTACCGACTTCTACCGATTTCTACCGAGGTACGGCAACATTTTGGAAAAATCACCGTGAGGATCAACACTGACTAAAACAAGAGAAGCACAGGTAGCGCAGGAAATCATTCCAAAGCGCCCCAGGGGCAAATCACGTCATACCCAGGTCCCCGTTCGCACCCTGGCCAGACTCGCGGTGGACGCCGTTTTGAGTAAAAAAGGACGTGATGTCCTCGTATTGGATGTACACGACGTAAGCGGTATCGCCGATATCTTTATTCTAGCCACGGGCGACTCTGATCTGCAGATAAGAGCCATGTTCGATGCAGTACGAGACGAATTGCGGGAGAGAACCGGAGAAAAACCGTGGCACGTAGAGGGCGCGGAGCACGCCCAGTGGGTACTTCTCGACTATGTCGACCTGGTTGTGCATATCTTCAACGAGGAGAAACGCACGTTTTACTCGCTCGAAAGACTCTGGGGCGACGCTCCAAACGAAGCGGTTTCAGAGCATGGGTCGGGCGAAAATGTAAAGCTTCTTGCGGAATGAAAGACGATGCGATGAACCGATCGGCACATATTCACTTTCTCATACCGGCATTCATGCTTCTCATCATGCCGGGACTGATCGGATGTCTGAGCCCGTCCAAAACCGCCATTGATCCGGAAGATCAGTTTGGCCACCGCGTTGAGGGTGAGACGTCGGACGGAAGAACGACCATCGTGATTGAACCGGCGCCGTCGGACAGAGAGTATCGTTATTTCCCGGCCACGTTTCAATCGGTCAATGTTCGACCGGCCTCCGTTCGTTCGGCCATCGATCAGGGCGGTGTATCGGTCGAGATTCTCGTCAAAGGAGCATTTCCGGACGCGTGCACGGAGTTGCACGACGTCAATCAGGAACGGGCAGGGAATATCATTCGCGTCGCTCTCCGCATGCGGCGACCGGCAGGTGCGGTCTGCGCCAGCGTGCTGCGGCCTTATCGCTTTTATCTCAAGCTCGACGGAACCTACGCCGTGGGAGCTTACTCACTTTTCCTGAACGAAGAATCACGTCCTTTTGAGATCAGAGCTCCGGTTGATGGTGGCTACTGAGATCGCACGCCCCGCGTAACGAGCCAAGACATTACTCTACTCAGAGAGAGGCGCCGCGTCGTTTACCCAATGATATCCTGAACGAAATGAAGTTCGATACTGTCTTCGTACGCGCTGTCGGCGGTGCTTTTGTTCTTCTCTTTTCGACCGCTTCAGTTGCACTCTTTTCGGCGGGAGCACCTCCAGCTCGCACGGGCGCTCCTGGAGATACGGGAACGTGTGCGAATGGAGGGTGCCACGACAGTTTTGCGTTAAACAGCGGAGACGGTTCCGTGGCTATCACGGCGCCGCCGGAATACACGCCCGGTGAAACCATTCAGTTTACCGTCCGTGTTTCCGATCCGAGCGCATCTCAATATGGATTCGAGGTGACTGCGAAAACCGACGATACGATGCTCGTGGGAGAATGGGATGTTTCCGATCCTGCGATACAGCTCACGGGAGGGAATGTGCACTATGTCACTCATGATCCCGCCCCGTTGGCTGCGGGAGGATTCACATGGACATTAACGTGGACCGCTCCTCCCAACGAGGTCGGAAACATTACGCTTTACGCGGCAGGGAATGCGGCGAACAATGGCGGGAGTAATAAGGATGATTTCATCTATACGACTTCGCACGTTTTTTCTCCTTCTTTGGTTACAGCCACGGAAAGCCTTGATGTGCCTGGTGATATCGGCTCAATGACCATATATCCCAATCCGTTCATTGATAACGCCACGGTACGGTATTCTCTTGACCGATCATCAAACGTGGTGCTGGAACTCTACGATGTACTGGCGCGGCGCGTATTGTCGCAGGACCTGGGCAGTCAAGCGCCGGGAACTCACGAGTGGGCAATTCCCGCGCACGATCTGCCTGCCGGTGTGCTTTTCTTCCGGCTCAGAACGGAGCGTTCCTCAAGGATGGGAATGGCGATTCTCACTCGCTGAATGTTCCGGGTGTCGTCGCTCGCTTTCCTCAGCGGCCGCGGCTTATCTCAGTTCAGGGCCGGATCGTCGGAGAGCTCCATGAGCGTATCGTAGTACGCCTGGATTTGCTCCGGCGTTTGGCGATAACTGGAGTCCTGAAGCACATCGGCAATCGAATTGGTGAATTCGGAGGCGGCTACGAAGTCACGAACTTCCAGATAGAAACTCCGCACGATATCCAGGAATCGAACGGCGCGCTCCATTTCCGTTGATGTTCTCGGATTGGTGATCATGTGCAGCAGAAGCGGTTCCGACTTACGAAGTATCTCCACACCTTTATCGTGCTCCCCGAGCGCTCGGAACGCATCCGCCATGAAAATAAAAGAGCGCTCGTCGCCGGGAATGGTCTCAAAAGGCACCTGCTCCATGAACCAGTTTAGCAGTTCACGTCCTTCCTCAATTTGACCGGACCGGGCAAGTGATTGCGCCGTATGCGAGAAGATGTTACGATAGTTGTCCACCATGCGGCGGATGTTTTCATCAAAGTACACGTCGGGATCATTCAAGCCTGAAAAGCGAAACAGCTTTAACCGCTCCGTTGTGATGGACGGTACTACCCGGCCTAGAACTTCGTCGTGTTCGATAGGCACGACGCGATACGCCTGGCCTTCGAGCTGGAAGTAGTTCTGAAGGTCGAGTTGCCCGTCAGGGCTTACTGTGACGGCGAAATAAATGGGTCGCTTCCAATCCTGCCGGGCATTGGTCATCAATATGTTCAACGCCGCCTGGTCCGCACCGTAGAGCAGGTTGATGACTTCCGGCTCCGTCTGGTAGGGTCGGCCGTTCAACTGCCAACGCATCGGACTCTGAATATTGCTCGAATCCTCCAACTGAATGCGAACTTCGCCTGGATTGAATATGCGATCCTTGTTCACGGGCAACTCCATGATCGCCGGGCTCCAACCCATAATAGTGAGCTGATCGATCTGCTCATCGCTCATCGTGATCGGCAACGGTGCCGAATCGCGGGACCACTGGTCTTTCAGTTGGCGAACGTACCAGGGCGTATTCAGAAGCGAAAGGTTGGCAACGCGCACGTCCTGACGGACCCCTTCCACTTCCTGGAGATACCAGAGCGGGAAGGTGTCATTGTCGCCGTTCGTGAAAAGGACCGCATCTTCTTCAACGCTCATCAGCATGTTGTAGGCATAATCACCTGCCACGTAACGTCCCGAGCGATCGTGGTCGCGATAATTGACGACTGTCATCAGTACCGGCACGAGCGCAAACAGGATGGCGGCGACACCACCCTGCACATACGTGAGTAGTTTCTCGCTTTCGTACTTCTCTTTGATGGCCTCGGAGAGCAACTGAAGAATTCCCGTCGCGCCGATCCCGATCCAGATGCTGAAAGCAAAGAAGCTGGCCACGTAGGAGTAATCCCGCTCTCTTGGTTGCAGAGGCGTTTGATTGAGATACAGGATGATTCCAACGCCGGTAACCATGAACAGAATGAGAACGGCGAACCCCCTCCTCCAGTCCTTCAGGAAATGGAAGGCGAAGCCGATCAGTCCCAAAAGGAGCGGCAAACCGTAGTAAGCGTTCTTTCCTGCTTCTTCACTCGGCGTCTGGAAGAAATACTGGGTCGTTTCTTTGTCCGACAGTCCCGTGATGGCCGGCGAATCCTGCTCGTCGCTGGCACGCCCGACGAAATTCCACAGGAAATACCGGACGTACATGTGGCCCACCTGATACTTCCAAAAGAATTCCGAGTCCGAGGAGTAATTCCGGTAGGACCGAACGTGGCTTGGATCCGGGGAGTAGCGTCTCGGGAACCAGGTTTCCCGCCGTGAATCGATCTGCCCGGTTCGGTTGTCAAACGTGTACCCTTTCAAAAGAGGCGTCTGGCCATACTGCTCGCGATTCAGATACGAGACGATTGCCTCGACGGTCTCCGGATCGTTTTCATCGATAGGTGGATCCGCAGTGCTTCGTATGAAGATGACCGCATAGGTAGAGTACCCGATGAGTACCATCGTTATGCACAAGACGACCAGGTTCAACGCCTGCATTCGCTTGTTATGGGTATAGTAGATCGCAAACGTCAGCGCGCCCACAAAAACAAGGAGCACGAACAGGGGAGAACCGCTTTCTCCGATCGCTGACGGCAGCAACTGTACGATTCCCGGATAGACGATCAGGAAAGCAATCGAAGAGACAACACCGGTTGCAACGAGTCCGGCAAAACGCTGTTTTGTTGTCCACTCCAGTTTATCGAACTCTACGAAAAAGACGATTAGAGCAATGAAGAAGATCGCGAGCAGATTCAGCAGGTGTATGCCGATAGCGAGCCCGAACAGATAGGCGATCAGAATGAGGTAGCGATTCGCTGCCAGTCCGAAAGGATGTTGCCCACCCTTCAATCGGGCTTCCTCGTGCGCCGCCTGTTCGCGCCATCGGAGAATCAGCCAGACCGCCGCTGACGTGAACAACATCGACATCGCATAGACCTCTGCTTCAACGGCGTTGAACCAGAAAGAATCCGAAACGGCAAACGTACAGGCTCCGATCACACCTCCTGCCAGTGCGATGAAGCGATCCTGGCCGGACCAGGTCCGGGGCTCGCCCTGCCACTCTCTTACGAGCCGTACGATGATGACGTGCAGCAGCAGAATCGTTACGGCGCTGGAAAGCACGGAAACGAGGTTGATCGAAAGAGCGACGTATGCGGTCGGGACAAACATGGAAAACAGGCGTCCGACCAGCATATAAAAGGGCGCACCGGGCGGGTGCGATACCTGTAGACGATTGGCGATTGCAATGAACTCGCCGGCGTCCCAGAAGGAGGTCGCCGGAGCTACCGTGAGCAGATATACGATGAGCGCGTA
Organism: uncultured Rhodothermales bacterium; assembly: GCA_964527795.1. Taxonomy (GTDB): domain Bacteria; phylum Bacteroidota; class Rhodothermia; order Rhodothermales; family UBA10348; genus SMXL01. The sequence goes on along the minus strand of CAZGOS010000054.1, from coordinate 1,713 downwards.
AAGAAATACGGCGCCGGCAACCAGTTTTTCTTTGCGTTTCCAGTCCATTGAAAAAGGGCTATTCGAGCACGATCGGTCCGACTCGCGCTATGAACGCGACCGTCTCGGCTTTGATTCAGCGCGGCCCCTCTTCGCTGGTATCGGCTGCCCGCACTCGTTCGTAGTACCCTTTTCCGGAAACAATAACGACAATTTCTCCCTTGACTCTGTCCACCGATTCCGCCCATCTGAGCAACTCGGAAACAGGGCCTCTGTGATACGTCTCGAATTTCTTGGACAGCTCCCTGCAGACGACGCACGGCCTGTCGACGCCGAATACATTCGACATCTGCTTGAGCAACCTGACGAGTCGATGGGGCGCCTCATAGAATACGACCGTTCGATCCTGGTCCGCCAGTTCCTGGAGCCGTTTCGTTCGGCCCTTTTTGGGCGGCAGGAAACCTTCAAATACAAATCGATCGCAGGGCAGACCACTCGCAACAAGTGCCGGAACAAAAGCGGTCGGCCCGGGAAGCGCCTCAACGCGGATTCCGGCCTCAACACAGGCACGGACCAGGAGAAATCCAGGATCCGAGATGGCCGGCGTTCCAGCATCGGTAATCAGGGCCAGATGCACGCCGGCAAGTAACTTCTCAACTAGAACCGGCGTTTTTCTGTGCTCATTATGCAGATGAAAACTCGTTCTGGGTGTCTGGATATCGTATTCATCGAAAAGGCGAGCTGAGGTTCGTGTATCCTCACACGCAACAAGGTCCACGCGACGCAGCATATCACAGGCCCGGAACGTCATATCGGCCAGGTTGCCGACAGGTGTGGGTATCATATAAAGTGTACCCGGTTCGGCCATGCGAGAATTCTGCGAGTGGCTTCGAAAGATTCAGTTATTCGTCGTCCGATGCGTGCGATTCGAACCATTGCCACGGAAAGCTCATTGCCTTCCAGTCGAGAGTCGTATACAGTGCGAATCCAATTCCGGAAAGACCAGTGACGATATTTCCGGCCCACATTCCGATCCAGGGCTCGAGTTGGCCACTGTCCGCCATTTTCTCTCCGATTACAAGCGTCACCCAGTAAAAGAGAAAAATTGCTGCCGCAGCCGATGCAGCGACGCCCAGTCCACCACGACGAATAGTCAAACCAAGCGGAGCACCGATGATCATGAAAATAAGGCATGCGAGAGCGATCGAGTTCTTCTTGTGGATCTCCACGAGATATCCATCAGCCCTTTGTTTTGCCCACTCAATGCTGTCGCGGCTATTTTCGATGCGCGTCTGTTCAATTCGTCCGCGTTGCAGGGAGATTTCGAATACGTCTCCCTGGTTGTCCGAAACAGTGCGTTCGTCGCGTCGTAACGACCGAATTCCGGAGCGCGCCTCCGGCACGGGCAGAATTTTTGTCGAAGATCTCAGGATGGAATTTCCCGTTCCCAGAGCGGCCAGAGCCTCACGGAGACGCTGTTTCTCATTCGCTACAATCGTTTCAAGCGAGTCGACCAGCTTAGCCATGTCCCGCGAGCGCATGGTGCGGTCCGTTCTGCGCCCTGACGTAGGATCCGATCGTTCGAAAGTTAGGTCCTCGATCGAGATCTGTAAACGATGGCGATCAAACGACAGGCGTTCGTATCTCTCCTGCGCACCGCTGCCCGGAGGATTTCTGCGATGCATTTCCCCGTCGAAAAGCTCCAACTCGATGAACGATCCGTCGCTGGTCGAT
>CAZGOS010000053.1:0-15311 GCA_964527795.1 uncultured Rhodothermales bacterium | reverse complement strand
CTGTGGAGCCAAGGGGAGTCGAACCCCTGACCTCTTGAATGCCATTCAAGCGCTCTACCAACTGAGCTATGGCCCCCAGATAAAAAAATGACCTTCTGAAAGATCTGTCCCGCTTTTCGAGCGGGGCGCCAAAATACGGTAATGTTCTTCGGCGAGACAAATACGACCGTGCTCAACGCTATGATCCACGCTCTTTTCAAATACCACACGGCGCTGTAGCTCAGTGCGTGCCTCAAGATTCTGGTTCGAACAGTATCTTCCTGTCCCTTAATAAAACGCCAGGATAACTCTCTCATGCCTTCGAAGAAGCGCTCCCTATACGTTTTTAAATTCGGCGGGACTTCCACTTCGACTCCGGAGCGTCTGATTCACGTGTCGGATCTGATAACCTCTCATCTGAGTGATGCCCGGATCGTTGTTGTCGTTTCGGCACTCGGCGGCGTCACGGACCAGATTGAAGAAGCTGTCGGATTCGCTCGAGATCGATCCGAGGCCTACAGGCCCAGTATCACGGAACTACTCGAAAGACATGAAAACGTCGTCGCCGATTTGCTTACCGGTGGGCGGGAAAAATTGCAAAACGAGCTCGCCGGCATCTGGCGCGAACTCGAAGAGCTGCTGGACGGCGTCTTTTTACTCAGAGAATGCACACCTCGTACGAAAGATGCGATCATGGGAATGGGAGAGAGGGCATCCGCTCCCATTCTTGCCGCTGTCCTGCAGGCACAAGGGCAATATGCCCGCGCATTTGACGGTCGTGCATTGATCCGGACCGATGATTCATTCGGAGAAGCCAACGTAGATTTCGAAGTCACCGACTCCCAGGTACAGGAGCAGCTCCGGTCGTACGTCGACAGCGGTATCGCTGTTGTTTCCGGTTTCATCGGCCGGGCTGACGGAGGCGCGGCAACGACACTGGGCAGATCCGGAAGTGACTATTCGGCTACCATTCTGGCCCAGGCGTTACGCGCTGATCGCGTTGTCATTTGGACAGATGTGAACGGTGTGTTGTCCGCCGATCCGAGACTCGTACCGGCGGCATTTACGATTCGCGATCTGAGCTATCAGGAAGCGGCTGAAATGGCCTATTTCGGTGCGAAAGTATTGCATCCGAGAACGATGCGACCGCTTCGGGAGGACGGTATTTCGCTCATCATCAAGAACACGATGAATCCGGATGACCCGGGCACACGGATATCAAGTTCTTCCGAGGATACACGGGATCACGTAAAAGCCGTCTCGGCGGTACGGGAACTGGCACTCATCATGCTCGAGGGTTCCGGCATGATGGGCATCCCCGGTATTGCAGCGCGTACGTTCCGGGCACTGGCCGACGACAATATCAACGTGCTCATCATCTCGCAGGCATCCAGCGAGCAGAGCATCTGTATCGGTGTGCGCAGCACAGAATCGCAGGCAGCAGAATCGGCGCTAAAGAAGGAGTTCGAGTTGGAACTGCATCGTCGCGAGGTGTCCAGGATCTATGCGGTTCCTGAATGCGCCGTCGTGTCGCTGGTGGGTGATCAGATGCGCATGAAACCGGGCCTGGCCGGGCGCATGTTTTCGACGCTTGGTCGAGCGAACATCAATGTACTGGCGATTGCGCAGGGCGCCGCCGAAACGAATATCAGCGCCGTTATATCGGACACCGACACCGAACGGGCCGTGCGCGCTTTGCACGAATCGTTCGCACGTTCTTATGAGCGGCTGCATCTTTTTCTGGTTGGACCTGGAGCCGTAGGATCAAAGTTGTTGGATCTGCTGGAGAGACATGGACCCGGGCTCAGCGAGGATCGGCATCTGAATCTTCGTCTGGCCGGTCTGGCGAACTCATCGAAGGTGCTGTTTGACGCGGACGGCATCGATTTCGATCAGGCGATTTCGAGACTCGAAAGCGAAGGTCGCCCGATGGCACTTCCGGAAACGGTCGCAATGCTGCGCGAGAGCCATGTCGAGCGGCTCATTTTCGTTGACGCCACGGCTTCGGACGAAGTGGCATCGCTTTACGAAGAGCTTCTTGAAAGTGGGATTGCCGTTGTCACACCCAACAAGCGCGCGAATACGAGAGAACAGGCGTTTTATGACAGACTGCACCGGCTCAGCGAGCATCGAGATGTTCCGTTTTTGTACGAAACAACCGTAGGAGCAGCTCTTCCGGTAATCGACACGTTGCGCAATCTCGTTCGCTCCGGAGATCGCATTCATCGCATACAGGGTGTGCTGTCGGGCACGCTGGCCTTCGTCTTCAACGAAATGAGCGACGGAAAAACGTTTTCCGAAGCGGTGCGTGAAGCGCACGAGCGAGGATTTACCGAACCGGATCCTCGCGAAGACCTGGCCGGCGAAGACGTCGCCAGGAAACTGCTTACGCTCGCCCGAGAGGCCGGCCGGGTTCTGGAGCGTGAAGACATTGCAGTAACGTCGCTGCTACCGGAGGAGAATGTTGAAGAAGACGTCGAACCCTTTCTGGATCGTCTGTCGCACGTCGACGACGAATGGTCAGCGAGAATACGAAGCGGCCCCGTCCAATACCTGGCCACGATGGACGAATCGGGTTGCCGGGTATCGGTGGAATCGGTGTCGAATGATTCACCTTTCCGGGCGCTCAAGGGGACCGACAATTGCATCGTCTTCGAGACGGAGCGCTATGCCGATCGGCCCCTGGTCATTCAGGGTGCGGGAGCCGGGCCGGAGCTCACGGCGTCCGGCGTGCTGTCAGATATTTTGCGCGCCGCGGAAACGATGTTGTAAGGGAGCCGCCGCGACAAGACGGATTCTCTCCGCACCGCAGAAACAATGTTGTACGTGCACGATTCGAATAGAACCCTGCAGGCTGATCCAGCGTTTGAACTGAAGTCACCAGGCCAAAACGATGCATAGATCTCAGATTTTCCATAGCGACCCGGAGATTTTGGGCGGTACACCGGTTTTCGTTGGTACTCGTGTACCTATTCACACGCTGCTTGTATATCTGCGCAAAGGAAAGCGAATAGATGATTTCAGGGATGATTTCCCTAGCGTCACCAAGGAGCAGGCCGATGCACTTTTGGAGCTTGCCGAATCAGAAATAGTGTCGGCGGCGTGAAAAAAGTCCTGCTAGACGAGAACGTCCCGCGGGCACTAAAGTGGTCCATTGCCGCAGAGGTGGTTACGGTCCCCGAACACGGCTGGAGTGGACTTAAGAATAGTGAGCTACTCGGCCGTGCTTCACGAGAATTCGATGTGCTACTAACTATGGATCAAGGCATAGAGCATCAGCAAAACCTGACGGGAATTGACCTGTGTTTGATTGTGCTTTCTGCCGTCAGTAATGACATCGATGATTTATTGCCTTTGGTACCTTCAATTGAGTCTGCCTTGAAGTCCGCTGAATCAGGGAAAGTGATTATTGTGGAAGAATAACACCTTTTTACCGTCCCTAATAAATCTGGGCCTGGCTCAACGATTCGAAAAGAGGGAATAGAGGGTTGCCACACAGGCGGTGTACAGTGCCGATCCCAGCCAGAGACCCGCCACAAGAAACGTATTTCGAGCGCCGGCCTGAAGGGCCAATAACGTTACAAACAGACCGTTGTGCACCAGGGCGATGACGAATCCTCCCAGAAATGCCTGACGCGGAAGAATGATAAGTGTCTCCCGCTCCGTCGACGGAAAGAACCCTACGAGGAAGCCCACCAGGGTCTTCACGAGCATGTGAAGCCCCCACGTATCGTAGATGGCGTCGATCAGGAAACCGGCGGCAAAGCCGCTGATGGCGCCGGTCTGCCGCCCGTATCGCACGCCCATCCATGTGACATAGAGAAGGACGGCGTCGGGGTAAGCGCCCCATAGCGTAAGCCGCCCGAGAAACAGCCACTGTACGGCTATGACTGCAACACCCAGGGCTATACTGCGGAATATTAATGGCATGCGTGTACTTTTGCGTTGAGTCTGTCAATCTACGAATGGCCACCGGGATAGGAAAAAAGGCGCGCTGGTAGAATTCCATCAGGCCCGTGTGCACAGGAACCTGTTAAATCACAGGCGGTTCGCCCATACCACATCCCATCTGAACTGGATTATTGACTCGATTTTTTCTCAACGGGCGCACGAAATGACGAAGCAAAGATACCAGAGAAAGCGAGGATCAACCGCTTCAAGAACCCGGAAAGGCCGACGTCCGGCGGCCATGGTCTTCTCTCGCCCCAACTATCTGCTGCTGCTTCTGGGATTGGCCGTTATCTTCTTTGGATACGTGATCATGCGCATAGAGAACGAGGTCGACGGTTTTTTGTCGCTGTACGTAGCCCCGCTTCTGATTCTCGGTGGTTATCTGGAGATCATCTACGCCATTTTCCACCAGCCGAAATCGGAAGAAGAATCCGATCCGGCGTGACGGCGGTCAATCGTATTGCAGATACTTTTCACGCCGAGCTTCAAACCGCGTCACTTCTTCCCGCCACGACGCTACGATATCGACCGGGGATTCTCCCGTTTCTATTGCGCGCTGCAAGCGGTCCGTACCCGCGAGAAGTCCCATCCATCTATCCCTGAAAAAATCAGGTTTTACGTTTTCGGGAGCCTGATGATAGATGGCTGAAAGCACCGCGAGGCCGTTCAACAACGGGGCATAGGAGGCCTGGTTTGAGATCCGAATCGTAACCGCCTGAATCGCCTCGCCTTCAAATTTCGGATTGTCGGCAATGCCCTCGATGGCGCGTGGCTGCACTTCTTCAAACGAGAATCGCACGCCCGGCAATGCCATCTCGTTCAATTCAGCCGCCGCCTGCCGGGCATCAAGCCAGGGAGCACCGATCGTCAGAAATGGCGCATCCGTTCCTCGGCCTTCGCTGACGATCGTTCCCTCGAAGAAGCACGTCCCGGGGTAGACCAGGGCCGTTTCAAACGTGGGGATGTTGGGACTGGTTGCACGCCACTCGGCGCCCGTGTCACTCCAGAGCATATCGCGTCGCCACCCGGTCATGCGAACAACATGCAGGTCCAGGTCATCGAGACCCGGAAGGAAGGCCTCTCCCTTTATCATGAGTGCCAGTTCTCCCACCGTCATGCCGTGCTGGATCGGAATGGGATACAGGCCCACGCCGGATATATGAAGGGAATCGAGCACGTATCCATCCACACGAAGACCGCCGAGCGGATTCGGTCGATCGAGCACGAAATAGGGGATATTCGCCTTCGCGGCAGCCTGCATCGAACGGCCCATGGTGTTGATGAACGTGTAGAACCGGGCGCCCACGTCCTGAATATCGAAGACCAGGGCGTCGACATTTGCCAACATTTCTTCCGTTGGTCTACGCGTGGTCCCGTAGAGGCTGTAGACGGGAATTCCTGTCTCAAGGTCAATCCCATCGGTAACAGCGGCGCCATCTTCAACATCACCACGCAGCCCGTGTTCAGGTCCAAAAAGGGCTACGAGTTGCACGTTCGGAGCCGCGTGCAGTACGTCAACCAGATGAAGTGAATCCACGCGGGCTGTCTGATTCGTGACGAGTCCCACACGTTTTCCGCTGAGCACCTGGAATTGCGTGTCGCGTAGAACCTGGGCGCCTGTCCTCATGCCATCATTCACACGGCTGCTCTCTGCCTGACATCCGGAGCCCGCAATCAAAACCAGCACGAATGCCAGTGCGAGCCGGTTAGGCGTTATTAACGATTTCGTGTTCGGGGAAGAAATAGTTGGATTCATTCTTTCCGTTCTCAACCGAATCGGAGCCGTGCACAATATTTTCACCCACATTGTCGGCAAAATCATGTCGAATCGTACCCGGATCAGCTTTTGAAGGATCCGTCGACCCGATCAGGTTGCGGAAATCCGCAACGGCGCCCTCTTTCTCCAATACTACGGGAATGCACGGTCCACTTGACATGAAAAGGGTCAGTTCCTCGAAAAAAGGCTGAGCGCTGTGGACGATGTAAAAGCCCTCCGCTTCCGCTTTGCTCATACGAGTCATTTTCAACGCACAAATATGAAACCCGGCATCCTGTATTCGGCGGAGCACTTCGCCCGCCAGATGTTTTCGGATGCAGTCCGGTTTCAGAATTGCGAGTGTTCGTTCTACTGCCATATCGATCATGCCGGAAATATCAGTGTAGTGTCCACCCCGAAACGCGAGAATCGGGACGCGAGCATGAAAGATAATGGCACGTGAAGAAAATCCGCGCTGGAGAAGCGGGGAAGAACCCGTGAATCAGGATTCGATGACGAAGAGCGCTCTGTACTCTGAGGGTTCGTGCGGTTTTGTCGTATCGGGATAGGGGCTAAGGCGAAGCAGCCTGATTCCTGCACCGTCTATCGGAAGTTTCTCGTTGTCACGGTATGGCGTGGGGATCAAACCCGGAATGGATGCTTCGATATTAGTACTGACAGCAACCGGATATCTGATCAGAAGCAGGACGGTTGCACGTCCCGCGGTAATGCAGACGACGTCGCTCGGGCATCGACTGTCTTCCGTTACAACGGAAAATGTAATTTCAATGTCCGTTCCGGCCAGGAGCGCGGTATCACCCGGACCGAGTTCGAATTCCTCGTCGAACGCTACTGGAATACGATCCGTCGGATCATTTTCGGAGTCATCCGAATCGACGAAAATCTGTCGCACGCAGCCGGAGGCGATCATGAACAGGAGAACCGGTAGTAAGGGAAATAGCCGTTTCATTTCTCAAATAATACGCTTCATCCGTACAATCTGATTCAAAGTTTCGACACTGTTTTTGCAGAAAAAAAGACATTTCGTGGCGGCTGCGCATCTGCGGCGTGCTTTGTGCGTTCTCAGTCGGATTCCGCAAAGCTGACGAGACATGGATATAAACGCGTTCAGAGCAAGATTTCCCGCCGTGCTGCAGCGAACGTATCTCAATACGGCCGGGGGAGGAGCCATGTCCGATCGGGCCGCCGCGGCAGGTCGCATGTATTACGAGGAAGCGGAGACGCTGGCGGATGTCGCATGGAACACCTGGCTGGAACGATCTGAGCAGGTCAGGGAACGGGTGGCTCGCTTCATTGGAGCGGCTGCTTCGGAAATATCGTTTCTGCAGAATACGTCGCTTGGAATAAACATCGTATCGCGCCTGTTTGACGAAAAGATAGAAGTACTGGCGCTTGACAAGGAATTTCCATCGTGCACGATTCCCTGGTTACGGGTTGGCCACGAGCTACGGTTTATGAGCTCGCCGAACGACGGTCGCGTATTTGCAGACGATGTCGCACGTGCGATGAATTCAAATACAGGCGTATTCGTTTTGAGCTCTGTGCAATTCGCAAACGGATTCCGGGCGAATTTGCGCGAGATTGGTAAAATATGCCGTGACGCCGGCGTGTTTTTCGTGGTAGACGCCACACAGTCCGTTTGCGCCTACGACATCGACGTCGAGCGAGATGCGATCGATGCACTCGTTTTCAGCGGCTATAAATGGGCAACGGCCGGATACGGTATTGCAGCGTTGTATCTCGCGCGCGATCGTTTTCTGTCAGAGCCTCCGCTCGTCGGTTGGAGGAGTGCTGCTCGGCCCTACCTGCTGGAGAATGACCGATTGGATTTAGCCAGGCACGGAATCGGTTACGAGATGGGTCATCCGACCTTTCCGGGAATTTTTGCGCTCGGTGCGGCGCTGGCGCTCTTTGAACAGGTCGGCATGGATCGGGTTAGCGCGCGAATAGACGACCTTGTACATAAGCTTCGCGCAAGGCTTGCGCCCGATGGATTCAATATCGTCTCCAACGGCGAATCGGGTTCGACGTCCGGGATACTGCTCGTTGAGCTGGAAAACGCCGATGAGTGGGCAGCCGCGCTGAAAAAACGGGATGTCTGGGTTACAGCGCGAAGAAGTGGACTCAGAGTCTCAGCCCACGCATACAACAACGAAGCGGATCTCGACCGGTTGATGCACGCGATGTCGGAAATCAGATCAGAGAAGGGTTAACGAGCAGGATCAGCTTCCTTCAGCCACATCTCGGAAAGGTGAGAACCACCGGGGCGTCTGCCGTTCCATCGTAGTCAGTCGTTCCAGCCAGAATACGAGAACATCGTCGCCGAACTCCGGATGTTTGGAGTTCTTCAGGATCTCTTCGACCATCGTATCGACCGGTTGTGCTCGCCCGTACGCGCTCTTCACGGCACTCAGTACACCCTCTTCGCCGAGCTGCTGGTCGGATTTAGTGACCTGCTCGGAAATGCCGTCCGTATACGCAATCAGCGACGAGCCCGGCTTCAGTACAAGGGACGTATCCTTGAATTCGGCCTCGAATGTCAAACCAAGCACGATGTCGGAATACGTTACAACTTCCGGACCTCTTTCCGTGCAGAGCACGGGTCGGCAGTGTCCCGCGTTGGCGTAGGTAACGGTGTTTCTCTCCGGCTCCCAGCGCAGGAGCAGGATGGAGGCAAACGTTTCCTCCATGGTAGAGTCGTTCATCAATGCCTGGTTGATACCGCGAATCAGTTCCGCCGGCGAATCCGTTGTGCGAAGCATCGTGTGAATCGTACTGCGGATATAGCCGAAGAAGCTGAAGGCGTAGAACTTGGCCTGCAGTCCCTTGCCCATCACATCGCCGATGGTAATGAAATAGGTTCCGGGACGCGTCTCCGTCCAGTCGAAAATGTCCCCTCCTCCGTGACCTCGGGGCCGGTTGAGAAAGTGCGTTCGGTATCCGGCCACATCCGGCATATTCTTGGGCATCAGCTTTTCGGAGAAGTCTTGTCCGATTCGGTCATCAAGCTGTGTCTGGAACATTTTGGTGCGTTCGAGCAGTCGGTCCACGCGGGATATCAAATGGTCGATCTCGAACGGCTTCGTAATGTAATCATCGACCCCTGTGCGTTGGCCTTTTGCCCTGCTGTCCTCGTCGGACTTGGCGGTCAGAAAGATGAAAGGGATTGCACGGGCATCCTGACGTTTCTGAACGGCCGCCTGTAGTGTAAAGCCGTCCATTTCCGGCATCATGATATCCGAAATAATCAGATCGGGAATTTCTTCGTCGAGGCGTTTAAGCGCTTCGACACCGTTCTCGGCCGTGCGAACACGGTACTGCTTCCCGAGTCGATACTCAAGAAGGCGTTGAAGCGTCGTTTCGTCTTCTACTATTAAAACGGAATATTCAGCCATGGGTCCATATCTGATGAAACCGAAAATTCCAATCGATGGTGACCATTCTCTGATCGCAGGTACTCGAAATAATCGGTGGCAGCGTCCAGCATCAAGAGTCCCATGCCTCGTTCGGGCAGGGGCTCAAGTTTTTCCATTCGAATCCGGAGATGTTTGGCAGCGTCAAAACCCCGGGAATTGTCGAGTATCACGCAGCGCACGCTTCGGCCATTTGGATAGATGTCCAAAATGATTTCGGGGTTGATCTCACCGAAATCGGCATGTTGAACGAGATTAGCCACCCATTCATGGATGGCCAGCTTGGCGAGCTGGACCGTGTCCGGCTCCAGATCCGGCGGGAAAGCGCCATTTGATTCCCAACGATCAAGGGTCTTATGGAGATCGTCGATGACGCCGTCGAGCTTGTTAAAGCACTGACGGGTGATTTCCATAACAGAATCGGATTATGGAGAAACTGTCGTCTCTCTACGTGATTCCTTGCGTTGCCGCGTCGACAGTCGGAAACTGACGAAACACCTTGTAGGTGCGTGTCAGCTGAACGACTACCTGCACAGGGCGCGATACCGAAGCAAAAACAACCTGGCCGCTCAGCGGTGATACCTGACGGTACAGGGAGAAGATGGAGCCAAGGCCCGTCGAATCAAGAATACCGGTGTCGGTGAAATCCAGAATGAAATTCTGAACGCCGTTACGGACCTGATCCTGTGTCGTGCTTTTGAAATCTGCGGCATTACGGAAATCAAGGGCCTTTCCGATTCGGATGACCGCCGTGTCAGTAGTGACAGCTTCAACGAAAAAATCCATTGCGCTAACTTGCATGGCCGATAATGAGCTTGTTATTCACATAATATCTGTTAAGAATATCGGCAGAGGCTTAAGAACCTAAAGCCCCGAAGACAGACATTAAAAGCCCTATCAGGCCATATTATTCACAAATTATGATAGATTGCCGGGAGAAAAGCACCAGGCCGACTTGACCGCGCCCAATATAAGGCGAAGCAGCCAAGGAGCGCTCGCTTCTGCTATTCTATTAGTTGGTTAAAATCATTCGATTGTGATTACAGTTGAACACCATGGTCCCGAGACACTGAGAATGGGTGTCGTTCGTGCAGCCGGCCTCGACTTGCACGTTCGACCGAAAAGACTTGATCATCTTCTGGATCAGCTTCTTCTTAAGCGCCTTCGAGGTCTTTCCGAAGTCGAAGACGAGTGGCGCCAATCGGTCCGTGACATTCTTCGCAATGGACGTTACAAACCAACGGGTCGGGGCAAACCCGCCAGCGAGTATCTGTTTCGAGCTGCAGCAGACAACCGGTTCCCCCGAATCAACGGGGTTGTGGACATATGCAATTTCATCAGTCTCTACTCGCTGCTTCCTGTTTCAATCTGGGACCTGGATAAAGCAGGTACTGTGCGCTATGTCGTTCGACTCGGTAAAGAGGACGAATCGTATGTTTTCAACAGTGCCGGACAGACCATTGATCTCACGGATCTGGTTGTCGGAGCGGCGCGAACCCAAGAACAACCCCGAGGGATTCCAATAGTTAATCCCGTAAAGGACTCCATGCCGACAAAGACATCGTACGGCACGCGGCGGGTCGCGGCTCTGGTGTATGCAAGAATCGATGACGGTCCGACGGGATCACTCGAATCGACTTGTGAATTGTTCAGAGATTTGCTGGCCGCCTGCGGACAAGATGCCGAAGCAGCCGCAGCAGTCTTATCTCCCGGAGATACTGTGCGGATTTAATCGGGCGTACCACGTATCATGGCATGCACCATCACCGCTCTACTTCAGGTTTTACTGGCATCGGATGTCTAGCCGGATCCCATTCTGGATACTTCTCGTCGTTGTGACTGTGGCACTCACGGGATGCAGTCGCCGGGAATCTCCGGTCTCTGTTGCGTCACTGCGAGCCGAAGAGGATCCCGTTCAGGAAAGCTGGAATCCAAAGCTGTACATTAGCGAAAACGGCAAGCCGCGCATCCACATGACGGCGCGGTACATGGCACGGTATGAACGCGAAGACAGCACGTACCTGATTCTTTCGGGCACGGCCGACAGTGAAGTACGGGTGCGCGTCTATCTGTTCGACGAAGCCGGCGATTCCTCCGCCGTCGTGACTGCTGATCGATTAACCTATTTCGACCGGGAGAAAAGATTCATAGCGAGAGGAAACGTATTCGTGCTCACGAAAGACAGCACCCGGCTGGAAAGCGAACACCTGGCGTGGTCGGAGCGGGATCGACAGGTGACGACATCGGGTTTTTTTCGGTACACGAGTGCAACCGAGAATGTCAGCGGTTATGAATTGGTCGCCGATGAAAACTTGAAAAACTACACGATTTCGAGATCCAGCGGAGTTTTTATCCGGGAAGAGGAATGAGTCGAATCGCAACGTTCCAATTCACGACGGTATTCCCGATGCTGCTGGTTGTCTGGATATGTGTCGCGCAGGAACCGGCGGCTGCACGGCAGGAAAGAACGTCTTCGGAGGTGGTGTTTGAATCCGACAGGCTCGAGCAATCCGTCGTCAACGGCGTCATTACCAGAATACTGATCGGGGCAAATTTTCAACAGGGAGATACATACCTGAGAGCGGATCGTGCCAGACAGGAAGGCCCGGGCGATTATTTCTTCACCGGCAACGTGCGCATCGTGGAACGCGGTGATACCGTTTATGCGGATGTCGTTCGGTATAACAGCGAGACAAAAATCGGCCGTGCTTCCGGGAATGTCTCGATGTCGGACGGCTCCGTCTTGCTCCAGTCGACGTCCGCGACCTATTACGCGGAGGAAAAACGATCGGAGTTTGACAGCGGCGTCCAGTATGCGGACAGCTCGACCGTGCTGACGAGTGACGTGGGTACATACTTGTCCGATGAGTCGCGCGCGAATTTTTATGGTCGCATTCGCTTGCGGCAGAAAGACCTCTATCTCGAAGCGGATTCGATCAATTATGCCCGTGAGACGGACGTTCTGCGTGCGGGAGGCAACGTGGTCGTCGAGCGAACGGACGAAGAAGCCGACACGCCGGCGACGGACCGCAATGAATGGTTCGGGGCCGGACGTGAAATTCTCGGTTTCAGCGATACGACCGATCGATCAATCCTTTTCAGCGATCACGTTTATTACGACGGAGCTGTGGATTCGAGTTGGATTTCCGGAAACGTCTTTCTGCTTCGTTTGCAGGCGGACAGCACGGGTACGGACTCACTGATGATGAAAGCACAGGCGATGATTCTCACCCGCAGCCGGTCAGGGGATCAGGTTATCGCAATCGATTCCGTGATCGTTTCAGAGAACACCTTTTCCGTCGTAGGCGATTCGCTCGTCTATGACAGACTCCGCAATGGGGATGTTGAACGGATCGAAAGTCGGATGTTCGGGCGTCCGATTTCCTGGCTGAACGAATCACAGATCAATTCCGACAGCCTGCGGATCTGGGGAAGTGAAGGAGCGATTGATTCACTTCGAGCGACAGGTGGCATCTTTGTCGCCAGCAGGGAACCATCCACCGAACACATCCAGCAGTTAAAAGGTAGAACGCTCTCTGCGTATTTCGAAGAGGACAGCATTCGCACCATGACCGTGCGTCCGAACGCCGAGGCCCTTTATTATATTGAGCCCAATCCGGACGATTCGGTGGTGGCGGTGCGCACGTCGGCCGACCGGATCGACGTCACTTTCGAGGGTGGCACTGTCGTGGACGTGCATGCTTTCAGCGGTGTAGAAGGCACGCTTTATCGGGACAGCTTGCTGGACCAGGTGCAGGATCTTTCGGGATTTGCGTGGGCTCCCGAGAGACGACCCCGTCGAGCTTCATTGAAGGAAGAACTGTTGCTGCGAAACCGAATGCGCGCCGAACGCCGGCAAGCGCCCGGTACCGTGACGGATCGTAATCGAAACATCGAACAGGATAGCTGAAATCCATTATTCGTTAGCATGGCCATAGCCGAAATCGAGCGCGCACTTGAGCACTTCAAACAAGGTGAACCGGAACAGGCGATTCCGATTCTTGAAGAAGTGATCGTGCTCGTTCCGACGTACGTGATCGCCCACGTTCTGCTTGCCCAGGCCTATGAAGCGTGCATGCAGGAAGAAAAATCGGTTCGAGCCTGGCGTAAGGCTTATCGAATGATTCCGAACAGTCCTGTTCTTCCTGCTTCTGATGCCGAGGAGGAGCATGATGCATTCCTCTCTCAACTGGCGGATGCCTCAGCCGGCAGAATTCCTGCTCCGGGTGAGCTCGCTGACAGTTTTGCGGTACAGGTCGTGGATCCTGATGCCGGCGTACTGCGGGTTACGGACCTGCTGAAGCGGTACAAGAAACGTTCAGTCGTCAAGGCAGTGGAGCTCGACGTTCGCCAGGGCGAGATCGTGGGTCTGCTGGGCCCGAACGGCGCCGGCAAAACAACCACGTTTTATATGATCGTGGGCATGGTTCGCCCTGACGGTGGTCGGGTCTTCCTGGGTGAAGACGACATTACAGCATTACCGATGTATGAACGGGCTCGGCGTGGCATCGGATACCTGGCCCAGGAAGCATCCATATTTACACAGTTGACTGTGGAGGACAATCTGCACGCGGTTCTCGAGTATCAACCGATATCCAAAGCCGAACGCAAAATACGTGTATCCGAATTGATCGCCGAGTTCGGATTGGAACGCGTTCGAAAATCGAAAGGCTATATGCTGAGTGGGGGCGAGCGGCGAAGAACCGAGATTGCCCGGGCGCTGGCATCCCGGCCGCGTTTCTTCCTGTTGGACGAACCGTTTGCAGGTGTCGACCCCATCGCTGTAGAAGACATTCAGAGGATTGTGGCCGGACTGAAATCCAGAGGGATCGGAGTGCTGATCACGGACCATAATGTGCACGAAACGCTCGCAATAACCGATCGGGCCTATCTGCTTTATGAAGGAAAGATTCTCAAGCAGGGAACATCTGAAGCTCTGGCCGCTGACCCCGAAGTCCGCGAGAGATATCTGGGTGAGAAGTTCACCCTGGAGCGTTATCGGTAACGGAACCCGAAACGGAAACCGGGGTCTACATCTGCTTCTTTTCCGGACCACCAAGCTGGAATTCAACCAACCACCCGTCGAATTTTGAAGAACAGCAGCAACGTATACGACGAGTTTGAGTGGCGAGGCCTCGTCTACGACGCCACACCCGAGCTCCGCGACGTCATTTCCAAAAAGTCGCTCACAGCCTACATCGGTTTCGATCCTACCGCCTCCAGCCTTCATGTCGGCTCTCTTCTTCCGATCATGGGTCTGGCCCGGCTACAGCGGTTCGGGCACACGCCGATCGCCATTGTAGGTGGCGGCACGGGACTGATTGGAGATCCGAGCGGAAAAACGGCCGAGAGACAGTTGCTCGATGAAAAAAAAGTAGCCGAAAATCTGGAGGGAATTCGAAGCCAGCTCGAACGATTTCTGGATTTTGAATCCGATAAAAACGCAGCACTGATCGTTAACAATCTGGACTGGCTCGGTACGATCCGCATGATCGAATTCCTCCGGGACGTCGGGAAGTACTTTACGGTCAACTATATGCTCAGCAAGGAGTCGGTCAAACGCAGAATCGAAGCGGAAGACGGCATTTCCTATACCGAGTTCACGTACATGATGCTGCAGGCCTACGACTACCTGGAGCTTTTCGATCGATACTCATGCACGCTGCAGCTCGGGGGCAGTGATCAGTGGGGAAATATCGTTGCGGGTGCGGACCTGATCCGCCGGAGTCGAAGTGAGCGTGCCCATGGTCTGGTATTTCCACTTGTTACGAACTCGGCCGGTACGAAATTCGGGAAAACAGAAGAAGGAACGATCTGGCTGGATCCCAGGCGCACGTCTCCGTATCGGTTTTACCAGTACTGGTTGAACACGGACGATCGGGATGTGGTCACGTACCTGAAATATTTCACGTGGTTGAGCCGGGAAGAAATTGCTGTCTTCGAACGGGCTGTTGCCGAAGAACCTGAAAAACGCGCCGCGCAACGTGCTCTGGCTGATACCGTGACCGAACTGGTGCATGGAGAGACGGAGTTGCGTCGTGCTGAACAGGCTTCCCGCGTTTTGTTTGGTGAAGCGATGGACGCGCTCTCCATGGCAGATATACTTGACGTATTTGAGCACGTACCGTCGAGTGAAATGGATAAAGGCCGATTTAACGGCGACGGCATCGGAATTCTGGATCTGCTCGCTG
>CAZGOS010000052.1:0-15349 GCA_964527795.1 uncultured Rhodothermales bacterium | reverse complement strand
GGCATTGTCCGGAATCTGGAAGGTGATCTCCCAGTTGTCGCCCCCGACGTTTTGGGGTTTAAGCGTCGTTGCTTCTCCCCAGTCGATGATGTTGCCATCGGGCAGGGTTACTCCGCCGGCATCATCAATCGCTCCGCGGATCTGGATCTCGTCGAGCGCGTCGAGCGTGTCCGGCGCCGTCGCGGTGTTGAGCTTCAGCGTGACATTACGCTGAGCATATGCATCTCCCGTAAGGAATGCCACAACGAGTACGACACCCAACACTCGTATGTACTTCGTAACTTTTCTCATCTGAGATTTCGATGGTTTGTATTGAGAAATATCTTCGTTCGCGCCAATGCAACGTGTAAGGTTCCCGGTCGTGCCTGTTACCGCTCAGGAATCGCGCGGTTACGATAAGAAAACCAGGGGTGGGATAGCATTATTCGGAGGAAGACGTCTTTAGAATGTAACAAGATAGCGTAATAAGCCCGGTAGGTCAAAACTGCATGGCGAGAGTAAACCGGTTTACACCGTCGAAATATTTGTGGCTTTCGAACGCGTAGTCCAGCGCAAAACCGAGATCTGCAAAGTCATATCTCAATCCGCCACCCACGGTAAACGAGCGCATGCGGTCCGTCAGGAACACTTCGCTCAAACCACCCCGAATCATGAGTAAATCGCCCAGTAAACCGACTTCGGCGCCCACGTTGACGTATTGATCGCTGTTGTTGGGACTGAGCGCGTCTACCGCAAGTGTCAGCCTGGTATCTTCGTTTTCAAAGACTTCGCCGGCCAGTCCGATGCGCATCGTCATCGGTAGGTCGAACCTGTCGGTCCTGAGCTCGGCTCGATTGCTCTCATTGTTCCCTCCTGCTCTCGGATCGATATCAACGATTACGAGCAGGTCGTCGCCACCGATCTGCATTTTTGTTCCGAAGTTGGAAATCGACGCTCCCAGACGGATATCATTGAACGGTGTGATAAAAACCGTGCCGATATCGACGGCCAATCCGCTCGCTTGAGAATTCCAAATTCGTTCCGTAATGAGTTTGGCTGTGGCTCCGATCGAGAATCTGTCCGTGAGAGCGCGACCGAACGAGAGAGAAATCGCGTATGACGTGGCATTGAATGTTTCGCCTGTCCCGTTTTGCTCCTCTACGGTGGTTACTTCCATGTCCGGGGTTGCAAGAACGGTCACGGCGGCACCGATCGTACCTACTTTTGTCGGCAGCACGACGGACAGGAAGTTGAAATTGATGTCGGCAAGCCATTGGGCGCGTTCGACCATGAACGAGGCTTTATCCACGTTACCCAATCCTCCCGGATTCCAGTAGATCGCGGTGGCGTCATCTACGGAGGCCGTGAACGCGCTGCCCATGGCAGTCGCCCGCGCTCCCACCGGAATACTGAGAAACTCGGCAGCACTTGTACCGCTACGGGTGACATCGCGGGTCTCGCTACTGAACTGAGCCGCAACCGGCACGCTCAGGCCGAACAGGAGAACGATACACGAGATCGTCTTCAGGACTCGTAGTCTCTTCCCCATGGTCTTGGTATGCATAAGAAAAGCATTGAAGAAAGATCTCCACCCGAGGCGAAGACCGATTATTTGATTATGGCGAAGGTCCCGGTCTTTTCTCCAAAACCGGGCGCTTTCACGTGATAAAGATAGATCCCGTATGAAACGCCGAGCCCCTCCTCGCTCTGCACGTCCCAATCAAGAGAGCCGTTTAGCAGATCGGCCGCGCTCACGTTGTCGTTGGATCCCTCATTCAGCCGCAGTTCCCGGATCAGACGCCCCTGAACAGTAAAAATCCGAACCGTAACCTGTGGCGGCAGGTTGATGAATTTGATCATACGCGGTCCGCGTCCCGTCGAAAAAGGATTCAAGGTTTCGAACCGGTTGGTCGCGACATATGGATTAGGCACGACGCGAATCCGATCCATCAACTCCTCGGCGTTCTCCTTGTCGACTGATGGGCCAATGGCGGAAAACTCGAAGACGTCCGGCGAGAGAAAAGGCTTGCGTGTAACGATCGTAGCCACGTCTCCCTGGGAGGGATCGCTCCGGTCGGCGAACACCAGTGTGAAATTGAGACTGAATTCCCAGGTGATCTGCTTCTCCGCGTCGGGATCGCCAACCTGTTGTTCGAACAGAATGATTCGGTCGCTCTCACCCAGCGCCGGATCGGCACTGAAGGACGCCGGTGACGTATCGGTCGGGCTCGTAAAGTCGGGGCCCGTCAAATCCCAGAACGCGTACTCGATTTCCAATTCGCGAGTGCCTCCCGCTCCGTCGGGGTCGAGGCGAACGACGCGGATGTTTGTGGGCCGTGTCGGCAGCGTAGTCCGCCGCGTGACCTTCATCCCGGTCGACATCCCCTCGCCCGGACCCACAATATCGATGCGGTAATCTGCCGGATTACGCAGACCTCGAACAAAGCCGGGAGAGCTGTACGGTCGAATCGCCAACGGATATACGACTTCGCTGTCCCATCCCGTCGCACTGCTGTTGACCTCCACGAATTGCTCAAGGAAGAACAGGAGTTTGAATCCCAGAGCATCGCCGAAATCGTCCAGCACCGGAAATTCGCGACCCGGTTTTAGTGCCTCGGAACGCGAAAGTAGCGTGTTTCCTGAAGTCAGATCAATGAGTGAGAAGTTCTTCGTGGTCAGCGTGTCCGGAATAATCCTGGTCCCGACGATCAGTGTGTCTTCAAACACGATGCGGTACGTATTCCCGGGTTTGATCGCTCTTGGATCTATGATCTCGAAACCGATTCTGCTCGATGTCGCGCCCTGCACGCGGGGCAGGAACCGATCGACGTTTTCGAGTTCAGCATTGACATATCCAGCGACCGGTGCCGTGGGCGTGATATCTACGACGTTCGGGCCGGTCTCTATGCTTCCGTCGGGGTTGCGCCTGATCCGAATCGGCGTCTCGGTCGGCGAGATATTGGCCACTACGGAGCCGAAATCATAGGCGGTGACGGCGTAGAAATACCGTATGCCGTTGGTGACCGTCGAATCGACGAAAGAGTGCGCCAGACCATCATTGCCTTCGTTCCCGTTCTGGCGGTCGTCCCCGAGATAGAAGTGGATTCCGTTGATGCCTACCGGATGAAAGCCCCCGATTCCGTCAATTTTGTCAAACTGGGCGATAGGCTTGCGAAACGTGAGATTGCCTCGTCCATCCGTAATTACCAGCGCATCGAGAAACGCGGGATCGGTCGCACGGTAGATTCGATAGCCCTCAAAATCCTTCGAAGGTAAACCGAGACTGCGCAGGAACTCGTCGTCGGATTCCTCCGAAGCGGAATCCCAGTATAACGTTACCCGTCCGTTGCCGGGAACACCCACAACTTCCGGCGATATGGGAGCCTGGGCAAACTGGTAATCCTCGAGGTAGGCGTCGAGCGCGTTATCCCGGGCCTCGAGCGCCTCATCTTCCCCGATTCCCAGTCCGATCGAAAGGGATATACGCTCCGTCTGACCCGCCATCAGCGGAAAAAGCCCGCTGGAAACCGCCAGGTCGTTGTCTCCCGGGTCCGGTTTTTCGGTGTCGAACTCACCCGGGACCAGGAAATTGAAGAACATGAAGCGATCCGATACGGAGCCGAGCTGCAATGTCATCGCGCCGAAGAGCTGCACATTTGTTATACCGATCTGATCGGATTCGGAGACATCCGTAACATCGATATTCTTCTCTCCCGGGAAATCGGTGCCGGCCCCCGTCGTCGGCACGCCATCGCTGTCGCCCGGATCCCCACTGAAAGCCACTCCGTCCAGTCCGGTGTCGTTTTGCAGGGGTTTCCAGTCGCCGTCATTATCGATTCCGTCCGCGCGGCTCTCATCGATCATCTCGTCGATTCCTTCGTCGATTCCTTCGTCGACCGCTCCATCCTCATCGTTATCGACTCCGTCGGCATAGGCTTTGCCAAGGTCCTCCGGTCCGACATCGTAAAGAATGATATCCGTTCCCGGTACGCGGAAGCGGCGGTATATATCGCCGGAAGCGGCATCGAGCATCTCCTGTGTGACGACGGGTGATCCGGATTCGGACAGAAATGGGAAATTGGCCGTTGGGTTGACGCTCGAATCATCGTTGTCAATATTGTCTTTAAAGGCCAGTCCCACATCCGACTCGTCAACACCTACCAGGTGGACAAGAGGAGATCCGTCACCAGCGGTCTGGACAGGATCATTCTCCGGGCCCGGCGGCCATCGGTTCCACGTGTCGCCGCTTGCATTTGCAACCATGTCCGCAGTCACTACGGGTCCCCCCTGCTCGCCGTCGCCGTCGTTGTCGATATAATCCGCGTATCCAACGCCGATCTGCGTATCGAACGGTACGTGCGTCTGGTTTTCGTCGATCAGACCGTTGAAATTGTCGTCGACGGCATTGGTCGGATCTTCGCCCGTCAGGAACTGTGCGGGAACAACCGGACTATTACACTCACCCTTGTTAGCGAAGCAGTCGAAGGCGGTCGAGCCGTCGCCGTCGTTGTCAATTCTGTCGACGGCATTCCCTGGGGTCTCCAGGAACGCTATTACTGCTGTTCCAGCCGGATCAGATCCGAAATTCTGATCGCCGATACCGTCCTCGTCGGTCATGAACGCGACGTCTTCGAGGAGATCAAAGAAGATGACGTCATCGCCGCAATCACCCGCCACGCAGTCGGCCAGCCAGATGGAGAAGCCTACCTTGTCCAGGTCTACGGTGCCGTCGTTCTTAACACCGTGGATCAAGAAGACCACGTCATCGATCAGAATCTGGCTCCAGGCCATGATTCGCGTATCAATGACGAGCCCCAACCCGAACCGGGATGCATCGGTCGAATCGGGCAAATAGGCGCTGCGAAATCGGTCGTACTGATCGTCGCCGGCTTTGAAAAAGAACTCCTGATCGGCGTTGAAGATGTTTTTTCCGAAGAAACCGTTCCAGGATCCACTCCAGCCCGGATCGATGGTGTCGATCTGCTTGTCCGGCCAGAAGGGTGGCCAGCTATCTCGTTCGTCGCTTTGCGCAATGCCAAAGTCGCGTCCGCCCGGATTGACGTAACCGCCGATGGGTTCAAATGTCCACGAATTGGCGCCACCCTGCACGTTCTGCCTGAAGTCGGCGACATCAAAAATCCAGAGAGGATCGCCGTTATCCGACCCGGTGTTCACTCTGGTTTCTGCGCCGACCCAGAGCTGCGTCAGCGCTACGTAGCGACGGTTCGTGTTTTTCGGCCATTCGTACCAGAAATCCCCGGGCGTACCGGACTGGGCGGTCTGTGCCCAGTTTGTGATCGTCGCCCGAATGTTGTTCCCGTCAATGTCATCGCGCCGACGCTCCAGCGGATCGACGCGTTCAAGGCTTGGTACGTGGTTTCTATCGATCCTTCCTTGCGCCACTGCAGGGGTAGCGACGACCGGGATCAGCAGAAGCCACAGGCATGCCCAGCGAAACCATCGGGGAATGTTCATCAGAGGTCGAGTTCGGTTCATGAATTCCAAATTGTTAAAACCGGAAACGTATTCCCAGGTGGATCCGCCTTGGCTCTGAGAAGAAATTGGGCCTCGTAAAGAAACCCGGATCAGCAGACGCCAGGGGGGCTGAAAACGTTACGTCGGGCAGGCCCGTGTCAGCGTAGACGGTCGTAGCATTCCGCGCATCGAAGACGTTGAAAATCTGTATGTATATCCGCGGCTTTACACGCCCGATCGAGAACTCCTTATAAGCATCGAAATCAACCTGGAGAGCCGAAGGCTGGCGACGCGAGTTCGTTGGAAACTCCGTGGGAACATTCGATCCAAATATCGCAGCCTCAGGAAACGCAGGCGTATACGGAAAACCCGATCCCCATATGGCGAGCAACGAGGAGCCCCATCCTTCTCCGCCTACAAAGAACGAGCCGGCCACCTTGTGACGCTGATCCCATGACAGCGGTAACAACGCCAGGCGTGGTTCCTGGTTGGCGGCTGCCGCGAAAAACTCCTCGGTCGGATCGGAATTGGAGCCCTCGACAACCTGGAATGTGTAGTTGAGATCGAATCCGTAGTTGTTCGTATAGGCTTTCGATAGCGACACCGTGAGACCACGCGTGTTGGCATAATCGCGATTGGCATACACGACGTAGTTAACACCGGGGATCTCGGTTTCAATGAGCCTTGATGTCGATACCCAGCTTCTTACGTCACGATTGTAAGCCGTAACGTCGATAACAATATCACCCAGGGCCTGTTTAAGCCCGATCTCGTACATAACCGTACGCTGCGGATCGAGGTCGGGATTACCGAAAGGCCCATACTGACTCGACTGCTGCGGAACCTTAAAGCCGAAGTTTTCAAACAACCGGTTGAGTGTCGGGATCTGAAGGAAGTGTCCCCAGGAAAAATGAATCACGCCTTCATCTGTAATGGGATAGGCGACACCCAGACGCGGAGAAACTTGAAACTTTGCATCCGAGCCCTGCCACCAGTATGCCTCTCGATCGGCAAGCGCCAGCCGGTTGTCTTCACGCTGTTCCTCTTCGGTGATAACACCGTCGCCGTCGAGGTCTTTATAGCGGTTAATTTTCTTGAACGGACTGAAGATGTTGGGATCCTCTGGATCTACCGGCACCTGTGCTCGTGCATCGAAATAATCGAAGCGCAGCCCCGCATTCACGATGAAGCTATCAAACTCGATTTTATCCTGTACATATGCGCTGATATTGATGGGTTCGACGCCATCAAATGACTGAAAGAATATCGATTCGACGGGAGGAACGAGCGGTTCGAACGGCTCGATGACCTGTCCGTTGTCATCCACGGCGGGGATATATGAGAAGGACTCAAATGTCAGTTGATCGAGCCGCGCCTCAAAACCGGCTTTTACGAGGTGGTGGCGCGAAACCTGACTCATCAGATCACCTTTGACAAAGTAGGAGCGGGTCGTACGGTTGAACCGGGATGGATCCGTTCCGCCACGCAGAAAACGGTTGCCGCCCGTTTCTACGTCCTTATATACGCCCGGCAATACTTCGACGGAATCAGGCGTAGTGAGCAAGAAGTCGTTGTAACGCTGATCGCCGAGATCCTTGAAAACGTAATAATCCGCTTCGCGGAAGAACGTGGCTACGTTAAGCGTATAAAAGGTTTTCGATCCCAGCGTATGGGTGAATTTGAACTTTAGATCGTTGCCGACATCTTTATTTTCGCCGAGGCCGTTCGGCGCCCAGCGCCAGGCGTGGCTGTAGTTGCGGCCCGCCGATGTCGAGCCGAGGCTGATCAGATTCAGAGAAATGTTATCGGTGAGCTGGTAACGGAGATTAGCCTGCCAGCTCAACTTTTCAAAGGTATTGATCGGTACCAGAGATGAATCGCCGAAAGTGCCGTCGATTTCGTAGATGTTGGCGCCGTAGAGCCAGCCATCGTTGTTGAAGTAGCGCCCGAGGGCGAAGAAGGAGAGCCGGTCCGAGAACAGGGGTCCATCGAGCGATGCGCTTAGATTGCTGTAGTGGGTGGGCTCGAAGGGCAGATACGAATAGGTATCCGCTTCATCGTATGGAAATCCGTTCTCGCGTGTCAACTCATTTTCTTCGGTTCCGCGAAGCAACGATTCACCACCTTTACCGGACACAACGTAGGATCCGGTGTAGACGTCGATACTGCCGCCGATTCGATCCCGGCGCCCTTCTTTGGTCACTATGTTTATGACGCCCGACATGGCATTGCCGTACTCGGCATTAAACGTCCCGGAGATGACCTGTAATTCCTGAATACCTTCGTTTTCGAGTTGGAAGGAAGCTGAACCGTCGAATGTATCCGTAACAGGCACACCATCCACCATCATTACAACCTCGCTGCTGCGCCCGCCACGAATGTGCAACCCGTCGCGAACCGTGATGCCCGCCTGAACGGCGAGCACCTGGCTCAGCTCCTGAACCGGGAGTCGATCGATGCTCTCAGCCGTCACGCGCGCTTCGGAACTGGTCAGGTCCTTTCGCACTTTGATCGCCTCGGCCGTGACGACGACCTCTTCACCCGCGAACACCTCTTCTCTCAGGGCGAAATCGACGGTCGTAGTCAGATCGACGTTGACCTGGACCCCTTCCTGTCGCAGTCTGGCAAAACCGATGAAGGACGCCACGATGGTATACGTTCCCGGCCGCACACCAATGATGACATAGCGTCCATCGTCGTCCGTGGCCGTTCCCCGCGTGGTTCCTTCAATGAATACGTTGACGGCCGGCAACGTCTCGCCGGTCGTAGCGTCGATAACCGTGCCGGCAATCTTACCGGTCGTCTGAGCTGCTGCCCCGGCAGCCATTGCCAGGGAAACGACTGTGCCCAGAACAAAACAAAAAAGATGCAGAAGCCCTGCAGAGCGCCATTCTTGCATGTTAGCCGTCATTCTCATCTGTCAGCGACATTGAATATAGGAGTGCGGTATCCACGTCTACTTCGTAGCGTGAGCGGACGTCTTTATAGACCGCAAGTCGATGGTCCCGTTTGTAGCGAAAACGAAGCATGTCGGCAATGCGACCATGCGCTTCGTCGTAGGCCATTCTTCGCGCCTTCAAACGCTCCTCGACCTGGTAGAATGCATACCGACCCTCGAGTTCGATCGGTCCTACAACCTCGCCATTCGAAGTATTGAAAACAAGTTCGTTCAAAGGCCCCAGTTGTTCTTCGGTCAAAAAACCGAGATCTCCGGCCGTTTCGCGCGCGCCGGGCCGAATCGTGTACAAACGAGCCAGCGCTTCGAACGACGAACGGGGAAGCTTCGCGGTCACCTCGTCGGCCTCGGATTCCGTGGACAACAGGATTTCGCGCACGCGGATCTGCTCCGGATGAATGAATTCGCCGGGAAGAGCCGAGTCAAAATAACTTCGGATCGAATCTTCAGGAACACGGGTTTCGCTCGACATGCGCTCACGGACGCGATCCAGAACGTACTCATTCATGGCATCCTGCTCGGCCATCTCGAGTTCAGGTGTCGAATCGAGCCCCAGTTCCCGTGCCCGATCCATCATAGTTTGACGAACGAGCAGACCCTGGACAAAATCGATAAGGTCTTCGCGCGTGCGAACCTGGGAGCGTTGATCCTCACTGGTGTACCCGGCAAGATCGCGGAATTCGCCTATCGTCCACGTAGAACGCGCTGTCGGCGGTCCAAAGATTACAAGTGGCTCGGACGCCAGACGTGCAAATTCTTCGTCGCTTTCAAGCACGTTTTTCCCC
Source organism: uncultured Rhodothermales bacterium (assembly GCA_964527795.1). Lineage (GTDB taxonomy): Bacteria > Bacteroidota > Rhodothermia > Rhodothermales > UBA10348 > SMXL01. Next base: position 6,154 of record CAZGOS010000052.1, on the reverse strand, counting down.
GTTATCTGACCAAGCAGGCGTTCCAGGGCGACCTCACTGAACGTGACTACCAGTTCTTCGGCCAGACGGCGCACATGTCTGCGCCGAGCCCGTTCCTGCTTGCGGCCGAGTACGTATGCGCGAAGATTCGACCGCCTCTTCGCATACTCGAATTCGGTCATCAACGGATTGGTAAAACGATCTTCCAGCTCAATGATGGAGTAGCCGTATGCCGTCCGCACGGGCTTCGATATTTCGCCCACTTCCAATGCATAGGCCGCGTCTTCGAAGTCAGGGTCCAGCTCGTCGAATTCAACATATCCGAGTGAGCCCCCGTTATTCGCAAGATTCGGATCGGAGAATACCTCCCTGGCCAGTTCGTCGAAGGATTCGCCGCTGAGAAGACGGGCATAGAAGGCATCGGCCTCCTGACGGGTGCGGGCGTAGAGGTGCCGGGGTTTGATCCGGGTCTGGGTGCGAACGAACATCGCAAGGACCTCATCTTCGCTCACTTCGAGGGTATCGAGGAGGACATGCCGTGCATATGCGTCGACGAGCAGTTTGCGGAGCACGACCTCACGCCGGAACCGGTAGGCATCGTTCTGCTCAATGCCCATTTCTCTTTCCTCTTGAATCAAAAGTCGGGTCGCGACAAAATCATCCAGGAAAGTTTTCCTCAACCCGGGTGCGTCCCGAACTCCCGATTTGAGCAGGTACTTGACGTATCGTGTTCGAAAGGACTCAGCCGTTATTTCGATCCCTCCGGCGCTTGCCAGGGTGGGCGACTTCGGGTCCGGCCTGATACCGAGTACCCACCCTGCTGCGAACAGAAAGGCTGCCAGCAGGACCCCAAGAAATGTTTTGCTTTTCAGTCGCACCTGGTGGATCAACGTTTACCCCGAGCGTTGAGAAACAGAAAAGTTGGTGTCTATTTTTCCGACACGATATCTGTTTCTCAGACCACTATCCTATCCGTGAGAAATATAAATACGCAGTTGCATTCAATTCTGAACGAATTCAAAGGTTCAGGACGTACGAATCAAAACGACCGCATCCCGTGCGCCCAGCTTAATCAGAAGCGAATCGCTTTTCACTCGGTACGCTGTTCCGGGCTTCAGCATATCGATATACGTTCCCTGTGTGGGTATGTGGAGCATGACCGTGTGGTTTCGATCCGACTTATTGAAGGCAACAACAGCCTGTTCTCCACGAAACGTTCGTGAATAGGCCAGCAATCCATTCGCGTCGTCGACCACGGAGTACGTCAGTGCACCACGAACGAACAAATCCATGTACCGTTTGCGCAAAGCGATGAGCTTCTTGTAGAAGTTGAACATCGCGGTATCCTGCTCAACGGAATCGGGCGCACGAGTCGTGCCGTCAGGGAGCACGATCTCATCCTCATATTCGAGATCGGCCCAGACAAGCGGTTTGCGATTATCCGGATCATCCGCCCCCCACATGCCGACCTCATCTCCGTTCCAGATGTGGGGAGCACCGTAATACGTGAACTGCTGAACGAGAATCAGTTTCTGAATAGACTGCGCCCTCGCATCTGGTTTGTTTACCCTGTATGCCGGGTTGTCTCGCGGATAGACGCCGACTTTGTACGGGCCCGGATTGTACACGGACGTTGAAAAACGGGGTGAATCGTGGCTCGCCGTCAGATTCATCATGGCCAACAGGTTATCACGATCGATATCCGATTCGATGGAATCCAGATGGGCTACATAAGAATCGGCGGACATGCGAGGTAAAGCGTCAGCAAAGAAACTACGCGTTGGCATGTACCAGCGATAATTCATGACCGCATCGAACACATCGCCCAGGTACGGCCTGGGATCCATCATTCTGTCAGGCCAACGCTCCCACCAGACTTCTCCCACCATGTACGCATCCGGATTGATGCTCCTGACAAATTGCCGATATTCGCGCCAGAATCCCAGCGGTATCACGTCCGCAACATCCAACCTGAACCCGTCGATTCCGTCTGAAGGATCGCCGTCCCCGTTCGGATCGAGCCAACGCCGTGTGACAGCGAACACGTGTCGCTTGACGTCCGGGTGAAGATTTCCTTCCACGGGCCCACCACGGAAGTCGTCCGGCACGCCAACCTTTTTCAGGGCGGGCATATCGGTGACTCCGGCCCATCCCCGGTACTTGAATTCATTTTCGCGTGTTGCCGGATTGTCGAATCGCTCGATCTGATACCAGTCAGCCTGTTCCGACGCATCCTGATTTTCGACAACATCTTTCCACGCCCAAAAGGTGACGCCGGTATGATTCCACGAATAGTCGAGAATGACTCGCATCCCCCTCCGATGGACTTCGTCGACGAGCCGCAGAAAGAGCCGGTCGGCAGCGGTCCACTGCCAGGTCGATGGATTCTCCGGCGTTTCGAGCGCCATCATTGCGGCATCTCCACGCGGGTCCGGGCCGAAGTTGCGATCGACGTGGCGATAATTTCGGGCGTCAAACTTGTGCAACGACGGCGCATCATTGACTGGATTCAGATAGAGCGCGGTTATGCCCAGATCCTGCAGGTAATCGAGTTGTTGAATAACGCCCTGAATATCTCCGCCGTATCGTCTGAGGTAAATGCTATCGTAGAATTCCAGCCCGGCGCGCTCTGCCCATTCATCAGGTTTGTACCAGTCCTGCGTCCACGGAGTGGGACGCCAGCCGTCCGGTTCGATCTTTGGCGAGGCACCTTTCATATCGCGGAGCGCGGGATCGTTCGAGGAATCTCCGTTGCGAAAACGCTCGACGAAAATCTGGTACCAGATCGCCTCTTGAGCCCAGGCGGGAACATCGGTATCAGACTTCTTCGAGGAGTGCAATGGTGCGGGATCGGAGGCATAACACTGCCACCCGTAAATTGAAATCAAGCAGGCGATGATACCCGAAATTCGGAGCATACCGGGGATGATGGTTCGAGGTATGGAAATGCTCAGGCCGTCAATCTTATAGCTGAATATCTTCGGCTGAGCGGTACATGACGGTCCGGCGGAATCGACCACGCAATGATCGACATGCAATAAACGAAAACTCGATGACAGAAGCGATCGATCCGGGCATCGCTCCGGCTACTCCACTCGCACGAAGGCGGCCGGTGATACTGCGTGTTGCGAATCGAAGAGGCGCACGAAGTACATCCCACATTCCAGATCACCCAGGTCAACCGATATCTCCCGTTCAGCACCGCCAAAGCTCACAATCGCTTCCGTCTGGATACGTTCGCGCCCCAACACGTCATAAATCCTGAATCGAACCGCCCGGTCGTGATCGACGGCGTACCGGACATGAATCACGTCGGCCGCCGGATTCGGGTAGATAACAAGGGACATCGGCGTTTCTGCCGGCTGTACACTTTCCGTTGCGACGACGGATTTCGGATCCAATGCGGCGAGCGAGACCAGTGCATTACCTGTTGGATCAAAAAGCGTGAGATTTTCCCAGGACGAACCGAGACCGGAGACCGCTATCCATTCCGGAGCCCAATAAAAGACACCTCGTGCTCGTCCAGCCGGCAGTCTATCCACCCGACGAACGATTTCGCTTATGAAATCACGCTGGCCCCGGGCGGTCGCCGGGAACGAGGCAAGAAGCTGCTCGGGAAGTCCGACAATGTTATGAGTATTGTCGAACGAATCAAGCGTCCAGGGATACGCTGTTTCGACAACGACAATTCCCTGGTTATACCCAGCCGATAATGCGTCCAGTGTCTGCTGAAAGGCCGTCAAGTCTCCGTGCCACCAGGGGTAATAGGAAATACCGATCAGGTCGGCTTTGGCTCCACGGGCAAAGAGATTATCGAAGAACCAGGTTGCTCCGTCTGCGTCTCCCCCGCGATCGATATGGATCATGATATCCGGACGGGTGACGCCATTCGTCGCAATCCCGATTCCATCGATGGCAGCTTCGATAAGCGTGACCAGTCGCTGCCATTGCTCGGGCGTATCGAAGGCACCGCCGACTCGTCCGTCGTCCCACAGCATGCCCGTCGTGATCTCATTTCCCACCTGCACGATATCGGGAACTATGTTCTGGTCGACGAATGCGGTGAGCACGCGTTCCGAATAACGGGCTACGCTGTCGACAAGCGCCGGAAAGTCGGCCCGGGCCCAGGCCGCCGGTTTGGTCTGGTGACCGGGATCGGCCCAGGTATCCGAGAAGTGAATATTCAGAAGCAGCCCCATCCCGGCCTGCTTTGCGCGTCGGGCCATCGCGACTGTGCGGTCAAGACCGTTGACGCCGCCTTCGGGCGAGTGCCGGAGACGAAGTCTGACAGCGTTGATTCCGTAACTCGAGAGAATATCAAAGACATCCCTCACGACGCCTTCGTCCGTAAACCGGACGCCTGCCTCTTCGAGCTGATCGACGAACGAGATGTCAACCCCGGACAGAAACGGTTCCTGGCTCAGTGTCGGCCGGGCAAATAGAGCTGCAATTACAGCCGGGAATATGTATATGATACGTTTCAACGTCTGACAACCGTTAGACTGCTGTTATCAGAACGGGTGCCGGAAGAGCAGGCCCTTTTAGAATAGCGTGTAGATAAACGGGGCAATCGCAGACCCCTGCGTCAGCACAATCAGAAGCCCCAGCAGAAGAAGCACGATCACGATCGGCGCAAGCCACCATTTCTTTCGAACCCGAAGAAAATCCCAGATCAAACCAATCTTTGTAGCCATAACGTTCTCAAGCTGACAACAGTCCACTAATAAGGTTTTTCCGGGCGTGTCGCGGGGCCGTCCGTCTCGACGGGAATCCAGAAACTTTTTTCGTGGGCGCCACGACGAATATGCAGCAAATCCTTTCCGAGCACGCGCAGGAGCAGTCCCATCGGCGTAATTATAAGAAAAAATGCAATACTCAGGATCACACGCGTCATGATAGCGCCCACCAATTCAGCGAACTTCATCCAGATCCTTTCGATCGGTCGCAGGATCCGAGGATACAGCAGGCCGCTGATCAGAAAAAAGGCACCTGTTCCGAGCACGATCGGGTACGCGCCTCTTTCTTTCCACCACAAATACCCGCCTATGAGCGCGAGAGGGACCGTCATGACGAGCCCGAATTTTCGCAGCTCTTTTTTCGTTTTTACGTGCAATCTCATGACCTGAACACTGTTGGATATTTACGAGGGCCTAGTCCAGTGCGTACCGAAGCTTCCAGTCTTCTTCCTGCTGAAGAACCGGTTGCTCGCTTTTATACAGGATGATGTCCTCCAGCACAAGTGCATCCATTTCGGTTCGCATGAAGCACAGGTATGCATCTTCAAACGTGCAGACGATCGGTTCGCCCCGGACATTGAACGAGGTGTTTACGACAACACCGTATCCGGTGCGCTGTTTGAACGCGTCAATGAGGCGGTGGAATCTCGGATTGCTCTCTGCGCTTACAGATTGGATCCTCGCGGTATAATCGACATGCGTTATCGCCGGAAGATCGCTTCGCGGTACGCTCAGCTTCTCAATACCGGAAAGATGCAACTTGTCGTCCGGTACCTGGAGCCGATGGCTGTGTTTGACCGGTGCGACGAGCAGCATGTACGGAGACGGCGTTTCGAGCTCGAAGTACTCCGACACGTCCTCCTGAAGACACGAGGGGGCGAACGGACGAAACGACTCCCGGTACTTGATCTTCAGATTCATTTTGGACTGCATCTGTTGATCGCGTGCATCACCCAGGATGCTGCGATTGCCCAGAGCCCGAGGCCCAAATTCCATTCTTCCGGAAAACCATCCAACGATGTTGCCGTCGACGAGCAGATCGGCCGCCGTCTCTATTACGGCATCCTCCTCTTCATACCGGTGATGCGGAATCCCCTTCTCCTGAAGCCATTCTTCGATTGATCGGGGGCTGAAGGAAGGACCGAGGTAGGAGCCTTTCTGGTGGTCGGAGTGGGAATCTGATTGGGAACCTGACTGGGAGTCTGATTGGGAGCCTGTTTGGGAGCCTGTTTGGGAGCTAACGCGTCGATCGTTCCCCAGAACCTGATACCAGGTGAAATAGGCAGCCCCCAGAGCGCCTCCCGCGTCTCCGGCTGCCGGCTGAATCCAGATACGATCGAAAAGGCCCTCCCGCAGAATTTTTCCGTTGGCAACGCAGTTAAGCGCGCATCCTCCGGCTAGACACAGGTTCTTCTCGCCCGTTTCTTTGCGAACATGGC
>CAZGOS010000051.1:0-15432 GCA_964527795.1 uncultured Rhodothermales bacterium | reverse complement strand
GGCACATTATGCCCTCGGCTGGACCTACTTCAAACAGAGAGCCTACGAACGCGCCATTCCCGAATTCGAAGCTTTTCTCGCTGCGTATCGTGACGAATCCGGCTCGGTCCCGTACCGATCCGACGCTCAGCTGCGTCTCGCCGACTCCTTCTTCGCGCTGAAACGGTACCCGGAAGCCGTGCGCGTGTACGGCAGGCTTGCGGGCGACGGCGACGATTACGCGCTTTATCAGATCGGCCAGGCCTATTCCAATGCCGGGGATACCTTCGAAGCCATCTCAACCCTGCGCCGTCTCCTGGAAGAATATCCCGTCAGCGAGTGGCGCGAAGAAGCCCAGTATTCTCTCGGTTATCTCTATTTCCTGAATCAGGATTTTGAACAGGCCGTCGCCGCGTACGAGTTGTTGATCCGAACCTATCCACGAGATCCACTTGCGGCGAAAGCCCAGTATGGAATTGGAGACGCCCATTTCAATGAGGGTAATCTGGGAGCTGCTGTTGACGCCTACAATGGTGTGCTCAGCCGGTATCCGAATAGTCCATTTACGTCCGATGCCGCCGCCGGAATCCAGTTTGCCTTGATGGCGAGTGGTCAGGAAGATCAGGCGGACGCGTTAATCGAGAGATTTGCCGAAAACAATCCGAATTCACCTGTCATAGATCAGCTTCGTTTTCGACAGGCCGAGGTAAAATATCAAAGTGGACGCGTGGACGAAGCGCTTGCCGAATTCCAGAGATTCATCGAAGAAGCGCTGCAGGACGAGCTTCTGCCCGACGCCTACTATTACCTGGGCGTTATTCATGCAGACAGGAACGAGACTATCGCGGCGATTACGTACTTCTCTCAGTTGGTGGAACGTTTCGATAATAGTGTTCATTTCGTGGAAGCCTCCAAACTTCTTGGTCGCCTGTTATTGGACAATGGAGACGCCTACCGCGCCGAGGATGTTTTCCGTCGGGTTGAGGAGAAATACAAAAACGACCCCGGAGTGGTCGCTGCCGCCCGCTACGGTCGCAGCCTGGCGCTCAGCCGGCTTGGACGCAGCGAAGAAGCCGAATTCCTTCTACAGGAGGCGATCAACGCCGCTCCCGATTCGGATGAATCCATCCCGGCTTACCTCGGCATGGCGCGAATCCATCTGCAGCGCGGAAATGTAGATGAGGCGGAAATCATTTTTGAAAACGTGGTAACACGGAGCAGAGACGAAACCGGAGCCGAAGCACTATTCCTTCTTGGATCGTCTCAGTTCGACCGCGACGCCCCTGCACTTGCTGTGGAAACCCTTGGAAGAATGCCTGTTCTGTTTGCCGGTTATTCCGATTGGGTGGCCCGCGGGTACCTGAAACAGGCGCAGGCGCTCGAATCAATGGATAACAGGGGAGAAGCCGTCAGGGTGTACGATACCGTAATCACGCTTTTCCCGAATACGGAATACAGTGCACTCGCGGAACGAGAAAAATCAAGACTTGAGCGGCAATGAGAACACGATTTGCCAACATCGGTCTTTCCATTGCTCTGGGAGCGATTGCACTCGGCATATCGCCTGAAACCGTTTCGGCGCAGGAGAATGTGGTGCTTCCGGATCTGGCTCCTCGCGTTGTCGAGATCAGGGGCGAACTGACGATCTCGTTCCCCTCACTGTCGAGACAGCCCCTGGTCGGCTTCAATCCTCCACCGCGTGTTCCCGAAATTCCGCGCGGTCGGCGTCCCTTCACCGAAATATACAAACAGTCCAAGGACGACCTTCCGCCGAGTCCTCTCAGAAGGCCCGAGCCACCGGAGGCATCGACTACGGTCCATCGAAGCCCGGTTCAGGGCATCGCAGAATTCGGCGTTGGCCGGTATCTGGAGAGGTACCTGCGTGCAAATCTCAGCGCACCCATGTCTCGGCGGACAACGCTGATCCTGAACGGTCAGTACTCCGGCACGAACGGATATGAGCCCTTCCCTACGGATCCAACCATTCAGACAGCCGCCGATGCGCAGTCGATCTCAGCAGGCATCCGGCACATCCTGGATCGTTTTCGAACGGGTTTCAGCGTCGGATTGATGCGCAGTGCGTATTCGCTTTTCGGCGCTCGGGCCATTGCAAGCGCGCCGACCACTACGAATCCGGATCGAACGTTGACCGGCTGGAATGCCACTGCGTGGTTGGCAACAGCGCCCGGATCGCGTATTTCAGCAAAACTATCGTTGCTGGCCGACCACACGGTTTTTAAGACCGACCTGTTCGATCCGAATCTGAGGCAAAATCCTACCCTTGATCGAACGGAGGACCATCTTCTCATGAAAGGAACGATCGAAACACCGCTGAATGAAGGCCGAGCCTCAATTGACGGTCATCTTTCGTTCCAGGGACTGGACACGGACGGATTTCCGGGACGCACCGTATCGTCCGGGTCCGTTGCGGGCAGCTACGAATTTCAGGCGAGTGAACGAGTCAGCGTTAATGCCGGCCTTCGTCTGTTGGGATTCGATGCGCTTGGGCAGGCAGCAGGCGGCGCAGATCGATCGATCCTGTTTCTTTCTCCCGACGTCGACGTGAATTATTCGCTCAGACCGGGAGCATGGCTGTCGTTTTCGAACAAACCGGAAGTTTCTACCGCTTCCATGCGTGATGTTTACATTTCGGCTCCGTTCATTGAGGATTTTCCCGCTATTCAGCCCGTGCTGACTCCCGTGCATCTGAAGAGCAGCCTTCACGTTGCCACTGAATTCGTGCAGGCAGACGCCGGCATCGGCTGGAAAGACGTAAAAAACTATCGGTATATCGAAAGCCTGCCTGTTGCGATGAATGGCTTTGCGGAAGGTTTTTTGGCCGTTGACTACGGAGAAGCGTCTATTCTGTATCTGGATGGCCAGGTGGCGGCCTCGCTCGCCCCGGGTATTCAGGCGTCGGCACAGATAGCATTCAGGCGCGGTCGACTGGACAACGCTCCGGGCAACATTCCGGACAAGATTTCGGACAAGAATGCGGAATCCGTCATTCCCTACTTCTCTCCTATTACCACCGGCGCCTCGCTTTCCGTCGCACTGCTGGAGGGCGACGTCTTACTCAAGCTGTTGCTACGAGGCGAGTCGGCGCGCTACCGGGATCGCGCGGAGACATCCAGAGTAGGATCAATCGTCCTTATAGATGTTGAAGGTGCATGGTACGTGACTCCACAGGTGGGCGCGGTCGTGGGTGTTCGAAACCTGGGCGGTGCGGCTGAATTCTGGGACAATTACGAGTGGGAATCGTCCGTGTTTTATGCAGGTGCAAGATGGCGCTGGTAGGCCGCTCATCCTATTTTTGATTCAAATCCAACCGTAGTTCAGTACTCCATCTCTCGTACTCATTTTTTCTCGCAGCTATCCTGGATGTTATGTCCGTCAACGATCCACGTTTTGAACAAGCCCTGTTCGAGTCTATTACTGAAAGGCTCATGCATCGAGAGAGTTCGCATCTTCCGGGAATAGGAACATTCGTCGTCCGGCACGAGCCGGGAATCATTAAAAGCGACTCGGAACTGTCGGATGGTGAACAGCCGACTGACGGGCCGTTCACCGTTTCACCGCCAACGGATAACATTCTGTTTGAGCGCGAATAACACGTCTCACCGAACGACGCCGGACACGCTTTCTTCGCCATGCCCAAACCTCTTGCTGACCTGATCGCTGAAAAGCTTGAGCTCGAACCTGAAAAGATTGAGCACATGCTGTCGGATTATGTGCGGAAACTCGAAAGAAGCATCCGCGCAGATGGAGCGAATCACATTGAGGGTTTCGGTGTTTTTGAATGGAGAGATGCACGCGTTCAATTCACGCCTGATGAAGCGCTCAGCCGGCTCGTCAATTACCGCTATCAATCGCTCTCGGCTCTTTCCGGGCCTTCCCGGGCAGACCAGCCGTCCGAAGTACTCGCAGACGACGTTTCTGACGGTGCCGCGGAAGCCCTTGCAGACGATGCTGCCGAAGACACAGTGGAAGCTGTCATCCTCTCCCCCAGCGCACCACGGCTCGATAGCGACACCGAAACAAAATCGACCCATGAGCCCGTCGAAGCGGCTGAGGGCGTATGGGAAGCAGCCATTTTCGCAGATTCCGGCAAACCCGACGAAGTGGGTGTCGATCGACCGGAGGCCGCAACCTCGTCAAGAAAAGCAATTATTACGCAACCGGCATCAAATCTATCATCCAGGATGCCGTACATCGTTCTTCCGCTTCTAATGATCGTAATCGCAGCGACTGCATATTTTCTTCTTGACGGCGGCCTTTTGCGGCCAACCGGCGATGTTCCTTCCCAATCACAGGTAGATACGCCCGGCGATCGAGCCGAAACCGGTCAGGCGCAGACGACACAAGCCCAGGATACGCCGGACGACGATCCGGAAGAAGGTTCGGAAAACGGTCCTAACGAAGCTGTCGCGAAAGAAGACCCGGAGCCGCGCAACATCGCTGCCACGCCGTCGCCGGCACCACCGGCCGATATCGCCGGCGAATTCGTTTCCATATTTACCCGACAGACATCTGGATACACCCTTGTCGTCGGGCGATCCTCTTCCCACTTGGATGCCGACAATCGGATCAGACGGTATTCGTCACTTGGATTACCTTTGGCCATCCTTGAGTACGAGGATAATGGCATCACTTATTTTCGACTTCTGGTCGGACGCTACGATACCATCGATGACGCCCAGCAGACTATGCAGAACCTGGGCAGTCAACTTCCCGGAGGAACGTGGATTCGACGGATCCGATTACTGTTTCCCAATTAATCAAATAATACGGACGAATCATGTCATACCTCCTGTTTCAGCAAGTCGTGGACTCCACACAGGATTCCACTGCCGTTCTGGAACCCGATACGGTCAGTCAGCTCGATATTCTCCTGCAGGGAGGCTGGATCATCTTTCTGATCCTGCTTCTCTCCATTCTCGCCGTCTATCTGCTCATCGACCGCTTGCGCACCATTCAACGGGCTTCGGCGGACAGGAGCGAAATCATGGCGAAAATTCGTGACTACGTTTCTGCCGGTAATATCGAAGGTGCCCAGGCCTTCTGCGATGCCCAGGAGAAACCCATTACGAGAATTCTCAAGCACGGTCTCGAACGGCTCGGCCGCCCGATAGCCGAGATTCAGGATGCCGTCAATTCGGCCGGTAAACACGAGGCGTTTCTTCTGGAAACCCGAACGGACTGGCTTGCCAGCATCGCCGGCATCGCTCCGATGATGGGTTTTCTCGGAACCGTCACAGGAATGATCAAGGCGTTTCAGCAGATTCAAAACCTTCAGGGAAGCGTGAATCCAAGTGTGCTGGCGGGTGGAATATGGGAAGCTCTCGTCTCAACGGCTGCCGGACTTACCGTGGGAATCATCGCCTTTTTCTTTTACAATTATCTCCTGAACCGAATAAAGCTTCTGGTCAATGATATGGAGCAGTCGGCGACGGAGTTCATCGACATGCTTCAAACACCAGCACCGGCGGCTACGCGTTCGCCTTATGAAGATTCCTTCTGATCAAACCTCGGACCCGCACCATGGCCATTGATTTCTCAACCGAAAAAAAGCCGTTGGCAGAGTTCAGCCTGGCCGGGCTTGCCGACGTCGTTTTCCTGCTGTTGATCTTCTTTCTGTTAACGTCCAGCTTCATCCCTCAGTTTGGCATCCAGGTAAATCTACCGAGGACGAGCACATCTGCGCCTACGGACGCTCAATATGTAACCGTCGTGATTACAAGCGAAGGCAGCTATTATGTCGAACAGAATCAAGTGCCCAGAGATCAGCTCCTGCCCACGATCCAGAATTCTCTGAACGGTCGTACGAGCCTCGTCCTTCGGGCCGATCAGGATGCAACCGTCGGCCAGTTCGCCTTTGTCGCGAGTGTTGCCCGCGCACTGAATCTCAGGATTCTCATGGCTACGGAACGCGAGCAGTTCTGAGGCGGCTTATCGCGCGCTGGTTGTTGGATATACGTTCGTGAGCTTTAGGTCCCGAAAACGTACCTTCACCTCTGTTAACGCTTTTTCGGTTAGCAAACGTTACAGGTATTCGGGATGACTGTACCGGAATGGCCATCGAATCGTCTCAGGAAAATGATGGTTATCCTGCTGTTTGGATCGGTGCTCGTCAGCCAATCAATTGCACAGGTGTTGACCGAACGGCAAAACTCACTTGTTGCCGGTCAGGCTGCGGCACAGAGGGGTGAGTTCGTCGTCGCGGAATCATTGTTTATCAGGGCGACGCGGCTTAAAAGTACGGCTGCCCGCGCCCACTTCGAACTTGCCCGACTCTACGTGAAAGAGCCCCTGCTCAACCCGGCTCAAGCGTACGACCATCTCCAAACTGCAAGGGAATTGGAGCCGGATAATATCGATTTCATTCGTGAACGATTGAAGCAGTTGCGCTCTGCACATGATTTTTTCGGTTCTACGCTGATCCGAGAGGATGAACGATTGCAACTCGGACGATTGCTCACACAGTACGACGCCTCGCGTGCCGAGGGATTCGTTGAAATCGGGATCGTGAACGCGCAGCGCTACCTTTTTTACCGTGATGAAAGGCCGGACCGCCTTCGGCGCAGGGCAATACGCGCCTACGAGAACGCAGTAGAAGCCCTGGAAAATGTAATTGAGTCAGATCCAACCCACATTCTGGCTTATGGTGAGCTAATCAAACTCTATTTGCGCGGCAGGTTGTATCAGAAGGCGCTCGAACTCAGTGGATCAATGCGCACTTACTTGCCTCGGCTGGCAGAATCCTGGCTTATGCGCGGCATGATCCTGCTAATGTCCGGATCTCCGGAAGAAGCAGGGCGCCAGTTCCAACGAGCCCTGGCGATCATGTCCGTCGAAGAGAGGCCCCGGTTTGAGACTACGGATATTCTTGCGCCACGAAAAGATCCTGAAGCGGAGCAATCCGAATCGGAAGAATACAGGGATGCATTCTGGAGAAAACGTGACGTTCGGCGCCTGACGGCTACCAATGAGCGCCTTACGAGTCACTATGCCAGAATTACGTATGCCGACCTATTCTACCCAAAATGGCGCAGTCACATGACTGATCCGTGGATTGTCACGCCCGGAGATGTCATCGTTCGATACGGTATTCCATCTTCCGAGTCCCACGCGGATGCTCCGGGCGTAACATGGACAGTTGAGGGCCGTGGTTGGCTGAGGCCGACAGCCTGGACACCAGCTAAACTCTTTTTGGTGATCGCCGGCAAGAGATACGTGTTCGAGGACGAGTTTCAGAACGAAGACTACGTTGTTCCGACCGTGATGCAGGAGGTAACTTATTCGCCGTCGGGCAATAGAATCAAAGATGACCCGATCACACTGGTCCGCGACGAGTTCTTCGAAACACCGGATAAACCGGATCCACCGGAAAAGGCAACCTTCCCGATGCCATACCTGGTATCCCGATTTCGCAACTCGTCCGGGGCATCGGATGTCGTCGTGGGATTTGGAATTCCGGTAAAACCCACCCTCGAAAAAGAGGACGTACCGCTCGCTGTGACTACGGGGGTTTTTCTGGTTGATGAAGAAGGTAGAAACGCCGGCGCTTCCATAGTCCCCCATTCTTCGCTCGATCGCACGAGGATCTGGTCCATGGACTCTCTGCAGGTCTGGACGGATGCCGTCACGTTCACAACGGACCCGGGTCAGTTTACCGTTCAAGTAGAAGCTGAAAGCGAACATCTGGTCAGCTACAGTTCAAGCCCCTTGTTCGTCGATTCAACAGTGACCGGATTCGGGGTCAGCGACCCACTTCTCGCGCTCGTTGTCGAGGAATACCCCGGAGAGCCGGACCCCGGGGAAATCGTCCGAAACCGTTTTCGAATCCGACCGGCAGGCGCACGGCTCTTTTCTCACGCGGCACCGGTATACCTCTACTTCGAGGCCTACGACCTGACTCCCGACGCAACGGGATTATCAACCTATCAAGTCACAGTCGTTCTTGAGCAGGTTGATGAATCCACCGGATTTCCGGGTCGACTATTCGACATCTTTAACCGCACCGAGCCGTTACAGGTGGCGCTGTCCTTCACGACACAGATCACGGCCACGAACGATGCCCAGTACGTGACTCTCGACCTGTCAGACCACGAACCCGGTTCGTACCGAATTGCGCTTCGGTTGCGAGACGAGACAACGGGCGCCGAGACATATTCTTCCCAGCAATTGATTTTGAATTAGCTCAGTTCCTGCGTAACGGTATCGATGTCTCAATATTCACCTTTCCCGGGCAATACTTAAGCTAAAGACAGAACGCGAGAATCCGAGTTGTAGCCTCTTCCGTTCCATGACATATCCCATTCGGGTGCTACCACGGCGCAACCGGCGCTCTTGAGACGGATTGTCATCCTTCTTGCGTACAAATTGTTTTTTGTGCCGCCTCGACTGTTGAGAACTGCTGAAACACCTTGTACGATCGCGTCAGTTGTATTGTATTCTTAACAGTACCCGATGCAGAGGCGAAACAGATCATTCCGCTCAACGGCGTCAGTTGGCGGTACAAAGTGAATAACGAACCCAGTCCTGTCGAGTCGAATGATTTTGTATCTGAGAAATCCAATATGAATTTCCGGGTACCCAGCCGAACCTGGTCTTTTAGTATGACCTTGAAATCCGACGCGTTCCGAAAATCAAGGTAATCTCCAACCGTCACGATGGCCGTGTCATGTGTAATTGGATCAACTGAAAAATTCATAGCACCTTCAGCTTGAGTTAGATTATCTCATTAAGGATCTCTGCTTGTCCGTCGACATGATATTGTTACCCGTTCTATCTCATTACATAAAAGCGTCTCACGCTGCAGCACAATCACGCCCCAATGCGCATGGCTTTATGGTTAATAGTCGATTAAGATGAAATAACACGCAGTTCCCGGGCTTCCCACCTGCAATGTTCCGAGACTCTCTCCAGGAGTCACGCATTATCTCATATCAACCACTCCGGGCGCCCGCAGAAATACTCCCATATCGAGTTAACTGGAGGTTTGTACACGATGTAATCGACTCTCGGAGACGCAAGAATATTGGTAGTTCCACGTATTTTTCGTGTAGTCCGTTTCGCACTTTGCACAGAGAGCGAAACTCAGTTCAACTTATACTTCAGAACGGAGAGAGGAATAATCCGGGATATACGACCGTCGGACAGCCGAACGGAATAGAGTCCCGGAAAGGAGGTTTTATCGCCGCTCTATACTTGACGAATCTCTTGTATCCACGGTCGAATCATTGATTATCGTCAGAAGTTTGTTGCCAAGCGCCTCTCCGATCAGGCGATGGCCGCTTGCCGTGAAATGAACCTGATCGATATACACACTCTCGAGTTTCACACCGGTGGGAAGTACAGCTTCGACATCCATGATGTGCACATACAGGGTTTCGAGCATTCGCAGGGTTTCGGCGGCCTCGGTCGAAATGGATAGAAGACGGGTTTCTTCCCGCCGTGGCGTGATTCCGACAACTACCGGAATGCCTTTCTGCAGGGCGATTTGAACTGTTTTTATGAGCGCCTGAAGATTCATTCGCGTACGTACATCCAGGACGGTCCCAAAGAATTGTTCGTATCCAGCGGGCGTTTCAGGGTGGACGAATTCTGTGCCTGTCGCTAAAGGGTTCCGGCGGAAGGCGGTGAGCCATCTGGTGCGGATGACGTGATCGATCGCTTCGACGAGCGCGAACGACGGGCGTTTGGTTGCAGGCCAGAGATATCCAGCCGCCACATAGGCTCGGCGCACGTCGTTCCATGGGAACAGCCAGACAACCGCGTCGACAGAATCCTGCCATTGCACGAAGATCTCAGCCTGGTTCATGAGGCTGGTGCCATTGACACCGGCGTTCATGGCATACACTTCCAGACCGTATCTCCGCAGGACATCGGCCGCGACCTCCGAGAAAAGCTCTTCATCATCCACTGAACTTCCTCCCCACGTCACGGAATCACCAAGATAGAGAATTCGGACGGCGTTCTCGGAATCGGGTCCCCTGGACCTGAAGCCATTTGCATCAATCGTCACGGTCGATCCCTTTTTCCGAATGACTTGCTGGTTCGGTAGTGGTCGGAGCCCTCCCCAGGGACTGTTGTAATAGATGATCGGATCACCTAACCCGAGTCTTCGAGCAGTAAACTCCAGCATGCCCAGCACGGCTACACCTGCCAGAACCAGATATCCCGATTTCAGAAGAATGGATTTGAGCTTGCGTCTCTTGATCACGGGTAAAATGGACTACCACCGTCCAAGACGGTGGGTTTCTAACGTTAATCCAAATATACAGTCCAAGCAAAAAAATCATTGGTTATTTGAACAGGGGGCGCTCGGAAAACGGCTCGCTTTCGCCGGAGAATCTGTTTCGTCGCCTCGCCCGATCGTCGACCGGCCGAATTATCCCGCCTCGATAGCCGAAATCAGATTGACCATCTCAATGGCCGCTACGGCCGCCTCGAATCCTTTATTTCCCCCCTTGCTGCCGGATCTCTCGATGGCCTGCTCCATCGTATCGCATGTGAGCACACCGAAAGAGACGGGAATACCACTCTGAAGCCCAACTTGGGCGATGCCCTTCGACGTCTCGCCTGCGACGTAGTCAAAATGAGGGGTTGCCCCGCGGATGACCACACCCAGACATATCACAGCCTGGTAACGCCCGCTCTCAACCATCTTTTTTGCGCCTAACGGTAGCTCAAATCCGCCGGGTACGTACGCGATATCGATGTGATCGTCATCCACTCCGTGTCGAACGAGGGCGTCTATGGCGCCTTCCACCAGTTTTCCTACCATAAAATCATTCCATCGGGATGCGACAATCGCAATCTTAAGTGCGCCTCCGTTGAATACGCCTGAAAAAACCTGACTCATAAAATGCTCCGTGTAGTTTATTGTAGGGACGGGATCAGAGATCTTCGACGAACAAGTGATCCAATTTTGTTGCTTTTGTTTTCAGATAGCGTTTGTTTTCAGGACTCGATGCTATGCTGAGCGGTACGCGTTCGATAACCCGGACCTGATTTGCCTCCAGATCAGACACCTTGTCTGGATTGTTCGTCATCAGACGGACGCTTGAGATTTCCTGATCCCGGAGAATTGCCGCCGCGACCGCATAACTACGTTCGTCCGGTGAAAAGCCCAGACACACATTCGCATCGACGGTGTCCAGCCCCTCGTCCTGCAGCGCATAGGCTCTAATTTTGTTGATGAGACCAATACCGCGTCCTTCCTGACGCAAATAAACCAGGTATCCTTCCCCTTCATCCACAATGCTCGCAAGCGCGCTGTGCAGCTGCTCTCCACAGTCGCAGCGAATCGAGCCCAACACGTCGCCGGTCAGGCACTCGGAATGCACTCGAACCAACGGGGAGTCCGTTTGCCGGAGGCCATGACTGAGGAACAGGTGTTCATTATTGTCGCGGTCTCGATACGCGGTGACGGTGAAGTCGCCGAAGCGAGTGGGCAAGGCCGCAGCGTCAATGCGCGTGACCTCTTCTTCTGCGGTATGACGAAGACGGTACTGCACAATATCTTCGATCGACGTCGTTCGAAAACCGTGCACGCAGGCAAACTCACTCAGCCTCGGCCGTCGGGCCATCGTACCATCGTCGTCCAATATCTCACAGACAACCGCAGCCGGAGCCAGGCCGGATAGCATCATCAGATCAATTCCTGCCTCGGTATGACCTCTTCTTGCCAGCACCCCCTGTGGATGAGCACGCAACGGGAATACGTGCCCCGGCATCACTATATCGTCGGGCGTACTGGTTGCGTCGACGAGCGTTTTAATGGTTCGGGACCGATCATGAGCAGAGATGCCCGTCGTTACTCCTGTTTTAGCTTCCACCGATACCGTGAAGGGGCTTCCATATCGCGTTCCGTTCTCCTTTCCCGAAACCATCATCGGAATACCCAGACGGTCCAACGTTTTTCCGGTCATCGCGATACAAATGAGCCCGCGCGCTTCCCGTGCCATGAAGTTGATGATCTCCGGCTCGGCAAACTGCGCCGGGACGAGCAGATCGCCTTCGTTCTCTCTATCATGATCATCCACAACGATCACAGGCTTTCCTGCCTGCAAATCGCTTATGATTTCGTCTATCGTATTGAATTTCATGTTCAGTTCTAGTTGTAGCCGTGTTCGGAGAGAAATTTCCGGCTGATGACAGCCTCAGCGTCGGAGCGGCGGGAGATCATCTTTTCGATGTACTTCCCCAGTATGTCGACTTCGATATTCACTCGATATCCGACCCGCTGACCGGCGAGCGTCGCGTGCTTCTGCGTGTAGTCAATGAGCATTACTGAGAAGCCGTCCTCGAAGACGTCTACGATCGTCAGGCTGATGCCGTCGAGCGCGATGAATCCTTTGGGCACGATCCACCGCAACAGCGCCTCGTCAACCCGGACAGTTACCCAGAGTGAATCCTTTTCCGGGCGAAGCGACACGAGTATGCCCGTTGCGTCGACGTGTCCTTGAACAAAATGTCCTCCCATCCTGCTCTCAGGCGTAAGCGATCGTTCCAGGTTGACACCGTCTCCCACGTTCACGCCGCCAAGATTCGTACGCGAGAGGGTTTCGGGCGCAACGCAGACGGAGAACGTTTCGGAAGTAAGCTCAGTAACGGTCAGGCAAGTGCCGTTAACGGCAATACTGTCCCCGGGCTTGCATCCATCGACGATCGATGGGGCCCGAAACGTCATCTGATATCCGGTGCCGGTTTTTTGGGTGCGCGTCGTCGTGCCTATCGTTTCAACAATTCCGGTGAACATTCTCGTGCTCCATTCTGTTTGGTTGTTTTACGTAACCTCTGATCAGAACGTCTTCCCCGATTCTCTCCAGACTTGTTTTAACGAGGCGCGTGGCCTCGTCAGGTAAAGGAACGCCATTGCCGTGAACAGGACCGTGTGCCGTGGAGCCGCCAATAATGATCGGAGCAACGAAAGCCCATAGCTCCTGCACTTGTCCTTCGTCGAAAAAACTGCCGAGTACATCCGCCCCGCCTTCGACCAGAAGGCTCCTGGTGCCTCGATTCCCGAGCTCATCGAGCAGCGCCGATAGCTCAACTTTGCCGGTAACGTTCGCAGGAAAAGTCCATACTTCGACACCCAGTTCTTCGAGCGTCCGCCTGTGCTCGTCGGGCATGGCATCGGTTGTGGCCACCACCGAACTGCCGGACGACTTAGAATCAAACAGAGCCGATTCAACCGGCACGCGACCATGACTGTCGAGCACGATTCGTCGCGGTTGAGGGCCTTCGTACGCCGCCATTCGCACCGTCAAGCGCGGATTGTCTGAAATGGCCGTGCCCGCTCCTACGAGGACCGCATCAACGAGGCGCCGAAGATTATGAACTTCAGCGCGAGAGTCCGGTCCCGTTATCCACCGGCTCTCTCCGGTATGTGTGGCTATTTTCCCGTCCAGGCTCATCGCGAACTTGGCTACCACGTAGGGCCGTCCGTTCCGGACCGCATGCAAGTAAAAGCGGTTCAGGTGCCGTGCTTCTTCCCTGCACAGACCCTCGTGAACGACGAGTCCGGCATTCTCCAAATACGCATGTCCACCCCCGGGCACTGACCGATCAGGATCCCGCACCGCGTAATTCACTTCAGCGACACCCGCTTTCACGATCGCCTCCGTGCAGGGCGGCGTCCTGCCCGAATGGTTGCAGGGCTCGAGTGTCACATACAGGGTCGCATTCACAGCGAGATCCCCGGCCTCGCGAAGAGCTTCCACTTCAGCGTGGGGAGCGCCGGCCCGGCTGTGATACCCCTCACCTACGACTCTGCCACCTCGAACTATGACGGCACCAACAGCCGGATTGGGACTCGTCTGCCCTTCCGCCAGTCGCGCAAGCGCCAGCGCTCGTTTCATATGTCGTTCCTGCACGGACATAAAAAAACGCTCCAAAGAGACCTTCGGAACGTGAGAACGTGGCGGGATAAACCGGACGCGCGGCTGCAAACGCACCGAGCATCCTGATAAGACGTATCTAACACCGATCCCTCGAACTGAACCTTCAAATCCGAGCGTAGCGTCAGATGTTCATTAGAAAAAGTAGCGGATACGCTCTGTTCGAAGCCACCTTTTCGCTCGTCTTAATCTTCTCCCATCCGGACTTTACCGTCGGCTTCGGCTTCTCACCGAATCAACCTCACACCCTTGTTGCGAAGCGTTCGCATACATGGAGTTTGAGGGTCACGGGCTCAACCTGCTGTCAATGCAAGTCTTACCGTCGGTCTGGAATTGGCTGACCTCTTCGATGTCAACCTCACCATGCCCCGAAGATCAATACCTGTGTATGGTTGCGCAGCTCCTGATTCGGACGCAGCCGAATAAGAGCCTCACTGCATCTCCTCCTGTAATTCGTGGATGGTAGCTTTTTAAACGTACGGTTTCCCAGGGAACAGGTTTTAAAGATGCTATGAATAGATTTCGAGGATCGTGCCGTGCCAACATCCCCGTGCGCAGAAATGCGTCCGTCACAGCCGGACGTGAGCCATTATTAATAAGTGCTGCGTTTCGATATCAACCGGGCGTTAAATCTCAGACCCATCTTGAACAGTTTGGCGGCGTTGCTGTCGATCCGGTCGTTGCGGCACAATGAGTTATGGGGTATGACCGGCATATCAGGCTAGAAATGTAGTGCCACAATACGCGAATATAATAGTCGTATCTTATTGTTATTCATAGATATTTGTCGTATTATTAGGTAGTGCCACTCTAATCGATGCCATGTTCGTCCGAAAAAAGAAATCGGGCCGCAACGAATATCTCCAGCTTGTCCACAACGAGCGCATAGGCGGCAAGGTCCGCCAGCGGGTCATCGCTACGCTGGGGCGAACAGACGAACTGAGCCAAAATGGGCGATTAGAGGGAATCATGGCCTCTCTGGGCCGCTTCGCAGCCGAGGCGGCCGTTTTTACGGGCGCTCGGCGCGATGAGATACCCGAAGCCGATACGATCCGAATAGGGCCGGCCCTTGTCTTCGAGCGCCTGTGGCGTGATCTGGGAATCGGCGAGGAGCTTGACCGGCTGCTTCACGGGCGCAGGTTCGAGTTTCCCGTCGAGCGAGCCCTCTTTCTCACGGTGCTCCACCGCCTGTTTACGCCGGGCAGCGACCGCGCGGCCGAAGCGTGGCGTCGCGCCTACCGGATCGAGGGCGCCGAAGCGCTCTCGCTTCACCATCTTTACCGCGCGATGGCGTACCTCGGAGAGGTGTTACCAGAGGAGGAGCAGCTCGCGGCTACGCCGTTTGCGCCTCGGACGACGAAGGACCGCGTCGAGGAGGCGCTCTTCGCGCGGCACCGGGACCTTTTCAGCAGCCTGGATGTGGTTTTCTTCGACACGACGTCGCTCTACTTCGAAGGCGAAGGCGGGGAGCGTCTTGGCCAGTATGGTAACAGCAAAGACCACCGCCCGGACCGCAAGCAGATGGTCGTCGGGGCCGTGCTCGACG
>CAZGOS010000050.1:0-15641 GCA_964527795.1 uncultured Rhodothermales bacterium | reverse complement strand
GGTCTGGCCATCCGGGAAACAGTCATACAAGACTTCGCCGAAAATAACCGGCCGAGTCACTACGACTTTCAGATCCCCTATTTCGGACGGGGTACGAGCGTTTCACCCGGCATAGCATGGGCATTCTCAGCGTCCAGAAGTCTGGTATTGGGACTGGGTGCGTCCTATCATTTGCGCGGGGATTTTCAGCCCCACCGTGCCCTGCCAAGTAAGTATAACTGGGGAAACGAGCTCACGCTGACAACAGGAGCCGAGTGGCAGCTTTCTTCAAGCGTTTTGTTATCGTCAGATCTGATTCTCACGCTCTATGCCGCGGATAAAATCAACGACATAGAGGTTTATTCGGCGGGTACCAGGTTTATTGGGCATTTTCGCGCCGGCAGCAGAATCGGTCGAAACGACCTCTCCCTTTCAATTCGATTCCGGACTGTCGCTGCGAATAAGTCGTTATCACCTGCATCGATCCAACCAGAGTCAGTCACGGCGTCCACCGGCCGTGTCGGTGCAACCGTGACCTATCGCCTTCGGGTCAACCCTTTCTTTGTTTCTGATTTCCAGGTATCGGCGACACAGTATTCGAAAACGTTCGATGTACAGAATATTCAGCCGTCCGAGCTGATACCCTATGATCAGATATTGAAAATCGGACAGTTGAATATCTACGGAGTAGGATTCTTTCCTCGTATTTCCGTCGGACCGGCGGTATCCATACCAATTAGGCTCGAATATTCAGTTGGTGATATTTCCGGATTCGAAGTCGGCATAGGACTTGCCGCTATTCTCTGAGTGCAGTCGCTGCGGTTACCGAACGCAGCCTCGCGACGCTTCACAAAGAATATGAGGGCATCAGGTCTCTTTCTATTATCAGACTTCGAATCACTCACCGACCGTCCGTAATCGATTCACACTGATCATACGCGTTCAAGAATGCAGTACTCCACCAGAAAAAGAACCCTGCTAAAGACGATTTCATGGCGCACCGTCGCGACATTAACGACGACCGTCCTGGTTTACATTTTTACGGGTGCGTTCGCACTTGCCGTTACCATTGGCGGCCTGGAGGTCATCGCAAAGATGATTTTCTACTTCGTGCACGAACGAGTCTGGGATAAGATCAGATATGGAAGAAAGGAGATTCCCTCATTCGTCGTCTGGATCACGGGCCTTCCTTCATCGGGAAAGCGAGAAATCGCGGACTGCCTCTATGAACGTCTCCGTGAACGAAAACTGAAAGTAGGACGAATTGACAGCAGAGGCGTGCGTCCGCTCTTCCCCGAGACCGGTTTCGCACCGGATGACGTCGATCAACACGTTCGCCGAGCCGGACACCTCTGCTCCATGCTTGAAAAAAACGGTGTCATCGTAGTCGCGTCGTTTGTTTCTCCTTACGAGAGCAGTCGACTGTTTGCACGGGCGCAGGCAAATCACTTCGTGGAAGTATACCTCCGGACTTCGCCCGATGCCTGTGAAAAACGGGACACTCGTGGCAGATACAGGAAGGCGAAGAGAGGCGAGTATCGATACTTTCCAGGGGTTGACGTGACGTACGAAGAACCGCTGCAGCCGGAAATCGTCATAGACGTTGACCGTGTTACGGTGGATGAAGCGACGGCTCAGATTGAATCGTACCTGCAGAAAAACTTGATTAACCAGAACTGACATAACGTGTCGGCGTCCGTTTCGAGATCGAGACGGATTGCAGGCAAAACGCATACTACTTATCGATGACCATAGAAATGACCCATCTCCGCCAGCTTGAGGCGGAAGCCATTCATATCATCCGCGAGGTGGCGGCCGAGTTTGAGAATCCGGTGATGCTGTATTCCATCGGAAAGGATTCATCCATCATGCTGCATCTGGCTCGGAAAGCATTTTATCCTGCGCCTCCACCCTTTCCGCTGATGCACATCGACACGACATGGAAATTCCGCGAGATGATCGAATTTCGGGATCGCATGGCCCGAGAAATGGGCTTCGAGCTGCTCGTGCATACGAATCTTGATGGCGTATCTCAGGGCATCAATCCCTTCACCCATGGGTCGGCTTTCTATACGGACATCATGAAAACAGAGGCGCTGAAGCAGGCGCTCGATAAGTACGAGTTCGACGCCGCCTTTGGCGGAGCTCGCCGCGACGAGGAGAAATCAAGAGCGAAAGAACGAATCTTTTCTTTCCGAACTGAAACCCACCGCTGGGATCCGAAAAATCAGCGCCCTGAACTCTGGAACCTCTATAATACGAGAGTGCAAAAGGGTGAAAGCATTCGCGTTTTCCCGCTATCCAACTGGACGGAGTTGGATATATGGCAGTACATGCATCTGGAAGAGATCGAAATTGTACCACTTTATTACTCGGCTGTGCGGCCGGTTGTGGAGCGGGACGGATTCCTCATTCTCGTAGATGATGATCGACTGCAACTGGAACCCGGCGAAGAACCGATGATGAAGTCGGTTCGATTCCGCACGTTGGGCTGCTATCCGCTCACGGCTGCCGTCGAATCGGAAGCTGCAACGCTGCCGGACATCATTCAGGAGATGCTTCTGACAAAGACATCAGAGCGGCAAGGACGAGTAATTGATCACGATCAGGCAGGCTCCATGGAAAAGAAAAAGCAAGAAGGGTATTTCTAGTGTCACATCGTTCAGACCTCATAGCTAAGGACATCCACGCCTACTTGAAGGTGCAGGAAGAAAAGGGCATGCTTCGCTTCATTACCTGCGGAAGTGTAGATGACGGCAAGAGCACGTTGATCGGCAGACTTCTCTGGGACTCGAAGCTGATCTATGAAGACCAGCTGGCCGCCCTGGAGGTTGACAGTAAAAAGGTCGGAACACAGGGCGATGAAATTGACTATGCCCTTCTGCTCGACGGCCTTCAGGCCGAGCGTGAACAAGGTATCACGATTGATGTCGCGTACCGGTTTTTTTCTACCGATAAACGCAAATTCATCGTGGCCGATACACCCGGCCACGAACAGTACACGCGCAACATGGTTACGGGTGCTTCAACAGCTTCCGTGGCCATCATCCTGGTAGATGCCCGAAAAGGTGTTTTGACCCAGACGAAAAGACACAGCTACCTCGTATCGCTGGTCGGGATTCGGAAAGTAGTTTTGGCGATCAATAAAATGGATCTCGTCGACTATGCGATAGACACGTTCCAGGCTATTCAGGAGGAATACGAAGACTTCGCATCAGAGCTTGGGTTCGACGAAATCGTAAGTATTCCTCTATCTGCTCTTCACGGAGATAATATTATCAATCCAAGCTCGAATACAGAATGGTATGACGGCACGACTCTCCTTGATTATCTGGAGTCGGTTGAAGTTGCTGATGATGCGGTAAAGAAACCCTTTCGCATGGGCGTACAATTGGTAAATCGCCCGGATCAGACATTCCGAGGATTCTCCGGTACGGTGGCATCCGGGTCGATACGTGTTGGAGATTCGGTTGTTGTTCCTTCATCCGGCCAAACAAGCACGGTCGAAAGAATCGTAACGATGGACGGCAATCTGGAGGTAGCCGGCCCCGGCGAGGCTGTCACGCTAACGCTCAACGACGAAATCGACGTCAGTAGAGGTGATCTGCTGTCTGCCACGAATGCCCGCCCCTTTCATGCCGATCAGTTCGAGGCGCGCCTTGTCTGGCTCCACGAAGACGCTCTGTTGCCTGGTCGAAGTTATCTGCTGAAATCCGGCGCATCGACGGTTCCTGCTCAGATCACGCATCTCAAGTACAAAACAGATGTCAACACATTGGAGCAGCGAGCCGGTAAGACGCTCGAATTGAACGAAGTAGGGATATGCAACATCGCATTGGGTAAAGCCATCTCGTTTGATCCGTACGACGAGAATCGCACCACCGGTAATTTCATCCTGATAGATCGCCTAAGCAACGCCACGGTGGGAGCCGGAATGATCGATTTTCCACTTCGTCGAGCTCGCAATATCCACTGGCAGTCGCTGGACGTCGATAAACAAAGTCGCGCCGAACGAAAAAGTCAACGCCCGTGTGTTCTCTGGTTCACCGGTCTGTCCGGCGCCGGCAAATCAACCATCGCGAACCTTGTAGAAAAGAAGCTCCACAATCTAGGTAAACACACCTATCTGCTTGACGGAGATAACGTGAGACACGGTCTAAACAGGGACCTTGGCTTCACGGACGCCGACCGAGTCGAAAATATCAGACGTGTCGCTGAAACGGCAAAGCTGTTCGTGGACGCGGGCATAATCGTACTGGTGTCATTCATTTCTCCATTCAGGAGCGAGAGACGAATGGCGCGAGACCTTCTCGGAGAGGGAGAATTTTTTGAGGTCTTTGTAAACACACCGTTGGAAATATGCGAGGCTAGAGATCCGAAAGGCCTTTATAAAAAGGCCCGCTCCGGCGAACTGAAAAATTTCACGGGCATCGATTCGGCCTATGAATCACCCGAGAATCCAGAAATCGTCGTGGACGGAGGAGCGGATGCTCCTGACGTATTGGCAGACCAGATTATCGAGAAAATCCTGGCCACATCCTGACCTTTCTCGACTGGAGGGTCTCTTCGAATGACAATTGCCGTCCGAGTCTGGACTGTTCCATAAACACCGACGATTTATTTCCGTTCGGGAGCTCTTCGTCGGAATCATTTACTCAGCTCAGCGAGTACTCGGCCTGCAATTTGAGATATGTTCTGCCGGTAGGATTTCTTTTTGGGAAGAAACTCTGGAAATATCTAATTTGCCACCTGTTTCAAGCTCGAGTTCTTTTCGTCAACAACTTATTATCTCCGGCCGCTCGAAAGAGAATTCAGTGCGTGTTGCGCCTGTCGATTGATCCACCGGGATCGGACAACGATGCGTTTCTTCATTAACTATTTCTTGCATAACCTGTGTGCGATGTCCAGAAAACGAATGGCATCCGACGGGCGGAATGAGCTGTAGTCCCTGGTTTCAACTACATGCTTCGCGTTTTTTTTGCAGCGTTTCTGGTTGCCCTCACATTTCTATTTTCACCGGTTTCGTACGCACAAGAACATTTCACATCGTGTTACAACGGCAGTGGGAATATTTATAATGCTACGATCATTGTTCCGGTATCTAGCAGGCCGGCCATTAACGGATCGCTCTTGGCCGGCGGCAGCGAAATCGCCGTGTTCTCGGCGACTTCGGGATCCCTTGACGAATGTGTGGGGGTCATGGTCTGGCAGAACCGAAGTGCGGCAATCACAATCTGGGGAGATGACGAACTGACCAGGTATCGCGACGGACTTTTTTCAGAAGAGGCGTTTTCCTTTCGTGTTTGGGATGCATCACTGGCATTTGAATATCCAACCCATGCGATAATCCCGTCCTTCTCTGTCGGAAGTCCCAGATACGGACACGACGAGATGTACGTGCTATCCAGGTTTAATGTGTACTGGTCATTTTCCGGGATTACCGTAACTGATGACACGGCTGTCACCGAGGAGGATACTTCCGTGACGGTAGATGTGCTGGCCAATGATTTTGATTCGGACGGCGACGGCCTCATCATCACCAAAATATCCGGTCCTGCAAACGGCGTCGCATCGGTTACTCCTGAAGCGTACATCCAATACGAGCCGCACAATAATTTCTACGGACGGGATTCACTTTCGTACGTCGTATCTGACGGGATGAGCAGCGTGGCTCAGGGAAATCTCATCATCGATGTGGCTTCTGTTAACGACGTCCCGGTGTTTACCAGCACGCCGCCGACACAGGTAACCGCCGAGCAACCGTATTTCTTCACGGTCGCAGCTTACGATGTTGAGAGCGACTCCCTTACGATTCGCAGCCTGTCGCTGCCGCCGTGGCTTTATCTCACAACGACAGGGCCATTTACCGCCGACGTCACAGGTTCACCGTCAGCGGTGGATATAGGAGAGCACGAAATATCCGTCGAAGTCTCAGACGGGCTGGATACGGCCTCACTAATTTTTACTATTACCGTTTCGCGTAACCAGTTGGCGCTCGACAACGAGGACGAAGCCGGCCTCACGCTTCCGACTTCGGTTCAACTTCATCCGAATTATCCGAATCCGTTTAATCCCGCCACCACATTCGTATACGAGCTTCCGCGGGCGCTTCATGTTCGAATCGAGATTTTCAACGTACTCGGCGTGCGTATTCAAACTCTCGTTGATGAAATGCACGCTGCGGGTCGGCACGAGCTGCAATGGACGGCCGAGCACCTTCCCAGCGGAATTTACATTTACCGGCTCATGGCCGGCTCTGCGGTCCTGACAAGAACGCTTTCTCTCACCAAATAAAGCGTATCTCGTGAACCGGGTTGCCGGATTCTTCGTCTGCCTCCGTGATTCTTTCAGAAGCGATAGATCCACGCCATTTCTTTGAGGCCAGACTCGGCCGAATAACCTTAACACGACCCTATTTGAGGTCGATACCCGGAATAGAAACGGTAATTCTGGGTAATCGAAGAAATAAATGGCGTGTGCAGTCCGTCCCCTCGGACATTTTGCCCGCCCCCTCCTTCTGCTGACAGTACTGATTGCGACCGCGACCAGCGTCCGGGCGCAGTCGCATTTCTCTTGTTTTGACGGTACCGGAAATATATTCAACGCTACCCTCATCCTGACGACGACGAGTTCACCCACGATTAACGGGAACCCACTAAGTGTTGGCAGTGAAATTGGTGCGTTTTCCTCAGACCCGGCATATTCAAACACCTGCGTCGGGAAAATGACATGGCAAAACGAAGCTGGATCACTTGCCATATGGGGAGATGACGACCTGACATCCGAGCGTGATGGCCTGGTACCAGGCGATTCCATTCGGTTTCGGGTATGGGACAATACCTCTGGAAACGTTTACACGGTCGAAGGAGACGAGATTGGCTATCTCATTGGCAATGGTGTGTACG
This sequence comes from uncultured Rhodothermales bacterium, assembly GCA_964527795.1. Taxonomy (GTDB): domain Bacteria; phylum Bacteroidota; class Rhodothermia; order Rhodothermales; family UBA10348; genus SMXL01. The sequence continues at coordinate 8,757 of CAZGOS010000050.1, read as the reverse complement.
ATCACGACGAAGCCTTCGTCCTGGCAGATCTTTCAATCGTTACCTCATCCAGCGCTATTACGACTATTGCCGATAATGCGACAACCGATGAGGAAGTCGCGATTGCGATTGATGTGCTTTCGAACGACCTGAGAGGAAATGCCGCTCCCGATCCCGCCAGCGTGAACATCGTGGATAGTCCATCCAACGGCTCAATCGTGAGCATCGATCCTGTTACAGGCGCTATTACATACCTCCCGGATACGGATTTCAGCGGAAATGACAGTTTCACGTACACTGTCTCCGACAGCACGGGAAGCGAATCCAGTATTGCGCTTGTCGAGATATTCGTCCGGAACATTAACGATCCTCCACTCGCCGTTCCCGACAACATAACGGGAGATGAAGACGTTGCACTTGTAATCGACGTACTCGCAAATGACTCGGACGTGGATTCAAATGACGCTCCGGATCCATCATCGGTTTCCGTTGTGACCGATCCTTTGAACGGATCGATCTCTCAGATTGATGCGAGCACCGGCGCCGTCACCTACCAGCCGGATCCCGATTTTGCCGGTGCTGACAGTTTCACGTACGTCGTATCCGACGGTGAGGGAGCACTGTCGGAAGAGGTGATCGTGAATGTGACTGTCCTGGAAATAAACGACGATCCTGTTTTTACATCGGATCCAATTACCGTTGCCTCCAAGAATGAGCCCTACAGTTATTCCGTAAACGCAGTGGACGTGGATGGCGCCGTATACACGTGGAATCTTCCATCCCTGCCCACATGGCTTTCATTTACGGATCAAGGCGACGGAACTGGCTTACTTTCAGGCGCGCCCACTTACGAAGAACTTGGGAATCATCTCGTTACGATAGAGGTGACCGATGCCGACGGCGGCAGAACTGAGCAATCGTTTACAATCACCGTAATCGGAAATCATCCTCCCGTAGCGACGGACGATCTAGCGATAACGCCTGAAGAAACGACCGCAATAGTGGATGTGCTGGCGAACGACGTCGACGTTGATGGAATCATAGATCCGTCGTCCGTTACGATTGTTCAGCTTCCGTCGCACGGAACGATTACACGGATTGATCCCCAAACGGGCGCCATTACATACGATCCAGCCAACGGATTTGCCGGTCAAGACTGGTTCTCGTATACGGTTTTGGATGATTCGGGCGAGGCATCCAATGAAACGACCGTCACAGTTGCGGTACAGAATACGATCAATCAACCTGTCGCCGTGGACGATCCCGCACAAACGCTGGAAGACACTCGTATTGAGATCAATATACTCGCCAACGACAGCGATCCTGACGGGGATGCGCTTGACGGTACTTCGATCATGATTACGAGCGCACCCTTATATGGGTCTATCCGCTCAGTCAATCCAAATTCGGGTTCCGTTACCTACCAACCCGATTCCAATTACAACGGGAGTGACAGCTTCAACTATAGGGTTAGCGACGTAACGGGCGCTATCTCGGATGAGGTCACGGTATACGTAAGCATTGAGGCCGTTAACGATGCGCCGGAAGCTCACGACGATGATGCCGTAACGAACGAGGACACCCCCGTCGTGCTCGACGTGCTTCTCAATGATGGTGACCTGGACGGCGATATCACGTGGGTTACCGGCGTAACTGACCCTTCGCACGGCTCAGCCACTATCAGTCAAGACGAACAGTCTATTACATATACGCCGAACGCTGATTTCGCAGGTACCGACAGTCTCATTTATACGATTCGAGACCCCGATGGTCTTGTGGCAGGGGCAACAGCCCTGTTTACCATACTGCCGGTTAATGACGCAAGTGTCTTCACGAGCCTACCTGCAACAGATGCCGTACCGGGTCTGCTCTACACCTATGATGCGTCAGCGACCGATGTCGATGGCGATAGCCTGACGATGAGTGCTCCATCCCTTCCTCTCTGGCTTTCGATTACGCATTCAGGAAATGGGAGCCTGAAGCTGGAAGGCACACCAACGCTCGGCGATCTCGGTGTATATACCGTTTTGATTGAGTTGTCAGACGGCACCGAGACCGTTCAGCAGGTCTTCACCATTGACGTTTCTGACGCCACAGCCCCGCTGACCGTCGCTACGGAGCCCTCGCTCCCTGCCTATGGCGCGATGAACATACCGCTCGAGCCACTGCTCTCCTGGCAGCCGGTTGCAAGCGCGACCAGCTATCACGTGCAGCTCACCCGCAATGAAGACGTGCTCTTTGAGAATCCGGTCGTAAACGACTCAACAGTCGTAGGCACGACAGGGCCTTCGAACGACATCGTCTACCAGAGCGCAGCGCTTGAGGAAGGCATGCGCTATCGCTGGCGCGTACGCGGCCGCAATGCCGGCGGAACGAGTCCGTGGTCGGTTGTCAACAAATTTACTACCGAAGGATATTCAGCTACGCCGAATGAAGAAGCGCCCGAGCTGCCAAAGGTAACCGAGCTTCATCAGAACTATCCCAATCCGTTCAATCCGATGACTACGATCGAATTTGAACTGCCGCAAACAACCGATGTCACGCTCAAGGTCTTTGACCTTATGGGGCGAGAAGTCGCCACGCTCGCCCAGCAGACGATGACCGCCGGGCGGCACGAGGTCCGTTGGGACGCGGGTGACCGCGCGAGCGGGATCTATTTCTATCAGCTACGAGCGGGCAACTACGTCAAGTCCAAAACGCTCACCCTCATCAAATAGTGTCAAATGGGCACGTAAGCGCATCTATTCGCCGTTCGAGAGTAAATCGTCGAAATAGGCAATCGTCTTACCCAATCCTTCCTTCAGCAGCACCTTTGGCTCCCAATTTAATTCTGACCGAGCCAGTTCAATGTTCGGCTGGCGTCGCACGGGATCGTCACTGGGAAGTTCTTTGAACGTCAATTCCGACTTGGATCCGACAAGCTCGATAATGACTTCAGCAAGCTCCAGAATCGTACGATTGTCGGGATTACCCAGATTAACCGGGCCGGTGAAGCCGTCGGAGGTATTCATCAGACCTAAAAAGCCTTCAATCAGGTCGTCCACGTAACAGAATGAACGTGTCTGAGAGCCATTGCCGTAAATCGTCAGAGACTCCCCTTTCAGCGCTTGTACTATGAAATTGGAAACGACACGCCCGTCGTTGGGATGCATGCGTGGACCGTATGTATTGAAAATGCGCGCGACCTTTATCCGCAGATCGTGCTGTCGGAAGTAATCGAAGAACAGCGTTTCCGCACAGCGTTTGCCTTCGTCGTAACACGAACGCAAACCGATCGGATTGACGTGGCCCCAGTAGGATTCGCTCTGCGGATGCTCCGTTGGATCTCCATACACCTCGCTTGTTGAAGCCTGGAATATCTTCGCCTTCACGCGTTTGGCCAGACCGAGCATATTGATGGCGCCATGAACACTGACTTTTGTCGTTGCAACCGGATCGAACTGATAGTGAATCGGCGACGCCGGACACGCCAGATTGTAGATCTCGTCTACCTCTACATAGAGCGGGAAAGTCACATCGTGACGCATTACCTCGAACAGCGGACTCCGCATCAGGTGCGCGATGTTTTTCTTTCTGCCGGTAAAAAAGTTGTCTACGCATAGCACATCGTGACCGTCCGTAATAAGACGATCGCACAAATGCGATCCGAGAAATCCGGCCCCGCCGGTCACGAGAATTCGTTTTGACGTGCTACTGTTCTTCATAGTGCTGCTTGAAGTCCGCTCGGATTGTTGAGGTCGTTGAAGGGAATCGTTTCTCGCCGTTTCCGATGCTGGTCCGACTTTAATCAGGCCATCTCGGATGAGAAATTACCCGGTTTTCGGCGATTTTAGAGGCATATTCAGCGAAAAGTATGCCGAATCGTCGGTTATTACTCATTTCGGGACCATCGCATCGTTGTCATTGCCTTGTTTTCATTGCCTTGTTTTCACTGCCTTGTTTTCAGGTACCATTCGTACGTGCGCCGAATTCCTTCCTCCAGACTTGTTCTTGCATCCCATCCCATCGATCGCAAAGCAGAAACGTCCATCAGCTTACGAGGTGTACCGTCCGGCATCGACGTGTCGAATACGACGTCGTGTTTCGCCCCAATAACAGAGCGGATCAGTTCAGCGAGTTCCTTGATCGTCAGGTCCGCGCCTGTTCCGATGTTCATCAGCCCGTTGAATGCGTGCTGCTCGACTACGTCTTCCGGGCTCCGAAGCACAAAGAGACATGCGTCCGCCAAATCATCGATATAGAGAAATTCTCGACGGGGTTGACCCGTTCCCCACAACACCACCGAATCATCGCTTCCGCTCACATGCGCCTCATGAAATTTCCGGATCAGGGCGGGCAGCACGTGACTGGTCTCCAGATCGAAATTATCTCCCGGTCCATATAGATTCGTCGGCATCAGCGAGACGAAGTCGGCACCGTACTGTTTTCGGTAGGCCTCGCAAAGTTTGATACCCGCGATCTTCGCGACGGCATACGATTCATTCGTGGGCTCGAGCGGACCGGAGAGCAAGTACTCTTCTTTGAGCGGTTGAGGGGCGTGTTTGGGGTATACACACGAGCTACCCAGGAATAGTAAGCGATTCACCTTCGTCTGCCATGCGGCTCGAATCACATTGAGTTCGATAGCCAGATTATCCTCCAAAAAGGGAACGGGAGATCGACTGTTCGCGAGTATGCCTCCCACCTTCGCAGCCGCTAAAACCACGAATTCGGGTCTTTTCATCTCAAAGAATGCATCCACGGCGGGCTGATTCCGTAAATCAAGTTCGTCGGAGGAGCGCAGGATGAGATTCGAAAATCCGTTTGCTTTCAGACATCGCACGATTGCCGATCCGACGAGACCGCGATGACCGGCGACGAAAATACCGGACTCTTTGTTTTCTAGGCGCAATGTTTTCTAAGTGTAATTTTTTCTACGTGCCATGGGTTCCGGGTGCAATGTTTTCCGGGTGCAATGTTTTCCGGGTGCAATGTTTTCCGGGTGCAATTCTCAGGATCCAGTGATTCTTGATTCCCCTGCAACTCCATCGATGGCAGCCCGGCGTTCAGTCGTTCATTCGTTCAGGATACGCCATCTTCAGAAATCTTGCCCGATATCTGAGCAATGTCCCGGCTCCGTCTGCATTTCTCTTTCTCATTTTACAGGCCGGGGCGACGCGCGTAATCTGCCTCCGCAGTCATTCCGAACTTTTTCCGCAATCATTCCGGAATCTTTCAGAAGACTTTCCCAAAAACACGTGATAACTCTGTAAGCACTCCGCATACACAGACTCCTTTCACGAATCAGGACGATCGGATAAGAACGCCCCCGTACTCACACAATTCGAGCCATGAAAAATGTAATAATGAAACGGCGCCGGCTCAGCAGAGAAGGCCCGATCGACTGAATCAGCGAACTGGTTTCAGGCAGTGCAATATGAGGCAACATTTTGAAAGAGGAATTGGCTGAGTCGAAAAACGCCTGAAACCTTAGCTCATCAAAGAGTTTTTCCAGAAATATTGTTCGGTTTTCGATCAAATGCTCCTCTGATCATCACCAGTGGCTATGCACTTCATCCAATTCAGGAGAGCTAATGAATCGATCGATAATATGGTTACTTACCGGAGCCTTTCTATTCGTGTCGCCTGGCAAGACCCAAGCTCAGGTCGCGCTTCTTTCCGAAGATTTTGATTTGGTAACTGCGCCGGAATTACCGGCGAACTGGGCGGCGACGGGTTTGGGCTGGGCAACCAGCACGGCCTCATCTTCTACAGGTTCTGGCGCGAACAACCTGGCTCATACTGGAGGATCCATCGGGGCTATTGACACACCCGAATTTGATTTTTCCGGCTATGTCTCAGGATCTCTGACCTATCTCGCCCGCCGAACGTCTTCTTATCCACAGGACAGCCTCGTCGTCTTTGCTTCCACAGACGGGGGCACGACATATCCGTTCGAAGTATCCTCGCTTGGTCAGGCTCTGCCCGGAGCGACGAGCTCGTACGAATCGATTCTGTTGTCTCTTCCGGCAGACGTCTTCAATCAATCTTCCGTTCGTTTTCGATTTGTGGCGTTTGGTGGTTCGACGGGTGGATCGAACATGCGGCTTGACGATGTGCTTTTGTTGGCGGTACCTGATTCAACCACCTCACCGCCACCGTCGTCACAGTCCTCGATCGGATTTCAGTCCGCCTTCTCTGCTGTGCTCGAATCAACAAGCACTGATCCGATTTCGATCGATCTTGTTGCAGCCGACACCCTGCAGGGTGTGCAATTTGCCCTTTCATGGTCATCTCCGCTCATTTCGCTACTCGCAGTCGACCGAGGGCCGGCGATCGCGGATTCTTCCTCCTGGCAACTTGACTGGGCGATATCAAATGACTCACTCAAGGTGATCCTACTCGGCAACGGCCTTAATGGCCTGCTTCCGGGCGGATACCAGAATCTCTTTTCCGTACGCTTTCAGGCCAGTTCCCTTAGCGGCGGGATCGCCGACACGGTTCAACTCTCTCTATCCGATGCTCTTGGCTCTGTTTCGCATCCTGCCGGCCTGGATGCGGGTTTGACTATCTCTATGGACGCACATGAAATAGTGGTTCAACCACCTGGTGCATTCCTTCAGCTCTCCACAGATTTGATAGAATTCGGGAGCGTCAAGGTAGATTCAACGGCTGTTCGCACTGTGGGTATTTCAAATCCTCTTGGTTCAAAAGACTTGCTCATCTCTGCGATTGTTTCGGACAATATGCTGTTCAATGCCGTCGATTCGGTTCTGACAGTGGCGCCAGATCAAACGGTCGTGCTTTCGATTGAATTCACGCCGTCAGAGATTCAATTTGGTGATCAGAAAGGTACGCTCTCCCTGCTGCACGATGGCTTAAACGGACCCACTGCTACGATCGGTTTATCCGGGTTCGGCATTGCGGGCCGTGGAGACGTTGATTCTGACGGCCTCGTTGATGTTCTGGACCTGGTAATTGGGATCGACGTTTCCCTGCAGCGTCTATCTCTCCCAGCTGTTGTCACGGCTCGCATCGACCTTTTTCCCTTTCCACAAGGAGATGGTCAAATAGACGTACGTGACTTAACGGTCTTGACACAGGCTATCGTTCGCGACAACTGGCCTGATAACCAGACACTGCCGGCAACGGGTGCAGCACCTAAGGCCGTCGTTTCAGGCACCTCCGGATACAGTGATGCTGCAAATGCCGTCACACTCCTGTTCGAATCCAAAGGTGGCAGCACATACGACGTATTCCTGAATACGTTTGTCGCACTTCGAGGCTTCGAATTCAGTCTCTCAGACATTTCAGGTGTCTCAAGTGTTTCAGATGGTCGTATCCACGAATCAGCTGTCAATAAATCAAATTTTTCTGGAATTACGGAGTCCTTTTACGACCAAAAAGCGCATATTTTCCGTTCCGTTCTCGCCTCCTCTGAGACGGCTCCCATCTCTCCGGGTCTGCACGGGCTCGGACAAATCGAGCTGAACAATGGTTCGGAGCGCCCCAATATTACCTATTCAACTGCGGTGAACATAGATAGAGAGCGGATTCCGGTGTTTACCGACGCCATTTCGATCGGGCGACAAGTCCTGTTGGACGTACCGAGCAAATCCCCCATCCTGGGAAGTCCGTATCCAAACCCGTTCGTAGTCGGACCCCATAACTCGGTAACGATTCCGGTTACACTTGGCGATCTGACCGTTCGGCCTCAACTCGAGATCTATGACCTACTCGGACGCCGGTTGTTTGTACAATCTGTTGAGCTCGAAGCCAGAGAAATCGAATGGTCTCCAAATGACCCGGATACGGAGATTAGCCCGGGACTTTACTTCATCCGTCTAACTGCAGGAAAACGTTCGGTCACGCGCACGATCACGGTCGTCCGTGGTACATGACACGTCCGCTAATTGTGAGAGATTCAGGGTTTGCATCAATGACTGGATTTCCTTGGCGAGAACGTTTTTCTGCTTCGATAAATGTATCAGAGATATTTTCCCCCAACATGTTGCATTGGCATTCCTTCTTCACGAAGACCCTTCGCTTCTCACCACGAGCCGTGCCAATGCTCGATTCGAATTGCGCACGACGGATACGCTGCCCATGATTCGCTCATCAGGGATGGTTACCCGAACAGATAACGATCCATGTATAAGAAGAGAAGTGTACTCGCCGTTGAGATCCAGATAAGGAAAATCAGAACGAGCCCGGCCAATTTCCATGTCTCAGCTGACGGCGTCGGCTTTGTCAGCAATTGTGACAGTGGCATCTCGATCACATTCGGAGGAGTGACCCGAACCTGCAGATTCTCCGATCGACCCATATCAGCGAAACCGTTCCCGGTGAAGCCGTCTCCACGGTGCTTTTCGTCCATGTGCATCATACGCGCCGCTCCAGAGTCGTTTGGAGTTTCAAGCATATGAATAGTCGCGAGCGTCCGCGACGTACCGTTCCGAGCGAATAGTTGACCATCTCCTGAACTGCCGACGTCGGAAACATGCGGTGTGAGATGCAGATTAGTGTCGTCATACGCAGGGCTGCCCGAAGCAGCCGGTGCTCCGCCGTTTTCCGGATACCGTTCAAAATCAGTCGGAATCGAGGAACGCGTAAGTGGAAGTGCCTTACCGTGATAACGGTTTTGCATAGAGACGAGAAATGTAAACGTGAGTGTTTAACCTGAACGAGACTAACACTACATAACGGTACAATTCTCGAAATTTGTTCAGAGACAGGCGAAATAACGCCCTATTTCCTGAGAAAGCGGGCTCGAATTTCCTCTATGCTGTCACCGCCATA